>NZ_JBEZHK010000001.1:0-393765 GCF_040650555.1 Streptomyces sp. NPDC048664 | reverse complement strand
GTTGATAGGCCAGATCTGGAAGCACGGTAACGTGTGGAGGTGACTGGTACTAATAGGCCGAGGGCTTGTCCTCAGTTGCTCGCGTCCACTGTGTTGGTTCTGAAACCACGAACAACCCCATGTGCCACACATGGTGCGGTTGACAGTTTCATAGTGTTTCGGTGGTCATAGCGTGAGGGAAACGCCCGGTTACATTTCGAACCCGGAAGCTAAGCCTTACAGCGCCGATGGTACTGCAGGGGGGACCCTGTGGGAGAGTAGGACGCCGCCGAACAAATTGTGGGAAGACCCCGCACCTCATGGTGCGGGGTCTTCTGCGTTTATGATCAATTTCATGCGCTACGACCTCGTCATATTCGACAACGACGGTGTGCTCGTCGACAGCGAGCCCATTTCCAACCGGGTGCTGGCCGCGTACCTCACCGAGCTCGGGCATCCCACGACGTACGAGGACTCGATCCGCGACTACATGGGATCGGCCATGCACCGCATCCACGAACTCATCGCGGAACGCACCGGACGAGCGCTGCCCGAGGACTTCGACGACGTCTTCCACACGCGTGTCTTCGACGCCTTCGAGCGGGAGTTGAAGCCCGTCCCCGGCGCCGCGGAGATCCTGGAGAAGCTGTCCGCCGACGGAGTCCCGTACTGCGTGGCGTCGTCCGGCAGCCATGAGCGGATCCGGGTGGGGCACCGTACGACCGGACTCGACCGGTGGTTCGAGAACGAACGGATCTTCAGCTCTCAGGACGTGGGCAAGGGGAAGCCGGCACCGGACCTGTTCCTCCACGCGGCGGAACGCATGGGTGTCGCGCCGGGTCGGTGCGTCGTGATCGAGGACAGCCCGTTGGGCGTCCAGGCCGCCGTCGCCGCCGGGATGGACGTCTACGGGTTCACCGCGATGACCCCCGCCTCCCGGCTGGCCGACGCCTCCCACCTGTTCTCCGCCCTGGGCGAGTTGGCTGACCTGCTGCGATGAGGCCGGGCCTGACCGGAGCCACCGGGAGGCCGCTGACATTTGTCATGCCGGGCTCCGGACGATCGTTTCTACTGCCGGACCCCCGACAGCGGCGAAGCTGAGGGCATGACGACGAACACGGCATCCCAGGGTCAGAACAAGAAGAACGCCTTCGCTCCGCTGATCGTGGACGTGGCGCTGCCGCTCGGTGCGTACTACCTGTGCAAGGACGCCCTCGGCCTGAGCACCTTCGCGGCGCTCGCCTGCAGCAGCGTCGTCCCGGCCGTGCGGACCCTGTGGGGCGCGGTCACCGAGCGGAAGCTCAACGCGCTCGCCGCCCTCATTCTCGTCGTGAACGTCGTCGGGCTGGTCCTCAGCTTCGTCTCCGGCGACCCGCGACTCATGCTCGTCAAGGACAGCGCCGTCAGCAGCACCATCGGCATCGGGATCCTGGTCTCGGTGGCGCTCGGGAAGCCCATGATGACCGCGGGCATGAAGCCCTTCCTGGTCAAGGGCGACGCCACCAAGGAAGCCGCCTGGGAACGGCTGATGACCGGATCGCCGGCCTTCCGGCGCTCGGAGCGGATCTTCTCCCTCGTCTGGGGCGCGGTGCTGCTCGGCGAGTGCGTCGTGCGGATCGTCGGCGCCTACACGCTGCCGGTGGACACCATGGTCTGGCTCGGCACGGTGATCATGATGGGCGCCATGGGCCTCGGCTTCGTGGTCGGCGGCGCCCTCGGTGCCGGACCGATGCACGAGCAGCTCCTGGCCGAGCTCAAGAAGGCCGACGCCCAGGAGCCCGCGTACGCACTCGCCCGGTAGGACCGGCGGCGAAGCCGAGGCGAAGGTGAGCGGCATTCATCTTCTACTGGATCTACCCAGCAGTAAGCAGGGGCCCTACGCTCGCCGCCATGACCGATGTGCTGCGGCGCGGTAGGGCCTCGCTGGCGTTCAGCTTCTTCGCCCAGGGCGTCGCCTTCGCCCTGCTCGTGACCAGGATCCCGGCCATCCAGGACCGATACGGGATCTCCGACGCGCTGCTTCCCGTCTTCCTCGCCGCCGTGCCGGTCCTGGCGGGCGTCGGCAGCGTCACGACCGAACAGCTCGTCAAACGCGTACCCCCCAGCCGGGTACTGCGCTGGTCGCAACCCGTCGTGCTGCTCGCCCTCCTCGCGGCGGGCGCCGGCAGCGGCATCACCGAGATCGCCGTGGCGCTGGCCGCCTTCGGGCTGGCCGTCGGCGCTCTCGACGCCTCCATGAACATGCTGGGGGTCAGCCTTCAACGGGCTTACGGGCGCAGCATCATGCTGGGCTTCCACGCGACGTGGAGCCTCGGCGGGATCGTGGGCGCCTCGCTCGCCTGGGTGGGGGCGCACGGGCATCTGGCGCTGTGGGTGTCGTATCTGCCGGTGGTCGTGGTCCTGCTGCCGGCGGTCCTCCTCGGCAGCAGGTGGTACGTCGACGGGGGCCGGCCCGGACCCGCGGCCGGCTCGGCCGGCGAGGCCGGGGCGCCGGTGCAGGCGGGGGCGCTGGTGTTCCGGCTGCTGCTGCCGCTGTGCCTGGTGATGACGTTCGCGTACATCGGCGACTCGACCGTCTCCAACTGGAGCGCCAAGTACCTCCAGGACACGCTGGGCAGTTCGGAGCAGCTGGCGACGGTTCCGTACAACGTCTACATGGTGACCACCCTGCTCGGCCGGTCCCTCGGGGACTTCGGCGTACGGCGGTTCGGGGCCGCGGCCGTCGTACGGCTCGGTGCGCTGGTCGCGGCGCTCGGCTTCGCGGTGGTCGCGGGAGCGCCGGGGGCGTGGACCGGGATGCTCGGCTTCACCCTGCTGGGCCTGGGCCTGTGCGTCCTCGTACCGCAGACGTTCGCCGCGGCCGGACGGCTGTTCCCGGAGGCGTCCGACGCGGCCGTCGCACGCCTGAACATCTTCAACTATGTCGGCTTCCTGGTCGGTTCGCCGCTCGTGGGCGCGCTCGGGGACGCCTGGAGCTACCGGGGGGCCATGCTCGTGCCGATGGCGCTGGTCCTGCTGACGCTGGTGTACGCCCGTTCGTTCTCGGCCGGTGGCGCCCGATACGGTGACGGGCATGAGCGGCCGCGCACAGCTGATGTGGGACGAGGCAGTAACGGGCTATGACTTCGGTCCGGATCATCCGATGGATCCGGTCAGGCTCGCGCTGACCAGGAAACTCGTCGACGCCTTCGGGCTGGACCGGGACATCGAGGTGGTCTCGGCGAAGCCCGCGGGTGACTCGACGCTGCGGCTCGTGCACCGCGAGGACTACATCCAGGCCGTGAAGGCGGCCTCGGCCGACCCCGGTGCCGCCGACGGCTCGTACGGGCTCGGCACCGTGGACGATCCCGCGTTCGCCTCGATGCACGAGGTGTCCGCCCTCATCGCGGGCCAGTCCGTGGGGGCGGCGGAGTCCGTGTGGCGCGGGGACGCGCTGCACGCCGTGAACTTCGCCGGCGGACTGCACCACGCGATGCCGGGCGCGGCGTCCGGGTTCTGCGTCTACAACGATGCCGCGCTGGCCATCGCCAGGCTGCTGGAGCTGGGCGCCGAGCGGGTCGCGTACGTCGACGTGGACGTGCACCACGGGGACGGGGTGCAGGCGGCGTTCTGGGACGACCCGCGGGTGCTGACCATCTCGCTGCACGAGTCCCCGAGCACGCTCTTCCCGCAGACCGGCTGGGCGACGGAGACGGGCGGGCCGGGGGCGGAGGGCAGCGCGGTGAACGTGGCGCTGCCCGCCGGGACGGGGGACGCGGGGTGGTTGCGCTCCTTCCACGCTGTCGTGCCGGAGCTGATCGCCGACTTCCGGCCGCAGGTGCTGGTCACCCAGCACGGGGCCGACACCCACTTCGAGGATCCGCTGGCGCATCTCGCCGTGTCGCTGGACGCGCAGCGTGCCGTGCAGTTGGCGTGCCACACGCTGGCGCACGAGCACGCCGAGGGGCGGTGGGTCGCGCTGGGCGGGGGCGGGTACGCGGTGGTGGACGTGGTGCCGCGGTCGTGGACGCATCTCGTCGCCATCGCGGCGGGGGTTCCGGTCGAGCCGGTGACCGTGATTCCGGAGAGCTGGCGGCAGGAGGTGTACGCGCGGACGCGGCAGCTTGCGCCGGGGCGGATGACCGATGGGCGGTGGCCGGTGCTGTACCGGGACTGGGAGTCGGGGTACGACCCCGCCGACCGGGCGGATCAGGCTGTGCTGGCGGCTCGTCGGGCGGTGTTCCCCTTGCGGGGGTTGCTGACCTGACCGCGCGGGGGCCGGTGTGGGGGTGGGGCTTTTGCGCAGTTCCCCGCGCCCCTTGTCGGGTGCGTCGTGGCTGGTCGCGCTGTTTCTCGTGCTCCTGAGTGGGGTGGCCCGTTAGGCCGACTGTGGGGTGTTTCTGGGTTCTTGGGGTGTTGGGCCGGGGGCTGCGTCAGCATCGCTCTCGTGTTGAGCACCGGAGCCCTGCGCGCCCATCTGCTGGCCTCTCGCCTCGCCGGCCCCGTGGCCACGACGAGGGAGAGCAGCCTGCGCAGCTACCGGGCCTTCGTCGCCCGGGACCCCCGCGTGCTGATCGGGCTGGATCCCGAGTGGACCTGGAGGCAGCGCGATGTGATCGAGCTGATGGCGTACAAATGCGGGGTCTCGGCCGACCCCCGCTGCGTCACGGGCCATGATGTGATCGACCCCGAGCGCACGCTGGAGGGCCTGGAGGCCTTCGCGGAACGCATCGCCAGGGCCGCGCGCGAGCAGGCGGCGGTGCTGTTCGGCACCGGCCACCCGCATCGCCTGCTCGGCTTCTACGTCGCGCTCGCGGACGCCCTGTCGGCGGGGGGATGTACTGTCCTCACCCCGGCACAGGGTCGCCGTGTCGACATATTGACCCGGTTCGGACTACGCACATACACCCTCGACTACGTACGGGGCGTGGCGTTCGTGCGGAGCCCGAAGCCCGGGGGAGCCGGTTGTGAGCCCGGCGCGCACACGCACTCGCCGCTGCCGGTCCGCACCGCGCTGGCCGCCGCCGCGGAGGCCGGCGGCCCGCTGCCGCAGCTGGTGATCGGGGACCACGGCTGGGTCTGCGGAGCAGGTCAGCTGGGGTTCGACGCGATCGGCCTGGCCGACACGGACGACCCGGCGCTCTTCGTCGGGGAGGCGGAGGGGCGCGTGTCCGTCGTCGTGCCCCTGGATGACGCTGTGCGGTCCGATTACTACCGACCGCTTATGCGCTATGTACTCGATCGAGCGTGTCTGTCACAGTAGGCCGCCGATACCATCCCCTCTTCCCCACTCGCATCACCCGCCCCTACATTGGGGAGTGAGCACGCAACGACGAAGAGTCACCGGAAGGGGAAGCCGGTGGCCGTCGAGTGCGGAAGGTTCAGGTGTGTCATGGCTGCAGCTGGCGAGAGGCCTCTGA
The DNA here is from genome assembly GCF_040650555.1 of Streptomyces sp. NPDC048664. Classification (NCBI taxonomy): domain Bacteria; kingdom Bacillati; phylum Actinomycetota; class Actinomycetes; order Kitasatosporales; family Streptomycetaceae; genus Streptomyces; species Streptomyces sp. NPDC048664. The sequence continues at coordinate 388,387 of NZ_JBEZHK010000001.1, read as the reverse complement.
ACGAGGTTCAGTTCCTGACCGTGGCGGAAGTCGCCTCGGTGATGCGCGTATCGAAGATGACCGTGTACCGGCTGGTGCACAGCGGTCATCTGCCGGCGATCCGGGTGGGGAGGTCCTTCCGGGTGCCGGAGCAGGCGGTTCACGAGTATCTCCGCGAGAGCTACGTGGGGGTGGAGACAGCCTGACAAGGGCCCGGTGGAGCCCCTCGGGGCCTCGCCGGGCCATCTCCACGTCACCTCGATTACGACCTCAGCTCCCGGGCGGGTAGGCTAGCCCCTCGTAGGTCGTATGGGCCCATGGCGCCCAGCACCGAGTGATGAGAAGTGAGCGAGGGTAGTCGTGGGCTCTGTTATCAAGAAGCGGCGCAAGCGGATGGCTAAGAAGAAGCACCGCAAGCTGCTCAAGCGCACGCGCGTTCAGCGTCGTAACAAGAAGTAAGACGCGAACGTACGCGTGCGAATGCGCGTCGTGGCCCCCTGCCTTCCGGTGGGGGGCCACTGCGTTTTCCGGGCACCCGCGCGGCAGGGGTTGGACTTCGGCCACTCTGGCCGTAAGTTCACGGCTGCGGTCACGTCACGCATCGGGTGGTCATCACAGCGCAACATCGAACCGCTAAGTTGGCCCCTACGGGGAACGCGGCACTACGCGGACACTGGACCGGACTGGACGGGACGGGAAGAGAGGCGCTGATCTTGGGCAAGGTCGTGCTCGTGACCGGGGTGGCTCGCCGCCTCGGGGGCCGGTTCGTACGGCGCATCCAGCGTGACCCGGAGGTCGACCGCGTCGTCGCGGTCGACGCGGTGCCCCCCGAGCACCATCTGGGCGGCGCGCACTTCATCCGCGCCGACATCCGCCAGCCCGCCATCGCCCGCGTGCTCGCCGAGCACTCCGTGGACACGGTCGTCCACATGGACGTGACGGGCACCCCCCTGGGCAGCGGCAGCAGGGCCACGGTCAAGGAGACCAACGTCATCGGCACCATGCAGCTGCTCGGTGCGTGCCAGAAGTCCCCGACGGTGAAGCGACTGGTGGTGAAGTCCAGTACGAACGTGTACGGGTCCGCGCCCCGCGACCCGGCCGTCTTCACCGAGACCACCCCGCCCAAGTCCCTGCCGAGCGGCGGCTTCGCGAAGGACACCGTCGAGGTCGAGGGGTATGTGCGGGGCTTCGCGCGCCGTCGTCCCGACGTCGCCGTCTGCGTCCTGCGGTTCGCCAACATCCTGGGCCCGGGCGCCGATTCGCCGCTCGCCTCGTACTTCTCGCTGCCGGTGCTGCCCACCGTCCTCGGCTACGACCCGCGCCTGCAGTTCGTGCACGAGGACGACGTCGTCGACGTGCTGCGGATCGCCTCGCACGAGCCGCGCCGCGGCACCCTGAACAGCGGCACCTTCAACGTGGCCGGCGACGGCGTGCTGCTGCTGTCGCAGTGCGCGCGGCGGCTGGGGCGTCCCACCGCGCCCCTGCTGCTGCCGGCGGTCACCTGGATCGGCTCCGCGATGCGCACCCTGGGCATGACGGACTTCTCGCCCGAGCAGATCCGGCTGCTCACCCATGGCCGGGTCGTTCGGACGCAGCAGATGCGTGAGACGCTCGGGTACGAGCCGGCGTACACGACCGCCCAGACGTTCGCGGACTTCGCGCGCAGTCGCGGGCCCGGACTGCTGCCGCCGGAGGCCCTCGCGGGGGCCGTCGACCGGATCGCCGCACTGCCCGTTCTGGGCGGTGGCCACCCCCCGACGCACAGCGCCAACTGAGGAGCGGAGCAACGATGGCGGACGCCAAGGTCATTCCGTTCGACGACGACCGGTCCCGCGGGGCTGCCGTGCAGCGGCCCCCGCGCCGCCGCGGCGGCGGGAGTCGGCGCGGGGGTGAGCCCGGGGCGGTCCGCGGGGTGCAGCCCCTGCCGGCCCCGCAGCTCCCGCAGGATGATGGTCCTGTGACTCCTGCGACCTCTGCGACTTCAGCGACGTCCGTTCCGCCGGTGGCGGCCGCCCAGCAGGCCTCGGCCGCGGCGCCGTCCGAGCGGGGGGCCGGCGTGGGCCTGGAGCAGCGCGTCGCCGCCGGCCTCGCCTTTCTGCGCCGCCGTCTGACGGGCGACTACGAGGTCGACGAGTTCGGCTACGACGAGGAGCTCACCGACCAGGTCCTGATGTCCCTGCTGCGCCCGGTGTACGAGAAGTACTTCCGCGTCGAGGTGAAGGGGATCGAGAACATCCCGTCGAAGGGCGGGGCGCTGATCGTCGCCAACCACTCGGGCACCCTGCCCATGGACGGCCTCATGATGCAGGTCGCCGTGCACGACAACCATCCGGCGGGCCGCCATCTGCGGCTGCTGGCGGCCGACTTGGTCTTCATGCTTCCGGTGGTCAACGAACTGGCCCGCAAGGCCGGCCACACCCTGGCCTGCGCCGAGGACGCCCAGCGGCTGCTGGAGCGCGGCGAGGTGGTCGGGGTGATGCCGGAGGGCTTCAAGGGCATCGGCAAGCCGTTCGGCGAGCGCTACAAGCTCCAGCGCTTCGGCCGCGGCGGTTTCGTCTCCACCGCGCTGCGCGCCGGCACGCCGATCATTCCCTGCTCGATCGTCGGGGCGGAGGAGATCTACCCGATGATCGGCAACGCGAAGACCCTCGCCCGGCTGCTGGGCTTCCCGTACTTCCCGCTCACCCCGACGTTCCCCTGGCTGGGACCACTGGGCGCGATTCCGCTGCCGACGAAGTGGATGATCCAGTTCGGCGAGCCGATTCCCACGGACGGCTATCCGCCGGAGGCGGCCGAGGACCCGATGCTGATGTTCAACCTGACGGACCAGGTCAGGGAGCAGATCCAGCACACGCTGTACAAGCTGTTGGTGCAGCGGCGGTCGGTGTTCTTCTGAGGAGTACGAGGCGGTACGAGGTCGGGGGCACCCCCCGTGCGTGGGTGCCCCCGACCTCTTTCCGTGCCGCTCCTACCTGTTCTCCTCGCCGTTGATGCCCAGCCCCGGCAGGAGGCCCGGCAGCAGGGGAGGCAGCGTCACGTCCGGCCCGGAGGACGGGCTCTGGCTGGTGGACGGGGTGCTGCTGGCACTGTCCTTCGGCGGGTCGAGCAGTCCGCCCGTGCTGCCGCCCAGCAGGCCGTCGTCCGCGCTCCTGGAGGCAGACGGCTGGGGCGAGCCGCTGCCGCTGCTCCGGTCGCCGGGGGCGGAGCCGCCGGTGGGGCTGGGAGTGGCCGGGCTGTCCGTGCCCGCGGAGCCGGTGGTGGCGCCCGGTGTGGAGCTCTGGGACCGGCCGGCACCGCCGTGGGACGGGGACTGCGGAAGCAGTGACCGCAGCGGGGCCACTTCCTGGTCTATGGCTTCGAAGACCGACGTCACCTGCTGACTGACGTCGCCGAGTTGGACGGGCAGCCGCTCACGCAGGGTTCCCCAGGTCTCGCGGTGGGACTGGGAGAAGCTGGAGAGGGCCTGGATGGGGGCGAGTGACCCGTCCTGCTCGTAGGCCTCGTGCAGCAGGCGATGCCCTTCGGCCGCGTCGTGCTGCACGCCGGACAGGGTGCGGCGGATCTCGCCGAGGGACTCGTGGTCGAGGTGGCCACCGCGCCCGCGCTCCATGAGCCGACGGGCCTCGTTCAGCCGGGTCGACGCCTGGTCCAGGTAGATCTGCCCGCGGTCGCTGTCGCCGTCGGCCATGCCGAGTTTGACGTCCTCGATGCCGCGTTTGAGGCCGTAGAGCGAGTCGCCGGGCAGAGCGTCGGAACTGGCTGCCGCGACCCCGCCGAAGGAGGCCGCCGCCACGCCGACGCTGAGCCCGCCCGCGGCGAGGGTCTTGCTGAGTCGTGAACGCGGTCGCAGCTTCCCCAGCGGGCTCGCGCGGTGCGCACCGCCCCTGGCCCGGTGGGACCGCTGGCCGGGCACCGACGGGTCCGCCGCTTCGCCCCCTGCGGCCTCCTCCTGCAGCATGGCCTCCATGGCGGCCACCAGCCGCGCGCGCTGGACGACCTTCACCTCGGGATCGAGCCCCGGCCTCGGCAGATCGTCGAGCCGGGTCGCCAGGGCCAGTAGAAGGCCCTGTTCGCTCCCTTCCACGGCCGCCGGTGCCGGATCCGGTCCTCCGGATCCGGGCTGCTCGGCCGCCGTGCCCCGGTCGTCGGACTGGTCCTCCAGGGCCTGGGCGAAGGCGTTCGCCCGCCGGTGCGCCGATACGTTCGCGATCACTGGCGGCACCTCCTCTCATCATGACGGTCGACTCCCCAGGGGATCCTGAGGGTTGCACTCCTTGACCGCATCCACACGATCGAGTGGCAGAGATCGGCCAGGGGTGACCACAGGGAGCCTGTATCCCGCACAACGAGCGGCTCGGCACTTGGGTTACGGACGGCGGATGATCGGACCGCGAACTCAACGGGCATGTACGGAAGGTGAGTTGAAGTAGCAGAGAGTGTGCGGCGGCCGAGGGCCGCTCAGCGGGCGTCCTCGGGCAGGAGTCTGGCCAGGGTGCGGACGGCCCGGTACTGGAGGGTCTTGATCGCGCCCTCGTTCTTCCCCATAACCCTGGCCGTCTCGGCGACGGAGAGCCCCTGGAGGAAGCGGAGCGTGACGCACTCCTGCTGCTGGGGGTTGAGCCGTCGTACGGCGTCCAGCAGCGCGGCGTTGGAGAGGGACTCCAGGACGGAGTCCTCCGGGGACCGCTCCACCTCGTTGGCGTCGAGCATCTCGCCGGTGGTGACCTCCAGGCGGAACCGGCTCGACTTGAAGTGGTCGGCGACCAGGTTGCGCGCGATCGTCACGAGCCAGGCGCCGAAGTCGCGGCCCTGCCAGGTGAAGGTGCCGATGCGGCGCAGGGCGCGCAGAAAGGTCTCACTGGTGAGGTCCTCGGCGGTCGCCTTTCCCCCTACCCGGTAGTAGATGTAGCGGTAGACGGTGTCGCTGTACTGGTCGTACAGGCGCCCGAAGGCGTCGGCCTCGCCGGCCTGGGCGCGCTCGACCAGTTCCATCATGCGGGCGCTGTCGCTGTCCGCGGCCGGTCGGCGTGCGGTTGTGGTGGTGGCGGCCGTTCCGGAGCGCCCCCGTCGGCCGCCGACCGCGGCGCGACCGTCGGCCAGTGCGTAGCACGGGCCGACCGGGGCGGCGGTGGCGAAGGCGGGGACGGCCCAAGCGGTGGGGACGCAGCCGCGCAGCAGGTCATGGACCGTTGCGCGGAGCGTAGCCAGGCCCGAGGCGTCAACCCCGACATGTGGGTACACGAGACTCCCAGAGGCAGAGCTTCCATCACGTACAGTGCGGGACCTTTCACCCGTCGTAGCGACGGAGGGGTACCGGATTGCGTCTGAGGAGAATAACGCTTAGTGCAGGCGGCGCTACACCCAGTTGCTCAAATCTTCGATTACAGCGCTTCTCTGGTCGCTTCCCGCCCGTCCAAGTGCCGCAGAATGACTATTTGTTGACCGAATCGTTCCGGGTTCCGTATGGGTGCGGGGCGTGTTGCGGTCGGGTGGGCGCGGCGCGAGTGGTGGGGCGGGGAAAGGGGTAAGACCCGCAGAATGCGGGCGCGCCGCGGGAGGGAAACGCAGAGGGACACAACCCGAGCAAGGACGTCACTTTCCGGCCACACCCGACCACGGCAACCCCTCACACAGAGTCACACCTCACCGGGCGAGGGGCGCAGGGAACTGCGCGAAAACCACGACGCACCCGCACCCGACAACGCACGTGAAGCCCCCGATTCAGGGGCGCGGGGAACTGCGCGAAAACCCCAACGGACCTGCACCCTGCAACGCACGTGATGCCCCCTGTCAGGGGCGCGGGGAACTGCGCGAAAAGCCACAGCGAACCCGCACCCGGCAGCGCAGGTGCACTCAGCCCCCCCCAGACCCCCAGCCCCCGCCGGCCAGGCGCTAGCGGCGCCGCCGGTGCAGCGCGATCGCCGCCACCGTCCCCCCGGCCACCGCCCCCACCCCGGCGGCCGCCGGCAACCCGACCTTCGCGGCCTTGCGGGCCGTGCGGTAGTCGCGCAGCCGCCAGTCATAGGTACGGGCGTGCTTGCGCAGCTTGCTGTCGGGGTTGATGGCGTAGGGGTGGCCCACCAGCGACAGCATCGGGATGTCGTTGTGGGAGTCGCTGTACGCGGCGCAGCGCGCGAGGTCCAGCCCCTCCGCCGCCGCGAGGGCCCGCACCGCCTCCGCCTTGGCCGGACCGTGCAGCGGCTCGCCCACCAGCTTGCCGGTGTAGACGCCGTCGACCGACTCCGCGACCGTGCCGAGGGCGCCGGTCAGGCCGAGGCGCCGGGCGATCACCGTGGCGATCTCCACCGGGGCCGCCGTGACCAGCCACACCGGCTGCCCGGCGTCCAGGTGCGCCTGCGCCAGCGCCCGCGTGCCCGGCCAGATCCGCTCGGCCATGTACTCGTCGTAGATCTCCTCGCCGATCGACATCAGCTCGGCGACCCGATGGCCCTTCACGATGGACAGCGCCGAATCCCGCGCGTCCTGCATGTGCTCGGGGTCCTCCACCCCGGCCAGCCGGAACCACGCCTGCTGCCAGGCGAACCTCGCCAGGTCGCGCGTCTCGAAGAACTTCCGCTTGTACAGGCCCCGCCCGAAGTGGAACAGCGCGGCGCCCTGCATCACGGTGTTGTCCAGGTCGAAGAACGCCGCGGCCCGCTCGTCGCCGAGGACCGGGAACTCCGGTTCCCGCGCCTCGTCGGTGCCGTCGTGCGCGGCGGCGTCCTGTGTGGACTTGCGCGCGGCCTCCGCCGAGGCCTCGCCTGCCAAAACGCTCCGCGCCGTGGCGGAGCGCCTACGGGGAGTGAGCCATCCGAGAGCGGCCATGTCGTGAGCATAGCCAGTCTGTTCGGTGGTTCCGGAGTCGAGAGGTTCGGGGGGTGTGAACTCTCCGCGACCGTGTCGTTAAACAGGCGGTCCGCGCGGCGTGGCGGCGGGGCGCGAGCCGCCCGTCCGGGGCCCCGGGCCGGACGCCCCCTCCGGTGCTCCGCCGAGTGAGAATGGCCGACATGAGTCCTCTCTTCCGCCGCACCGCCGCCCGCAGCCCCCAGGAGCGGCTCGTCACCCTGATCCGCAAGCCCGGCTGTCACCTGTGCGACGACGCGCAGAGCGTGATCGAGAAGGTCTGCGGCGAACTCGGTGTGCCCTGGGAGCGGAAGGACATCACCGAGGACGAGGAGCTCCACCGCCGCTACTGGGAGCAGATCCCGGTCGTCCTCGTGGACGGGGAGCAGCACACGTTCTGGCGCGTGAACGAGGATCGCCTGCGCAAAGCCCTCGGGTGACCCGGCCCGGTCGGAGCCGGCCGGCTCCGGCCGGGTTCGCGCCGCCGGAATCTGACCAGCCAGTACAAGTGGCTGGAAAAGTCGCTTAGGATCGTCGGCGACCAGCCGTGGGGGGCGGGATCGTCAGAGGAGAGTGTGCGGTTTTGCCCCCAGAAGAAAAGGAACGGCGGCGTGGATGCGCCGGTTCCCGATCAGTGCGACGGGGGTGCGTGACCCCGGTCACGTTGGCCGGGCAAATCGGACACAATCTTTGTGCACGCGTTCACAAAGACATAGCCTGCATTCGACGGGGCGGTCCGGGGACGTGTGACCGCCCGCAGCCCCGCTCTACCCGCAGGAGCACCGTGGCAACTGGCCGAACTCACCGACCGGCGACCCGCAGCCGAGGGATTCCCGAGGCCACCGTCGCCCGTCTTCCGCTGTACCTCCGAGCCCTGACCACGCTGTCGGAGCGCTCGGTGCCCACGGTCTCCTCCGAGGAACTGGCCGCCGCCGCGGGAGTCAACTCCGCCAAGCTGCGCAAGGACTTCTCCTACCTGGGCTCCTACGGGACGCGGGGTGTGGGCTACGACGTCGAGTATCTCGTCTACCAGATCTCCCGTGAACTGGGTCTCACCCAGGACTGGCCGGTTGTGATCGTCGGTATCGGCAACCTCGGCGCGGCGCTGGCCAACTACGGCGGGTTCGCCTCGCGCGGCTTCCGGGTCGCGGCGCTCATCGACGCCGATCCCCACATGGCCGGAAAGCCGGTGGCGGGCATCCCGGTCCAGCACACCGACGACCTGGAAAAGATCATCGAGGAGAACGGCGTCTCCATCGGCGTCATCGCCACCCCGGCCGGCGCCGCGCAGCCCGTCTGCGACCGGCTCGTGGCCGCGGGCGTGACCTCCATCCTCAACTTCGCGCCGACCGTGCTGTCCGTCCCGGACGGCGTCGACGTACGCAAGGTCGACCTCTCCATCGAGCTCCAGATCCTCGCCTTCCACGAGCAGCGCAAGGCCGTGGAGGTGGCCCCGCCCGACGGTCTGCCGGCCGCCGCGACCACGGAGTCCGACCAGGGACCCGACGGGGACCGTCCCGCCGTGATGCCGGCATGAGTCTCCTCGTCGTAGGGCTGAGCCACCGCAGCGCCCCGGTCAGCATCCTGGAGCGGGCCGCGCTGACCGGCGACACCCAGGGCAAGCTGCTGCAGGACACGGTCGCCGCCGAGCCGGCCGCCGAGGCCGCGCTGCTCGCCACCTGCAACCGCATCGAGCTGTACGCCGACGTCGACAAGTTCCACGCCGGTGTCGCCGAGCTGTCCACCCTGCTCGCCCAGCACAGCGGGGTGAGCCTGGACGAGCTGACCCCCCATCTCTACGTGCACTACGAGGACCGGGCCGTCCACCACCTGTTCTCGGTGGCCTGCGGACTGGACTCGATGGTCGTCGGCGAGGGCCAGATCCTCGGCCAGATCAAGGACTCCCTGGCCACCTCGCAGGACCAGCAGACCGCCGGACGCCTGCTGAACGAGCTGTTCCAGCAGTCCCTGCGGGTCGGCAAGCGGGCCCACTCGGAGACGGGCATCGACCGTGCCGGGCAGTCGCTCGTCACCTTCGGCCTGGAGCAGCTGACCGACGGCGCCCCGGTCGAGAGCTGGGCCGCGGGCAGGCGGGCCCTGGTGATCGGCGCCGGTTCGATGTCCTCCCTGGCCGCCGCGACGCTCGCGCGCGCCGGGATCGCCGAGGTCGTGGTCGCCAACCGCACGCTGGAGCGGGCCGAGCGCCTCGCCCGGATCCTGACCGAGAACGACGGCACGCACGTGTCCGCGCGTGCGGTACCGATGGACACGGTGCCGGACGAGCTGACACGTGCCGACGTCGTGGTCTCCTGCACCGGCGCGACCGGCCTGGTCCTGACCGCCCAGTCGGTGGCGCGGGCGGTCGAGGGGCGCGTGGGCGAGCCCGTGCGCATCCCGGAGACCCGCGCCGTCGTACCGCAGGCCGAGCAGGGCGCCGCGCCGCAGGACGGCGAGCGCGGCACCGGCACCGGCCTCGGCGCCGACGAGGACTGCCCGCTCGACCTGTCGGCCGTGCAGAGCACGGCGGGCTTCTCCGTGCTGGGCGAGTCGGCCGTCGCCGGGATGGCCGCCGCCGAGCTGGAACAGCACGCGGCGTGGGTCGACAAGGGCGACCGGGAGCGCAGCGGCCGTCCCGCCGCCAGCGCCGTCCTCGACCCCGAGGCGGAGGCCGAGGTGATCACCGCGCTGGCCGCGACCGTGGCCACCGTCGGCCGTATCCCCGAGCGCCGCCGCCCCGAACCCGTGGTGCCCGCCCCGCGCCCCGCGCCCGTGCTCTCGATCCTCGACCTCGCGATGCCGAGGGACGTGGACGCCGCGGTGCACCGGCTGCCCGGGGTGCGGCTGGTCGACATCGAGTCGCTCGCCGAGGCGTCCGCGGACGCCCCCATGGCCGCCGACGTCGACCAGGTCCGCCGGATCGTCTCCGACGAGGTGGCCGCGTTCGGCGCCGCCCAGCGCGCCGCGCACATCACCCCGACCGTGGTGGCCCTGCGCACCATGGCCGCCGACGTCGTGGCCGGCGAGATCGCCCGCCTGGAGGGCCGGCTGCCCGGCCTGGACGACAAGCACCGCGCGGAGATCAACCAGACCGTGCGGCGCGTCGTGGACAAACTGCTGCACGCGCCGACCGTACGGGTCAAGCAGCTGGCCGCCGAGCCCGGCGGAGCCGGATACGCGGACGCGCTGCGCACCCTGTTCGACCTCGACCCCGAGACGGTCGCCTCCGTCTCCCGCGCCGGGGACAGCAACACCGCCGAGACTGTCGAGAACGCCGAGAACCGAGGGCGAGCATGAGTGAGCCACATGAGCCACAGGGGAGCGCACCCCCTCAACCAGGGGCACTGAGGCTCGGGACCAGGCGCAGCAAGCTGGCCATGGCCCAGTCCGGGCAGGTCGCCGAGGCGGTGCGCCGGGTGACCGGACGGCCCGTGGAGCTCGTGGAGATCACGACGTACGGGGACACCTCCCGCGAGCACCTCGCCCAGATCGGCGGCACCGGTGTGTTCGTGACCGCGCTGCGCGACGCGCTCCTGCGGGGCGAGGTCGACTTCGCGGTCCACTCCCTCAAGGACCTGCCCACCACGCAGCCCGAGGACCTGGTGCTGGCCGCCGTCCCGCCGCGCGAGGACCCGCGTGACGTGATGGTCGCGCGGGACGCCCGCAAGTTCGCCGACCTGCCGCGCGGCGCGCGCATCGGCACCGGTTCGCCGCGCCGCATGGCGCAGCTGAACGCGTACGCGCGCACCCACGGGCTCGACATACGGACGGTCGCGATCCGCGGCAACGTCGACACGCGGATCGGGTACGTCCACGACGGCGAGCTGGACGCGGTCGTCCTCGCCGCCGCCGGACTGAACCGCATCGGCCGGATCGACGAGGTGACCGACTTCCTGTCGGTCGACACGGTTCTGCCCGCCCCCGGCCAGGGGGCACTGGCGATCGAGTGCACGGCGGCCAACGCCGACCTCATCGCCGCGCTCGCCGAGCTCGACGACCCGCACACGCGGGCCGCCGTGACCGCCGAGCGGTCCCTGCTCGCCGCCCTGGAGGCCGGTTGCAGTGCCCCCGTGGGCGCGCTGGCCGACCTTCCGCCCCTCTCGGCTCCGCTGGAGCGGGGGGACGGCCAGGCCGACGAGCAGATTGTCAAGGAAATGCGCCTGCGCGGCGTCGTCGGTACGACCGACGGCCGCACGCTGGTGCAGTCGTCCACCACCGGTCCCGTGCCCGGGACGCACGAGCAGGCAGTAGCGCTCGGCCGCGAACTCGCCGCCGAGATGCTTGCCCAGGGCGCGGCCGGTCTGATGGGGGAGCGAGCACAGTGAGCCCCACCACCCTTCCCACCGGCCTTGAACACGGGCACGTCACCTTCCTCGGTGCCGGACCCGGGGATCCGGGGCTTTTGACCCTGCGCGCCGTGGAGGCGCTGGCGAACGCGGACGTCGTCGTCGGCGAGCACGACGTCCTCGACGTGGTGCGCGCGCACACACGGACAGGCGTCTCCTGGCTGCACACCGACCCGGACCCCGCCACAGGCGTGTATCCGGGCGTGGGCACCCCCCAGCTGACGGTCGTTGACAGCACGTCAACAGCCGCTGCTGTCCCCGCGTTGAGGGATGCGGCACATCTTGTCATGGAGGCTGTGAGGAGCGGCAAGCGGGTCGTCCGAGCGGTCTCCGGGGACCCCGGCCTGGACGCGCACGCCGCCGAGGAGATGCTGGCGTGCGCCACCGAGGGCGTGCCCTTCGAGGTCGTGCCCGGCGTCGCGACCGCCGTGGGCGTGCCCGCCTACGCGGGTGTGCCGCTGCGGGACGCGCAGGGCGTGGACGTGCGGTTCGTCGACGCCAAGACCGCCTCGGACCGCTGCTGGACCGAGGTCGGCGCCTCCGACGGCACCGTCGTCGTCTCCACCACGCTGGACTCGGTGGCCGCCGCGGCCGGCGAGCTGGTGGCGGCGGGCCGCAAGCCCGACACCCCGCTGACGGTGACCGTCGCCGGCACGACGACGCGGCAGCGCACCTGGACCGCCACCCTCGGTTCGATCGCGCAGACGCTGAAGCAGGCGAAGGTGCTGCCCTCGCCCGAGGGCGGCCGCCCGGTGATAGCCGTGGTCGGCGAGCGTTCCGCCGCGGCCCAGCGCGACCAGCTGTCGTGGTTCGAGAACAAGCCGCTGTTCGGCTGGCGGGTCCTGGTCCCGCGCACCAAGGAGCAGGCGGTGTCGCTCTCCGACCAGCTCCGCTCGTACGGCGCCGTGCCGCACGAGGTGCCGACGATCGCCGTGGAGCCGCCGCGCACGCCCCAGCAGATGGAGCGCGCGGTCAAGGGTCTGGTGACGGGCCGCTACGAGTGGATCGCGTTCACCTCGGTCAACGCCGTCAAGGCGGTCCGGGAGAAGTTCGAGGAGTACGGGCTCGACGCGCGTGCCTTCGCGGGCATCAAGGTGGCCGCGGTGGGCGAGCAGACGGCGCGGGCCCTGGTCGAGTTCGGTGTGAAGCCGGACCTGGTTCCCAGCGGGGAGCAGTCGGCCGCCGGCCTGCTGGAGGACTGGCCGCCGTACGACCCGGTGTTCGACCCGATCGACCGGGTGTTCCTGCCGCGCGCCGACATCGCCACCGAGACCCTGGTGGCCGGGCTGATCGAGCTGGGCTGGGAGGTGGACGACGTCACCGCCTACCGCACGGTCCGTGCCTCGCCCCCGCCGGCCGAGACCCGTGAGGCGATCAAGGGCGGCGGCTTCGACGCGGTCCTTTTCACGTCCTCCTCCACGGTCCGCAACCTGGTGGGTATCGCGGGCAAGCCGCACAACGTGACGGTGATCGCCTGTATCGGCCCCGCCACGGCGAAGACGGCCGAGGAGCACGGTCTGCGGGTCGACGTCATGGCGCCCGAACCGTCCGTGCACAAGCTGGCGGAGGCGCTCGCGGACTTCGGTCTCAAGCGCCGTGCCGCGGCCCTGGAGGCCGGGGACCCGGTGACCCGGCCGAGCGAGCGGCGCCCCGGCGCGCGCAGGCGGCGTACGACCTGACGCGGTGAAGCGCCAGACGGCACAGGGGCGTCCCCGGGTTCGGGGGCGCCCCTGTGCCGCGTTCCCGGGAGCCTCCCGGCGGGGCCTCCCGGCCCGACGGGCCGTCGGCAAAAGGACCCCGGCGGCGGGCGTAGCGTAGAAGGCATGACGAAGTACGGTTCCTTCCCCGGTAGCCGTCCCCGGCGGCTGCGCACCACGCCCGCCATGCGCCGTATGGTCGCGGAGACCCGGCTGCACCCCGCCGACTTCATCCTTCCCGCCTTCGTGCGGGAGGGCGTCAGCGAGCCGGTGCCGATCGCCGCGATGCCCGGCGTCGTGCAGCACACGCGGGACAGCCTGAAGAAGGCGGCCGCCGAGGCGGTGGAGGCGGGAGTCTCCGGGATCATGCTGTTCGGTGTGCCGGAGGAGTCGAAGAAGGACGCGGCGGGGACGCCGGGCACGGACCCGGAGGGCATCCTCCAGGTGGCCATCCGCGACGTGCGCGCCGAGGTCGGCGACGACCTGCTCGTCATGTCCGACCTCTGCCTGGACGAGACCACCGACCACGGTCACTGCGGCGTCCTGGACGAGCAGGGTCGGGTCGACAACGACGCCACGCTGGAGCGGTACGCCGAGATGGCGCAGGTGCAGGCCGACGCGGGCGCCCATGTGGTGGGGCCCAGCGGGATGATGGACGGCCAGATCGGCGTCGTCCGAGACGCGCTCGACCAGATCGGACGCGACGACGTCGCGATCCTCGCCTACACCGCGAAGTACTCCTCCGCGTTCTACGGCCCCTTCCGCGAGGCCGTCGGCTCATCGCTCCAGGGTGACCGCAAGACCTACCAGCAGGACCCGGCCAACTGGCGCGAGTCCCTGCGGGAGCTGGCCCTGGACCTGGAGGAGGGCGCCGACATGGTGATGGTCAAGCCGGCGGGTCCCTACCTCGACATTCTCGCCCGGGTCGCGGACGAGGTGGACGTGCCGGTGGCGGCGTACCAGATCTCCGGCGAGTACTCGATGATCGAGGCGGCGGCGGAGAAGGGCTGGATCGACCGCGACCGCGCGATCATCGAAACCCTCACGGGCATCAAGCGCGCCGGCGCCCGCTCCATCCTCACGTACTGGGCCACGGAGGCGGCGCGCAAGCTGGCGTGACCCCGTCGTCGGTGGAGCCTCACCCGCTCGTGCCGAACCACAGGTCCGCCAGGGCGTCCAGGCGGGGTTCCTTGGGGGTGGGGAGGATCTGGAGGTAGAGCGGGAGGTCGCTGTACACGTGCAGGAGCGTGTAGGCGAGGAGCTGGCGGGGGTCGTGCGGGGCGCGGCCGTAGGCCTCGTGGAAGCGGCGCAGCAGGCGGGGGTCGGCGCAGGTGATGAACAGGCCCACGCTCACGAAGTCGTAGGCCGGGTCGCCGATCATCGCCGGCTCGAAGTCGAACAGGCCCGTCAGACGGCGTCCGTCGCGCATGTCGACGGTCAGATGCTCCCGCATGAACTCGGTGTGCAGCAGCACCCGTTCGCCTGAGGCGGGCAGGGACACCGAGGCCAGGAACGCCGGGATGCGGCTCAGCCACGGCTCCCGCACCCCGCCCGCCGCATGGTGTTCCAGGGCCCGGGCGCGCCGCCGGGCCAGGAAGGCCTCCCAGTCCACGGGGCCCACCACGTCCGACAGCGGCTTGTGGTCCATCGCGTGCAGCGCGGCCAGCATCTCGGCCGACTCCGTGACGACCCGGTCCTGCTCCGCCGCCGTGAACCGGTGCCACACCTCGGCCACGCTGTAACCGGGCAGCCGGGACATCAGGACGAAGCGCCAGCCGTTGCCGCACTCGTCGGTGGCGAGCAGGCGGGGTGTGGGCAGCGGGAGTTGACCCCACAGGTGGGACAGCACCCGCGCCTCCCGGACGGCCTTCGCCACCTCCACCCGCGGATACAGCTTCAGTACGAGGTCCCCGCCCACCGCGTAGACGGGCAGGGACCCCTGGTCGAAGCGGCGCACCGGCAGCCCCACCAGGCCCAGTTGACCGCAGATGTCGAGGACGGCCGGGCGGAGCACCGCCTCGTCGTCGGCTATCGCTTCCAACTCGTCGATCGTGTCCACGCTCGGCAGCATGCGCCGCATGCTAGGGCTCACCGGTGCCGTGCGCGGGGCGAAAGCGGTTTGTTCGCCCGTCCGTGTCAGACCGGTGAGCGGAGCGCCCTCAGTCCCACCAGAAGGACCACACGTGCCGCCCGAGCAACTCCTCCTCGGCGTAGGCGCGCAGGGAGTCGTGGTAGCCCTGGGTGATGTTGTCCGGGCAGAACGCGAAGTGCTCGGCGGCGACCGCCTCCGCCTCCGCGGCCGTGGCCGGCGGTGCCGCGACCGACAGGACGAGCCGGTCGAAGGTGAGGGCGAGGACCCGTATGCCGAAGCGGTCCTCCCAGGAGCGGAGCACCGAGCACAGGACGGCCGTGTCGCTCTCGTAGTTCATCGGCCCCGTCCAACCGATGGCCGCCGGAATGTCCGCCGAGCGGCGGGCCGGCACCAGGGCCAGGCGAGGGTCGTGGAACCACGATCCCGAGTCCAGCAGCCCGTCCACGACCTCGGCGGCCCTGCTGTCGGGGTCCGCCTCCAGCTTGAGCGCGGCGGCCGCGCCCGGCCAGTCGGCCCCGTACGGCTCGAGGATGTCCTCGATGTCCTCGCCGTCCGCCTCGCCCTCCCAGAACTCGGCCAGCAGCTCCGCCCCGTCGTGGTCCCCCGGGTACGACATGGAGCCGGGCGCCAGGTTCCACTCCCGCGGCCCCCCGTGCGGTCCGCCCACGTCCAGGAGCACCGGCAGCAGCCCCACCCGTACGCCGCGCGCACCGAGCCGCGCCCAGTTGCCGGACGAGGCCGTGCGCCCGGCGTGCCACAGCAGCGGCTCGGGCCAGCGGCCCTCGTCCGTGGTGTCGATCAGTGCCCCGGGCGGGAGTTCCAGCCCGAGCGCGCGCCCACTCGGATCGGACGCGAGGCCGGGCAGCGGATTGGGAAGTGTCGCCATGTCGGGTGACTGTAGGCGCCCCCACTGACGACTCCCCCGCAGGGGCGTCTAACCAGCCGCGTAACCGGTGAAGGCCGCCCAGCCGGCGGGGCTGATCCGGAGGGTGGGGCCGTCCTCGGGGTTCTTGGAGTCACGGATGTGGACGGCGTGGGAGCAGGTGGCGACCTCTACGCACTGGCCGCCTTCGCTGCCGCTGTAGCTGGATTTGCGCCAGGTGTACGCGACTTCGAGGCACTGGCCGCCTTCGTCACCGCTGTAGGACGACTTGAACCACTGGCGCGCTTCGGTGCTCATTACTCTCCTAGCAGGCGGTCGAGCAGGCCCATGGAGCGCTGAGGCGTCAGAGCCTGTGTCCGCAGCATCGCATATTTGCGTGCCAGGATGGACACTTCGTCCGCGTCCGAGATCCACTGGCTACCGCGCTGTGTCTCGGCGTAGGCGAGGTGCTGGTGGTCCGGGGTTTCCAGGAGGGTGAACGGGCCGTTCAGGCCTGCATGGTCCGGGCTGTCCAACGGCAGGAACTGGAGTGTCACGGCGGGGAGTTCCGCGACCGTGCGCAGATGGCGGAGCTGCTCCCCCTGCACCTCCGGGCCGCCGATCCTCAGGCTCAGCACCGGCTCCCAGACGACGAAGCTCAGCGTCGGCGGAGTCTTGCGGAAGAGGATCTCCTGGCGTTCGAGCCGCGCGGCCGTCTTGGCCGTCACCTCGTCCTCGTCGTAGGCGGGCACGCGGTTGCGCAGTACCGCGCGGGCGTACGCCTCCGTCTGGAGGATGCCGGGGATCACCAGCGCGTCGTACCAGGACAGGGCGATCGCCGCGTACTCGTGGTTGATGTACGCCTCCACGTAGAACGGGAACGGGTCGATGTCGGGCAGCTCCTG
Source organism: Streptomyces sp. NPDC048664 (assembly GCF_040650555.1). Lineage (NCBI taxonomy): Bacteria > Bacillati > Actinomycetota > Actinomycetes > Kitasatosporales > Streptomycetaceae > Streptomyces > Streptomyces sp. NPDC048664. Next base: position 371,666 of record NZ_JBEZHK010000001.1, on the reverse strand, counting down.
CGCCCCGGCCGTCAGCGTGCCCTTCGTGTCCAGGATGTCGTCCAGGACCCCGGCCGTGTCCGTCGGCAGGTTCCGGCGGCCCTGTTCGTACGACGCGATCGTCTCCTCGTCCGCGCCGAGCCGGACGCCCAGCTCCCGTTGGGTGAGGCCCGAGGCCCGTCGTGCCCTGCCGAGCTGACGGCCCAACATCGTCATGGCCGTGGAGTTCCTCTTCCGCGGCTGCTTCCTGGGTGTCATGCCGGTTCAACTCCCCGTGCCGCCCGCGCGTGACGCTCTGGGTGCTCGTACACATCTCGGAGAACCCGTACAAAAACCGGTGTACGGGGTGGCGCACTGCCTCACTCTAGTCACGCACAGCGACACTCGTCCCGTGATCGAGACAACCCAACTGCCACCCCTGCGCGAGCGGTTCTTCCCGCGCGAGCGCCGTTCCGTGCCCGCCGCGCGGCAGTTCACCCACGAGACGCTCACCGGCTGGGGGCTCGCCGGCACCGAGCGCGGCGACGACATCCTCCTGTGCGTCAGCGAGCTGGCGACCAACGCCCTGCTCCACGGGGTGCCGCCCGGGCGGCAGTTCCTGGTGTTCCTGCGGTACGACGGGACCCTGCTGCGGCTGGAGGTGCACGACAGCGGGCCCGGCACCCCGCGCCTCGCCGATCAGGCCGACGAGAGTGAGCGCGGGCGCGGGCTGCTGCTGGTCGCCGCGCTCGCCGACAAGTGGGGAGTCGGCGAGCGCGCGCTGGGCAAGGTCGTGTGGTGCGAGTTCGCCTCCGCACCCGGGCGGGACCTCAGGAGGTGAGGGCGTCGGCGGCGCTCGTCAGCCAGTAGGTCGACGTCAGCTTGCTGTCGTAGTACACGCCCTTGGCGGGCAGGGAGACACGGGCCGAGGCGCCGCCGTCGCTGCCGGGGGTCGTCCCCTGGAACATGACGGCCAGGCTGTGGCCCGTGGTGCCGTTCTCTCCGCTGCCGTCGGCGGCGGAGAGGAGCACACCCGCGTAGCCGGACTCGCCGGGCGCCAGCGTGGTCACGGCCTGCGGCCGGCTCTCCTTGAACGCGCCGGGCGCCCACTGCATCTCGTCGAACCGCAGGTAGGGGTAGTACATCAGGTTGCACGGCTTGGACCCGATGTTCTTGGCGGTGAGCAGCATGTGGTTCAGGGGGCGGGACACGACCTGCGCGGTCACCCTGATGTCGGCGCCGTTGCAGATGGCCGAGACCGCGGAGGACGATCCGCCGCTCTGGCCGCCCTTGCCGCTTTTGCCGCCGGACGCGGAGGTGCCCGAGGAGCCCTTGCCCGTCCCGGCGTTCGCGCCCGTTCCGGTGCCGCCCGTGGAACCGCCGGACGTGGAAGCGGAGTCCGTACCTGTGCCGGTGCTCCCCGCGCCCTGCCCGGACGTGCCCTGCGACACGGACGACGCAGGGGGCACCGACGCCTGCCCTTCGTCCTTCGTGCCCGTGCCGTCGTCGCACGCCGTCAGCGTCAGTGCCGCGAGCGCGGCGGTGGCGAGCAGAGCGGTACGGGTGCGGGTGCGGGCGGTACGGATGGTGCGCATGGCGGGCGGTCCCCGTTCGTGGGTCGGGTGGGTGTACGTCGCCCAGCCGGTGGGCGGGGGCGGCGTGCTTGGATGACAAGAGCGTGCGGGGGGCCTTGTCCCGGCCGCCAGACCCTGCGGGCCATCAGGGACACTGGGACGCCTTTGGCGCCTCTGAGCTGCGAGAACGACCTGTCCCCGGGACGCCGAACGGGACACGAGGAGTGGAGGAACGGTGCCGGGGGTGGACGAGGCTGCCGAGTTCGGGCGCCTGCTGAGGGGCCTGAAGGAACGTTCCGGACTGAGCTACGGCGTGCTGGCCAAGCGGCTCCACCTGAGCACGTCGTCGCTGCACCGGTACTGCAGCGGGGAGGTCGTGCCGACGGACTACGGGCCCGTCGAGCGGCTGGCCCGGCTCTGCAGGGCGTCGCCGGAGGAACTGGTCGAACTGCACCGCTGCTGGGTGCTGGCGGACGCGGTGCGGGACCGGAAGGCCGGCAAGGGGAACGCCGTACGGGAGGCGGGGCGCGGGAGCGCGGTGGGGGCCGTGGCTCCGGACGCCCCGGAAGCCGTCGCCTCCGAGACCCCCGAGGTCCCCGAACCTGGGGTGACCGCTCCCGAGCCGAGCGCCTCCGCACCGGTAGCCCCTTCGGTTGCCGAGACTCCTGCGACTTCTGAGGTTCCCGAGCCCCACGCGTCCCGTGCCCCCCGCACCCGGCGGGGACGTCTTCGCCCGGCCGTGCTCCTTCCCCTCGGCGCGCTCGTCGCGGTGGGCGCCGTCCTCCTGGCGTGGCAGCCCTCCCTGGGCCTGGGCTTGGGCGGGGGCGACGCGAGGCCCTCCGCCGCGGCCTCGACCGCCGGGGCGGGCAAGGAGACGGACGGCATACCCGGGACCCGGCCGGGGGAGCGGTCCCCGGGCGCGACGTCCGGTGCCGCCGCCGGGGCCGCCGTCCCGCTGACGTACAACGCACGCCCGTACGCCTGGGAAGACCCCTGCAGCCAGCACTACCTCATCGACCGCTCCCCGGAGCACGTGTCGCCGCCGCCCACCGAACAGGACGCACCGGGCTGGGTGTCGGCGTTCGGCGCGGTGTCCTCGGGGGAGCAGTACGTCGCGCTCACCCTTCAGGGCAAGGGCGCCGAGACCGTCGTCCTGGAGCATCTGAACGTGCGGGTGGTGTCGTCGGGCGCCCCGCTGGCGTGGAACGACTACAGCATGGGCGTCGGCTGCGGCGGCGGCGTGCCCTCCACGGCGTTCGACGTCGACCTGGACGCGGGCCACCCGGCCGCCAAGCCCGCCGGGGGCCAGCGCGACCTGCCGCTGAAGGTGAGCGAGTCCGACCCGGAGGTCTTCTCCGTCCTCGCCCGGACCACCGCGCACGACGTGCGCTGGTACCTGGAACTGGAGTGGTCCAGCGGCTCCCGGCACGGGGTCGTGCAACTCGACGACCACGGCAGGCCGTTCCACGCCAGCGGCGGCGCGGGCCGGCCCGGCTACGACTTCCCGCTCGGCGCCAACGGCTGGATCAGCCGGACGTCCCCCCAGTGAGCCGGACCCGGGTGAGCTTGTCGGGGTTGCGGATCAGCCGGATCGCGCTGATGGTGCCGTCCGCCGCCAGGTCCAGGCAGGCGACCGTGTCCAGACGGGTAGCCGAGGTGAACAGATGCCCCGGCTCGCCGTTGACCAGCACCTCGCGCACACCCGCGTCCGGTACGGGGACGGAGAGGACCCCGAGCAGCCAGCGGGCGACCTTGTCGGCGCCGTGGATCGGGCGCAGCGCGGCACGGACCTTCCCGCCGCCGTCCGTCCAGGCGGCCACGTCGGGGGCGAGCATGGCCATCACCTGGTTGATGTCCCCGCCCAGGCACGCGGCCTGGAACTCGGCGGCGACCTTGCGCCGTACCTCGGTGGGGGCGTCGTAGCGTGGCCGCCGGGCCCGCACATGGGCGCGGGCCCGGCTGCCGACCTGGCGCACCGACGCCTCGGTGCGGTCCAGCATCCCGGCGATCTCGGCGAACCCGAAGTCGAACACCTCCCTGAGGACGAACACCGCCCGCTCCAGCGGCGACAGCGTCTCCAGCACCACCAGCATCGCCAGGGAGACCGCCTCCGCCCGCTCGACGTCGCCACCGGCGTCCGGCTCGGTCACCAGCGGCTCCGGCAGCCAGGGGCCGACGTACGACTCGCGCTGGACGGCGGCCGACCGGGCCCGGTTGATCGCCAGGTTGGTGACGGTGCGGCAGAGGTAGGCGCGCGGGTGCGTGACCGACGCGACGTCGACGGCGCTCCACTTGAGCCAGGCGTCCTGGAGGATGTCCTCGGCGTCCACGACACTGCCCAGCATCCGGTAGGCGACACCGAACATCACCGGCCGGTGCTCCTCGAAGAGTTCAAGCGCGCTCACGCAGGTGACGGTACCGCGCAGCGATCGGAGAAGCCCTGGCCGGTCAGGCCGAAGGCGCTGTTCATGCGGGAGCGCAGGTTCTCCACGGCGACCATGGCGGTCAGCTCGACGAACGCGGGCTCGCCGAGCCGCTCGACCAGCCGGGCCGCCAGGTCGTCGGTGACGGACGGCTGCGTCTGACACATCGCCTCGGCGAACTCCATGACGTCCTGCTCCAGTGCGGTGAACACCTCGCGCTGCTGGCGCCAGGCCGGCACGGCGCGCAGCTTCTCGGTCGGCACGCCCTGGTTGTGGGCCTCCCAGTAGCCGAAGTCGGTGCACCAGGAGCAGCCGATCGCATGCGCACTGGCCATCACCGCGAGCGTCTTGAGCCGCGGGTCCAACGCGTCCCACTTGGCGAGCGACAGCTCGAACCGCAGGTCGCTCAGCATGACCTTGCGGTTGTGGGCCAAGGCCCGAGCCGGGTCGAGGACGGTGCCGTAGGTGCGCCTGGAGTACCACTCGCCGATGCGGTACAGCAGGGTGCGCGGCGGATCGAGCGAGACACGGGCCATGGGGTCGCCTCCGGTCGGACGTGTGCGTTCCTGGGTCACCGGAGAAGACAGAAGAGGCCGCCGGAGTGTGACATGTCTGGCGGGTCTCGGGCGCGACCGTGCTCTGAACTGTGATGCCCCAGGCCGTACGTGCTGTGCACGTCGGGCCTGGGGCATCATCGGGCTCAGAGCTTTGCCGGTGTCCTGATGCCCAGGAGGGCCATGCCCTCGTGGAGGGTGCGGGCCGTGATGTCGCACAGGAACAGGCGGTTCTCGACCTGTGCGGGCGTCTCGGCCTTCAGGACCGGGCACTTGTCGTAGAACGACGTGTACAGCGACGCCAGCTGGTAGAGGTACGCGGCCAGCTTGTGCGGCGCGTACTCCCGGGCCGCCTCCGCCACCGTCTCCGCGAACTGGTCCGCGTGCAGGCCCAGCGCGCGCTCGGCGTCCGACAGGTCCAGCTCGGGGTGCGCGGACGGGCGGACCTCGCCGGCCTTGCGCAGGATCGACTGGATACGGGCGTAGGCGTACTGGAGGTAGACCGAGGTGTCGCCGTTCAGCGACACCATCTGGTCCAGGTCGAACTTGTAGTCGCGGCTCGCCGACGTCGACAGGTCCGCGTACTTCACCGCGCCGATGCCCACCGGGGTGCCGCGCTCGGCGATCTCCTGCTCGGACAGGTCCTGCGCCTTCTCCCGGACGACGGCGCTGGCGCGCTCCACGGCCTCGTCCAGCAGGTCCTGGAGCTTGACCGTCTCACCCTCACGGGTCTTGAACGGCTTGCCGTCCTTGCCCAGCACCGTGCCGAACGCGAGCTGCTGCGCGGTCACGTCGTCGTTGAGCCAGCCCGCCCGGCGGGCCGTCTCGAAGACCATCCGGAAGTGCAGCGCCTGCCGCGCGTCCACGACGTACAGCAGGGTGGTCGCCTTCAGGTTGAAGACACGGTCCCGGATCGCGGACAGGTCGGTGGCCGCGTAGCCGAAGCCGCCGTCGGACTTCTGCACGATCAGCGGGACCGGGTTGCCGTCGGGGCCCTTGATGTCGTCGAAGAACACGCACAGGGCGCCCTCGGAGCGCACCGCGACGCCGGACTCCTCCAGCAGGCGGCAGGTCTCGTGGAGCATGTCGTTGTAGCCCGACTCGCCGACGATGTCGGCGTCGCGGACCTCCATGTCCAGCTTCTCGAAGACGGAGAAGAAGTAGATCTTCGACTCGTCCACGAACTTCTGCCACATGGCGAGCGTGCGCGGCTCACCGGCCTGGAGGTCGACCACCCGGCGCCGGGCGCGCGTCTTGAACTCCTCGTCGGAGTCGAACAGCCTCCGCGCGGCCTTGTAGAGGCGGTCCAGGTTCGACATCGCCTCCTCGCCGCTGATCCCGCCCGCCTTGTGGTCCAGCTCGTGCGGGTGCTCGTCCAGGTACTGGATGAGCATGCCGAACTGGGTGCCCCAGTCGCCGATGTGGTGCCGGCGCACGACGCTCTCGCCGGTGAACTCCAGCAGCTTGACCACGGCGTCACCGATGACCGCGGACCGCAGGTGCCCGACGTGCATCTCCTTCGCCACGTTCGGCTGCGCGTAGTCGATGACCGTCGTGCCCGGGTGCTCCGCGAACGGCACGCCGAGGCGGCCCTCGGGGTCGGCGGCACGGGCGGCGAGGGTCTCGGTGATCGCCCTGTCGGTGAGCGTGATGTTGAGGAAGCCGGGGCCGGACACCTCGACGTCCCTGATCAGGTCACCGGCGACGACCTGCGCCACGACCTGGGTCGCCAGCTCGCGCGGGTTCGCCTTCGCCTTCTTGGCGAGCGCCAGGATCCCGTTGGCCTGGTAGTCGGCCCGGTCGCTTCGTCGCAGCAGCGGGTCCGCACCGGCGGCCTCCGGCAGGGCGGCCGTGAGGGCGGTGGCGAGACGCTGGTGGACAGAGGCGGTGAGGGACTGGACCGAGGCCATGGGGTGGATGCCGTTCTCCTCGTGCGTACGGATAGACACGGCCAGTATCCCATGGGGGGTAAAGCGGTTTTCCCGCGCTCGGGCGGGGTCCGGCGCGTGTGGCGCCCCGGGGTGAGGGCGATCACGGTAAGGGTTTGAGAAGGGGTTTTCGCGGATGACCGGGCGGCAGGGACAATGGAGCGGTCAGCCGTGTGACCACACCGGTTGGTTCGAGGGAAACTTCCAGGAAAGAAGGACGTGCCGATCGTGGCTCAGAGCACCGAGACCACCGACTGGGTCTCCCGTTTCGCGGATGAGGTCATCGAGGAGTCGGAGCGTCGGGCCCCGGGCAAACCGGTCGTCGTCGCCTCGGGCCTGTCCCCCTCCGGACCCATCCACCTGGGCAACCTGCGCGAGGTCATGACCCCGCATCTCGTCGCCGACGAGGTCCGCCGCCGGGGCCACCAGGTGCGGCACCTCATCTCCTGGGACGACTACGACCGCTACCGCAAGGTGCCCCGGGGCATCGACGGTGTCGACGAGTCCTGGGCCGCGCACATCGGCAAGCCGCTGACCTCGGTCCCGGCCCCCGAGGGCTCCGCGTACCCGAACTGGGCCGAGCACTTCAAGGCCGCCATGGTCGCCGCGCTCGCCGAGATGGGCGTCGAGTTCGACGGAATCAGCCAGACGGAGCAGTACACCTCGGGCACTTACCGCGAGCAGGTCCTGCACGCCATGAAGCACCGGGCCGACATCGACGCGATCCTGGACCAGTACCGGACCAAGCCCAAGGCCGTCGGCAAGAAGCAGCAGCAGAAGCCCGTGGACGAGGCGGAGCTGGAGGCGGCCGAGGGCTCGGGCGCCGCCGCCGAGGACGACGGCAGCGCGGGCTCCGCCGGCTACTTCCCGTACAAGCCGTACTGCGGCGGCTGCGGCAAGGACCTCACCACGGTCACGTCCTACGACGACGAGACCACCGAGCTGGCGTACACGTGCACGGAGTGCGGCTTCGCCGAGACCGTGCGGTTGAGCGAGTTCAACCGCGGCAAGCTGGTCTGGAAGGTCGACTGGCCGATGCGGTGGGCGTACGAGGGCGTCGTGTTCGAGCCGAGCGGCGTCGACCACTCCTCGCCGGGCTCCAGCTTCCAGGTCGGCGGCCAGATCGTCGGGATCTTCGGCGGGCAGCAGCCCATCGGCCCGATGTACGCCTTCGTGGGCATCAGCGGCATGGCGAAGATGTCCTCGTCCAAGGGCGGCGTGCCGACGCCCGGCGACGCGCTGAAGATCATGGAGCCGCAGATCCTGCGTTGGCTCTACGCCCGCCGCCGCCCCAACCAGTCCTTCAAGATCGCCTTCGACCAGGAGATCCAGCGGCTCTACGACGAGTGGGACAAGCTGGAGGCCAAGGTCGCCGACGGCTCCGCGCTGCCCGGTGACGTGGCCGCGCACACCCGGGCGACCGGGACGGCCGCCGGTGCGCTGCCCGCCACCGCGCGCCCGCTGTCCTACCGCACCCTCGCCTCCGTCGCCGACATCACCGCCGGGCACCAGGACCAGGCGCTGCGCATCCTGTCCGAGCTGGACCCCGCGAACCCGCTCGGCTCGCTGGACGAGGCCCGGCCGCGGTACGACAAGGCCGAGGCCTGGATCAACACCCAGGTCCCGGCCGACCAGCGCACCATCGTGCGCGCCGAGCCCGACGCCGAGCTGCTGAAGTCCCTGGACGAGCAGGACCGGGGCTCGCTGCGCCTGCTGCTCGACGGGCTCGCCGAGCACTGGTCGCTGGACGGGCTCAGCCACCTCGTCTACGGCGTCCCGAAGGTCCAGGCCGGCTTCTCCGCCGACGCGACGCCCAAGGAGCTGCCGCCGGAGATCAAGACGGCCCAGCGGACGTTCTTCGTGCTGCTGTACACCCTGCTGGTCGGCCGGGACACCGGCCCGCGCCTGCCCACGCTGCTGCTGGCCGTGGGCCAGGACCGGGTGCGGACCCTGCTGGGCGCGTGACGACGCGCTGACGGCCCCGGGCCGAGCGACACGAGGCCCCCGTACGGTGCGATGACGCCGTACGGGGGCCTCGCGCTGTGCGCGGCGGCCTGTCTCCCCTTCTTCTTGTCCGCCTGACGAACCGATGGAGTGTGCCGAGCATGCGTGTCCGGATCCTTCCCCGTCGATCGGCCGTGGCGCTCGCGCTGTCGGTCGCCGCCGCCCTGTTCGCCGCCACGGCCTGTGCGAGCGGTGGGCACCCGGGGGAGGCGCCGCCCTCGTCCGGGGGCCCGGCCAAGGGCCCCGCCGAGGTGGCGCCTCCGCCCGTCCACGCGGGCTTCGACTACCAGCTCGGCGGCCCCTCCACCCCGCCGGCCGGGGTGTCCGTCGTGGTCCGCGACCACACGGCGCCGCCCGCGCCGGGGAAGTACAACATCTGCTACGTCAACGCCTTCCAGGCCCAGCCGGGCGCGGAGAAGGAGTGGGACGCCGATCTGCTGCTGCGCGACACGGCGGGCAAGGTCGTCATGGACAAGGAGTGGGGGGAGGCGATGCTCGACGTCCGCACCGGCGCCAAGCGCGAGCGGATCGCGCGGAAGGTGAACACCTGGATCGACGGGTGCGCGGCCAAGGGCTATCGGGCGGTCGATCCGGACAACTACGACAGCTACACCCGTGTGCCCCGAGGGCTGCTCGCCGCGGACGACGCGAAGGCGCTCCTCTCCCTGCTGGCCGCCCACGCGCACGCCAAGGGCCTGGCCGTCGGCCAGAAGAACACCCCGCAGCTCGCTGCCGCCCGCAGGACGGTCGGCGCCGACTTCGCGGTGGTGGAGGAATGCGGCCAGTACGACGAATGCGGGGACTACGCCGCGGCGTTCGGCGACCACGTGCTCGTGATCGAGTACACCGAGGGCGGCATGAGGAAGGCGTGCCGGGGCTGGGGCGACAGGATGAGCATCGTCCGACGGGACCTGGACCTCGTGCCCGGCGGCGACAAGGGCCATCTGCGCGAGACCTGCGACGAGGTCGGCTGAGGGCTGTCCCGTAATCCCGCGCGCCCGCTGGGGATTGCGGGACCGCCCTCAGAGCCGGACAGCCCCAAGGACTGCCGCCCATGCGCCGCAAGGGTGTAGCGGGGCCGTAGGCGGTCGCCGGCCGGATGTGACACGCGTGAGGCCGGGACCCGGGTCCCGGCCTCACGCCGCGCCACCGGCGCTACGCGATGTGGTCCTCCATCAGCTCGCTGTTGAGGCGGGCGGCGAACTGGTCCATGTACTGGTTCAGTTCACGGGACTTCAGGCGCAGCCCGTAGGCGGCCTCGACGTTGGCGGCGAAGGCGCCGGGCGTCGGCATGCCCTCGCCCGCGATCGACTGCCGGAAGACCTGGTACAGCTCCTCGTCCGAGGGTGTCGCCTCCTGCACGCCCTCGCCCATGGGGCGCATGCCGCCGGCCCCGTTCGGCACCTGGAACGGGGGCTCGGTCGCGTCGGTCGCCTCGGAGTCCTGGGGCCGGGGGGCCGCCGTCTGCTCCTGCGCCTGCCCCTGCGCCTGCCCCTGCGCCTGGGCCTGGGCCTGGGCCTGGGTCTGCTGGGTCTCGGCGTCGGGTTCGGGTGAGCGGGGCTGGGGCACGGGGATGTGCTGCAACTGGTTCTCGTACCACCAGGGCTGGTCCTGCTGCTCCGGGTCGTACGAGGGCGGCTGGAAGTTCGGGTCGTAGCCGCCGTGGTACTGCTGCGCCTGCGGATGCGTCTGGAACCACTGGCTCGACGCCTCCGCGCCGGCCGGGGGCTGCCCCGGGGCTCCGGAGGGCTGCGGCGCTTGGGGTGCCTGCGGTGCCTGCGGTGTCTGGGGTGCCTGGGGCGGCTGCGGTGCCCCGGACTCCAGCTCGCCGGCCGCGGGCGCGGCGGCCGGAGCGACCGCGACGGTCTCGGGCTGCGTGGCCGCGACGGCCGGGATCAGCTGCGGCTCGATGCCCGCCGCCGCGAGACCCGAGGGGGCCGTCTCCGCCAGCGGGACGCCGTAACGCGCCAGGCGCAGCGGCATGAGCGACTCCACCGGAGCCTTGCGGCGCCAGGCGCGGCCGAACCGGGAACGCAGCCGGGCCTGGTAGACGAGACGTTCCTGCTCCAGCTTGATCACCTGCTCGTAGGAACGCAGTTCCCACAGTTTCATCCGGCGCCACAGCAGGAACGTGGGCAGCGGGGAGAGCAGCCAGCGGGTGAGGCGCACGCCCTCCATGTGCTTGTCCGCGGTGATGTCCGCGATCCGTCCGACCGCGTGCCGGGCCGCCTCGACCGCGACCACGAACAGCACCGGGATCACCGCGTGCATCCCCACACCCAGCGGGTCCGGCCAGGCCGCCGCGCCGTTGAACGCGATGGTCGCCGCCGTCAGCAGCCACGCGGTCTGACGCAGCAGGGGGAAGGGGATGCGGATCCAGGTCAGCAGCAGGTCGAGGGCCAGCAGGACGCAGATGCCCGCGTCGATGCCGATCGGGAAGACATAGCTGAAGTCGCCGAAGCCCTTCTTGAGGGCCAGGGCGCGTACGGCGGCGTACGAGCCCGCGAAGCCGATCCCGGCGATGACGACGGCACCGGTGACCACCACGCCTATGAGCACGCGGTGCATCCGAGTCAACTGCAGTGGCGCGGCCACCTGGACTCCCCTCCCTTTGCGTGTTGTTGCGCGCAACAGGGTGGCACATGCCTGCCGCGCACGGGTGGCCGGTTCGGGTGGAACCCGGTCCGGTCAGTCCTTCTTCGCGGCCGAAGCGGAGGCGGACGGCGACGCGTCCTTCGCCGAGCCCTTCGCAGCGCTGTGGGACGGGTCCGCCGACGCGGACTTCGACGGGGACGCGCCCTTCGACGGGGCCTCGCTCGCGCCGCCGTCGCCGTGGTTGGCCGCCGTCACCGCGGACACGGCCTCCTTGGCGGCCCGCACCGCCGCCTTGGCCAGGTCGTCGGCGTCCGGGGTCTTGTCCCCGGCCAGGCCCGCGCCGTTGTAGTCGACGCTGATGACGACGTTCTGGGCGCGTGCCACCACCGTCTGCTGCTTGAAGGCGCCTTCCTTCTTCTTCAGGTCGTAGCGCACCGCCGTCGCCTGGTCGCCCACCCCGGTGGCCGCCTCCGCCTTGGTGTTCTTCGCGCCCGTGGCGGACTGGGCGTCCTTCACCTGGTCCGCGTAGTACTCCTGCGCCCGCTTGTTGCCGTCGCCGCGCGCGGCGTCCGAGTCGAAGCGCAGCAGGGATATGTTCAGCCAGCGGAACTGCGAGCCCTTGACGCCGTTGTTCTGCAGGCTCGTCCACGAGCAGCTGCCACGGTCGGACGGGTCGTTCGACGACCCCTTCTTGCCGGACTTGGCGCTCTTCGGCACCAGGTCGCCCAGTGTCTTGCCGGACACCGCCGAGCACGGGTCGGGCAGCTTGCCGTAGACGGCCGGCCGCACCGCGGGCGCCGACGAGGTGCTCTGCGAGGGCTGCCCCGCGGAGCTCTGCTGCCCGGTGCCGCTCGGCGTGGAGCCGGCGTCGGAGGACGAGGAGGAGGAGGAGCAGCCGGCGGCGACGAGCACGGCCGGCACGGCCGCCGCGCAGACGAGGAGGCGGCGAAGGCCGGCGCCCCGGCGGTCCGGCCGGCGCTCGCCCTCACCGAGGGGATCGAGCCGGTCGCGCTGATCTCGCTGGTCGAGCTGGTCTCGCTGTGCAGGTCGGTGCATGGTTCCTTCACTCAATGACGCTCGTGGATCGTGCGGTCGGATCGGGTCCGAGGGGCCACGGTACGCGGTGGTGACGTGTGCGGTACGGGGTTCGGTTCCCTGGCCGGCCGTGGACGCCGGGGTCCGTCAGCCGAGCGAGCCGTCCAGCTGCTGAGCCAGTTTCCTGGCCTTGTCCTGCATGTCCTTGCTGTCCGGGACGGTCGTCGTGGTGGCCGGCTGCTCGTCGTACTCGATGGTCACGATCACGTTGGACGTGCGGAACACCACAGTCACCGTGCGCTGCTGGGTGGTGCCGAGCCGGTCGTCCAGGAACGCCTCGTCGCCGAGGTCGTCCAGCGTCCGCGGCTGGAGGTCCGCGGGGGGTCCGGAGGGGGTGGCCGTGGACGGCGAGGCGGACCCGGAGGGCGCGGAGGCGGACGAGGAGGGGGTCACGGACCGGGACGGCGGCGGGGAGGACGACGAGGACGCGGACCCGGAGGGGGTGCCGCCGGCGTCCGCCGTGCCGCTGCCGCCCGGGGCGCCGCTGGTCGCGCTCGCGTCCGGGATGTTCGCGGCCTTCGCCTTGCCCGCGTACACCTGGTCGGCCCGGTCGTCGTCGGAGACCGTGTTGTCGTACGACACCACGCGCTCGAAGTCGACGGACAGGTGGTCCGTCGCGGAGCCGGACTCGGCCTTCCAGCGGCAGGCCGAACGCCGGTCGTTGTTGTACGTGGGCACGGCGTCGCCCTGGTAGGCCCGGTCGCGCTGCTCCTGGTCCGGCGTCTGCCTGATCCCCGGCAGGAGCGCGTCGAGGGTGTCGTGCCGCACCGCGGCGCAGGCGTCGGACAGGCTGCGGTACCGGCCGGGCTGGGCCGCGGGCGCGCTCGCGGTGGAGTCGCCCGCCTTGGAGTCCGGCGCCGCGTCGCCGCTGCCGGAACCGCCGGTGCAGGCGGTCAGCAGGGCCGCGAGGAGGGCCGCGGCGCCCGGTACGTACGCCTTCCGCTGCACGGTGAGGCTCCTCTCGACGGCGTCGGGGTGGGGTGTGTCCGCTGCTTATTCGGTTGCCGCACGGGGCGGCACCCTGGAGACAATGTGTATCGCACGCACTGCCGTGGATGCCGGTCCGCTGTCCGTTACGTAGACCTGTGCTCCGGTTTTGCGTTACAAGACTTTTGTTTTACTTCTGTTGGTTGCCGGGGGAATGAGGGTGAAATGTCATACATAGAGATGCCGGGGGCGAAGGTACCCATCCGGATGTGGACGGACCCGGCGACGGTCGAGGACGTCGCGCTGCGGCAGCTCCAGAACGTGTCGACGCTGCCGTGGATCAAGGGCCTCGCGGTGATGCCGGACGTCCACTACGGCAAGGGCGCGACGGTCGGCTCCGTGATCGCCATGCAGGGGGCCGTGTGCCCTGCGGCGGTGGGGGTGGACATCGGGTGCGGGATGTCGGCGGTGAAGACGTCGCTGACCGCGAACGACCTGCCCGGCGACCTGTCACGGCTGCGGTCGAAGATCGAGCAGGCGATCCCGGTGGGCCGGGGCATGCATGACGACCCCGTGGACCCGGCAGGGTTCCACGGCCTGGCCACGGCCGGGTGGGACGGGTTCTGGGGGCGGTTCGACGGCGTCGCGGAGGCGGTGCGGTTCCGGGAGGAGCGGGCCCACAAGCAGATGGGCACGCTGGGGTCGGGAAACCACTTCGTGGAGTTCTGCCTCGACACGGAGGGCTGCGTCTGGTTGATGCTGCACTCCGGGTCCCGCAACATCGGCAAGGAGCTCGCCGAGCACCACATCGGCGTGGCGCAGAAGCTGCCGCACAACCAGGGCCTGGTCGACCGGGACCTCGCGGTCTTCGTCTCGGACACCCCGCAGATGGCGGCCTACCGCAACGACCTGTTCTGGGCGCAGGAGTACGCCAGGTACAACCGCACCCTCATGATGGCGCTCCTGAAGGACGTGGTCCGCAAGGAGTTCAAGAAGGCGAAGCCGCTGTTCGAGCCGGAGATCTCCTGCCACCACAACTACGTGGCCGAGGAGCGGTACGAGGACATGGACCTGCTGGTCACCCGCAAGGGCGCGATCCGCGCCGGGGTCGGCGAGTACGGCATCATCCCGGGCTCCATGGGCACGGGCTCGTACATCGTGAAGGGCCTCGGCAACGAGAGGGCCTTCAACTCCGCGTCGCACGGTGCGGGCCGCCGGATGAGCCGCAACGCGGCCAAGCGCCGGTTCACGACCAAGGACCTGGAGGAGCAGACGCGGGGCGTGGAGTGCCGCAAGGACTCCGGTGTCGTGGACGAGATCCCGGGCGCGTACAAGCCGATCGAGCAGGTCATCGAGCAGCAGCGGGACCTGGTGGAGGTCGCGGCGCACCTCAAGCAGCTCGTCTGCGTCAAGGGCTGAGCGGTTCCGGGTCCCGGGGAGACGGGGGGACCCGGGACCGGTCACTTCAGGGCGGCGCCGGGGTCACAGTTCCCGGTGGACCTTGGTGTTCGAGGCCTGGGCGCGGGGGCGCAGGACCAGGAGGTCCACGTTGACGTGGCTGGGGCGGGTGATCGTCCAGGCGATCGTCTCCGCCACGTCCTCGGCGGTGAGCGGCTCCGCCACGCCCGCGTAGACCTTCTCCGCCTTCTCCGTGTCGCCGCCGAAGCGGGTCAGGGCGAACTCGTCGGTCTTGACCATGCCGGGGGCGATCTCGATGACGCGCACCGGCTTGTCGACGATCTCCAGGCGGAGGGTCTCGGCGAGGACGTGGGCGCCGTGCTTGGCGGCGACGTAGCCCCCGCCGCCCTCGTAGGTGCCGTGGCCCGCGGTGGAGGACACGACCACCACCGTGCCGTCGCCGCTCGCCTCCAGCTTGGGGAGCAGGGCCTGGGTCAGGTTCAGCACGCCGATGACGTTCGTCTCGTACATCGTGCGCCAGTGGCCCGGGTCGCCGGTGGCGACCGGGTCGGCGCCGAGCGCGCCGCCGGCGTTGTTGACCAGGACGCCGATGGTCTGGAACGCGGTGGCGAACTCGTCCACCGCCGCGCGGTCCGTCACGTCCAGCTGGTAGGCCGTCGCCGAGTGCCCGGCCGTGCGGATCTCCTCGGCGACCGCCTCGATGCGGTCCTTGCGGCGCGCGGTGAGCACGACGCGGTAGCCGGCTTCGGCCAGCGCCCGCGCGGTGGCGGCACCGATGCCGCTGCTCGCCCCGGTGACGACGGCGATGCGGGATGCGGGGGCGGGCATGGGGTGCTCCTCGGGTCGGCGCGGGGCATACGGGCGGTGCGGTGCGGGGGCCGGTACGGCGGCCCTCCTGACGACCAGCCTAGGTCGTCGCCCTCAGGCGCCGCTTCTCGGTGCCCACATGATCATGGCCATGCCCGCCAGGCAGATCAGGGCGCCGGTCACGTCCCAGCGGTCCGGGCGGTAGCCGTCCGCGACCATGCCCCAGGCCAGCGAGCCCGCCACGAAGATGCCGCCGTACGCGGCCAGGATGCGGCCGAAGTGCGCGTCCGGCTGGAGGGTGGCGACGAAGCCGTAGGCGCCGAGCGCGATGACGCCCGCCCCGATCCACAGCCAGCCGCGGTGTTCCCGCACTCCCTGCCAGACGAGCCAGGCGCCGCCGATCTCGAACAGCGCGGCGACGACGAACAGGGTGATCGAGCGCAGGAGCAGCATGCGGTCACTGTCGCACGCCGCCCGCCCCGGGCCGTGGGTCACCTGCCCGGCGGCGCCTGCCGTGCCGGTCGCGTGGCATACATGCGGTGAGACCAGGGCGTACGCGGACGATGTGACGGGAGTGGCGGCAGTGGTGGCAGCGGCGAGCAAGGCGTGGGTGTCCGGCGTGGTGGGTGCGGTCCTGGCCGCGGGGTCGGCCGTGCCCGCGGTGGCCCTGCCGGGCGGGGCCGGGCTCGGGCTCGCGTATCACGGGTACGTGGACATGGGGCGCGGCGAGGTCAACGTACGGCTCACCCCGTGGAACAGCGGTGCCGCGCCCGTCGTCGGCGCCACCGTGCGGCTGCGCTGGTCCGTGCCGCTCGCGGACGAGCAGCGGCTGCCGGACGGCTGCGAGCGGCACGACGCCACGAGCGTGGTGCTGTGCCGTGCGGGGGCCGTCGCCGGGCACGGCAGGGGCGCGGAGATCCATGTGCGCGTGCGGCTCGCGGATCCGACGGCCGACGAGGTGAGCATGGAGATCGACTCCCTGGCGGCCGGGGACGCGGCGGACCGGGACCCCGGCGCCGACCGTCAGCAGGTGGTCGTCCTGGAGACCGGGGTCCGGTACACCTTCTGAGCCCCCGGCTGCCGGGTGTCGGGCGCGGAATAGCGCGGAGGGCTCTGTCGTTCCGAGTGTATAGTTGAATTATCAACCACTCGGAAGGTGTGAGCGGACATGCAGTTCGGGATCTTCAGCGTCGGTGACGTCACCATGGACCCGACCACGGGGCGGACGCCGACCGAGCGCGAGCGGATCAAGGCCATGGTCGCCATCGCGCTGAAGGCCGAGGAGGTCGGCCTCGACGTCTTCGCCACCGGCGAGCACCACAACCCGCCGTTCGTGCCGTCCTCGCCGACCACCATGCTCGGCTACATAGCCGCGCGGACCGAGAAGCTGGTCCTCTCCACCTCCACCACCCTCATCACCACCAACGACCCGGTGAAGATCGCCGAGGACTTCGCGATGCTCCAGCAGCTCGCGGACGGTCGGGTGGACCTCATGACGGGGCGCGGCAACACGGGCCCCGTCTACCCCTGGTTCGGTCAGGACATCCGCCAGGGCATCAACCTCGCGATCGAGAACTACGCCCTGCTGCACCGGCTGTGGCGCGAGGACGTGGTGAACTGGAAGGGCACGTTCCGCAGCCCGCTCCAGGGCTTCACCTCCACGCCCCGCCCCCTGGACGGCATACCGCCGTTCGTCTGGCACGGCTCCATCCGCTCCCCGGAGATCGCCGAGCAGGCCGCGTACTACGGCGACGGCTTCTTCCACAACAACATCTTCTGGCCCGCCGACCACACCAAGGCCATGGTCGAGCTGTACCGGGAGCGCTACGCGCACTACGGCCACGGCACCCCCGAGCAGGCGATCGTGGGCCTGGGCGGACAGGTGTTCATGCGCAGGAACTCCCAGGACGCGGTGCGCGAGTTCCGCCCCTACTTCGACAACGCCCCGGTCTACGGGCACGGGCCGTCCCTGGAGGAGTTCACCGAGCAGACCCCGCTGACGGTGGGGTCGCCGCAGCAGGTGATCGAGAAGACGCTGGCCTTTCGCGCGTACGCGGGCGACTACCAGCGCCAGCTCTTCCTGATGGACCACGCCGGGCTGCCCCTGAAGACCGTGCTGGAGCAGATCGACCTGCTCGGCGAGGAGGTCGTGCCGGTGCTGCGCGAGGAGTTCGCCAAGGGCCGCCCGGCCGACGTGCCGGACGCCCCCACCCACCGGTCGCTGCTCGCGGCCCGGGGCTCCGCCGAGGAGGTGGCCGCGTGAAGCTCGTCGTCGTCTCGGCGGGGCTGAGCGTCCCCTCGTCCACACGGCTGCTGGCCGACCGGCTGGCCGCCGCCGTGGCGGAGCGTGCCCCCGTGGACGTCCGGGTGGTCGAGCTGCGCGACCTCGCCGTGGAGATCGCGCACCACCTCACCAACGGGTTCCCGGGGCGGGCCCTGGCCGAGGCCCTGGACGCGGTGCGGCGGGCCGACGGGCTGATCGTCGTCACCCCGGTGTTCGCGGCGTCGTACAGCGGACTGTTCAAGTCCTTCTTCGACGTCCTCGACAAGGACGCGCTGGAGGGCAAGCCCGTCCTCGTCGCGGCGACCGGCGGCACCGCCCGCCACTCCCTGGTCCTGGACCACGCCCTGCGCCCGCTGTTCTCCCACCTGCGGGCCGTCGTCGCCCCGACGGGCGTCTACGCGGCCTCCGAGGACTGGGGCGCCGAGGGGCTGCCCGAGCGGATCGCACGGGCGGCGGGGCAGCTGGCGGGCCTGATGGGCGCCGCGCCGCCCGCTCCCCGGGAGCCCGAGGGCGCGCACGGCTTCCGGGTGGTGCCGTTCGAGGAGCAGCTGGCGGCGCTGGCGTCGCGCGCCGGGGGCGGGGCGTCGTAACCGCCCCGACCGCCCGCCGGACGGACCGGCGCGGCCGACCGCACCCGCCTCGGGCCCCAGCGGTGAGATGCCGGTAAGAAGGGGGCTGGGGACTGATCCACCCGCGGGTGCGGCGCCTGGGGCTTGGCAGACTGGTGGGGTGACCCAGACCGTGCTGCTCGCCGAGGACGACCGCGCCATCCGCCATGCCCTGGAACGCGCGCTGACGCTGGAGGGTTACGAGGTGAACGCGGTGGCCGACGGGGTGGAAGCCCTCGCCCAGGCCCACCGCACCCAGCCCGACGTGCTCGTTCTCGATGTGATGATGCCCGGCATCGACGGCCTCCAGGTCTGCCGGGTCCTGCGCGCCGAGGGCGACCGCACCCCGATCCTGATGCTCACCGCGCTGGTGGAGACCGCCGACCGGATCGCGGGCCTGGACGCGGGCGCGGACGACTACGTGGTGAAGCCGTTCGACGTCGAGGAGGTGTTCGCCAGGCTGCGGGCCCTGCTGCGCCGCACCCACGGCGCCCCCCTCGACCAGGCCAAGGAGGAGGAGAAGATCCCCACCGGCCAGGTGTCCGTCGCCGGACTGCGCATGGACGTACAGGCGCGCCGCGCCTGGCGGGGCGAGCGGGAGCTCGAACTCACCCGGACCGAGTTCGACCTGCTGGAACTGCTCGCCCGCAACGCCGGCATCGTCCTCGACCACGCCACCATCTACGACCGCATCTGGGGCTACGACTTCGGCCCCGGCTCCAAGAACCTCGCCGTCTACGTCGGCTACCTGCGGCGCAAGCTCGACGAACCGCAGGCGCCGGCCCTCATCCACACGGTGCGCGGCGTGGGGTACGTCCTGAGGGAGGACTAGTGCCTCCCCCCTCCGCACCGGGCGAGCGGCCGGGCGCCGGATTCTGGCTGCGCCTGTGGCGGCGCCTGCCGCGCGGGATCCGGGCCCGGCTGCGCCTGCGGTCCCGGCTGCGGCAGGTGTCCTCGCTGCGGACCACCTTCACCGTGTCGTTCGCGGCCGTCGCCGCCGGTGTCACCGTCCTCGTCGGCTTCCTCAGCTACGACGCCGCCGCCCGCCTGGTGCGGGTGGACCAGCAGACCGTCTTCGCGCAGGTCGTCGCCGACCTCCAGGACCAGGTCGGCGAGAAGCAGCTCAAGCCGGACGACTTCGCCATCTCCGTCAAGGACCACGACACCCCGCGCGACGACATCATCCGGCCCGCCCGCACGGTGGTGCAGGTCCTCGGGCCGGGCGGTTCGGTCGTGGACCACTCCAATCCGGCGCTGCCCGTCGGCGGCGACGACACCCGGATCGCCGAGGCCGCCACGGCGGGCAAGCTCGTCGAGCACAAGAACGTCGACGTCGACGGGGACGTCTACCGGGTCGCCACCGTCGCGCTCGGCCGCGGCAAGGGCGCCGTGCAGGTCGCCCAGGAGCTCAGCAGCACCGAGGACCTGCTGCGCAGCCTCCAGCAGCGCACGGCCCTGCTGATGGGCGCGGTCGTGATCGCCGCCGGCCTGTTCGGCTGGTGGCTCGCCCGCCGCATCACCCGGCGGCTGGTGCGGCTGGCCGGTGCCGCCGAGGACGTGGCCCGCACCCGGCGGCTCGGCAACATCGAGGTGCCGGTCACCGGCAACGACGAGGTGGCCCGGCTCGGCCGCTCCTTCGACCGGATGCTCGGGCGCCTGGCCCAGTCCGAGGAGGACCAGCGGCGCCTGGTCCAGGACGCGGGACACGAGCTGCGGACCCCCCTGACCTCGCTGCGGACCAACATCTCCCTGCTGCGCCGGATCGACGAGCTGCCGCCGGCCGCCCGCGAGGAACTCGTCGCCGACCTGGCGCTGGAGTCCCGGGAGCTGACCGACCTGGTCAACGAGCTGGTCGACCTGGCGGCCGGGCAGTCGGACACGGAGCCGGTGCAGCGGCTGTCGCTCGCCGATCTCGCGGAGGACGCGGCGACGATCGTGCGGCGCCGCACCGGACGCGACATCGTCGTCCACGCGCGGGGCGACACGACGGTCGACGGTCGGTCCACGTCCCTGCAACGGGCGGTGTCGAACCTGCTGGAGAACGCGGCGAAGTTCGACCGGGACGGTGAGGCGCCGATCGAGATCGCCGTCACGGGCCCCCGGCGGCCGCTCCCGCACGAGGACGCCGCCGAGCCGAGGACCGGGGTGCGGGGCGAGCCGAGGAGGACGCCGCAGGCCGGCGGCGTCCGGGTGGAGGTGCTCGACCGCGGGCCCGGCATCGAGGAGGTCGACCTGCTGCGCGTCTTCGACCGCTTCTACCGTGCGGCGGACGCGCGCAGCCTGCCCGGTTCGGGGCTCGGCCTGTCGATCGTGCAGGACGTGGCCGTCTGGCACGGCGGGGCGGCGTTCGCCTCCCGGCGCGAGGGCGGCGGGGCCGTCATCGGCTTCACGGTCCGGAGCGGGGGCGCGGCGAGCGGCGAGGAGGCCCACCGGCGCCGCCGATGAGGGCGCTTGCCGGGCCGGCGGTGAGGCCGGGTTCGGCGGCGAGGGCCGGGCTGGCGGCGAGGGACAGGCGGGCGCTGAGGGCTGCACCGGTGGTGAGGGCGGGTTCGGTGGTGAGGGCGGGGCCGGTGGTGAGGGCCGGCTGGGGTTGTGGGCCGGACCGTTGGTGAGGGCCGGGCCGGTGGTGAGGGACAGAGGCCGGTGGTGAGGGACAGAGGCCGGTGGTGAGGGCCGGATCGGTGGCGAGGGGGGCGCCGGTCGCGTTCAGCCGACATGGACGCGGGGGCGGCGGGTCGGGTCGGGTTCGGCCTCGCGCAGGACCTCCCGGGTGACGGGGGCGACTTCGCCCTGGCCGAAGAGGAAGAAGCGCAGGAAGTTGGCGAACGGATTGCCCTCGGTCCACTCGAAGTAGATGTGGGGGATGCAGCCGGTGGTGTCCCGCACGTGCAGCATGAACGCGGCCAGGGCGTTGGGGATGGACGCGGACTCGAGGCTGAGGACGCGGTAGCGGCCGTGGAGCACCTCGCCGTGGACGGTCAGACAGCTCTCGAACTCGGAGGGGTCGCCGATGGTGACCTCCAGGAAGACGAGGTCGTGTTCGGGGGTGAGGTCGTTGTCGGCGCGGATCTGCTCGATCTTGGAGCGGTATTCGGTGAGGTCGCGGTTGTCGGGTTCGTTGGCGATGAAGCGGATACGGCGGCTGGCGGTGTCGCGGACGAAGCGTTCGGCCATGGAGTCGAGGGCCACGCTGGTCACCCGGAGCTCGAAGGAGCGCGCGAGGCGGGAGAGCAGGGAGATCAGGATGATGCCGGCGATGAAGCAGGCACCGATCTTGACGCCGTCGGGGCGTTCGATGACGTTGGCGACGGTGGTGTAGAGGAACACGGCGGCGATGGCCGCGAAGGCGACGGTCCAGGCGCGTTGGCGCGCCTTGCGGGCGGCGATGGTGACGGCGATGGCGGCCGAGCTGATCAGGACGAGGACGCCGGTGGCGTAGGCGCCGCCCTGGGCGTCGACGTTCGCGTCGAAGATCCAGGTGACGAGGAACGCGATGAGGATGAAGACCAGGACCATGGGGCGGACGGCCCGGGCCCAGTGGGGGGCCATGCCGTAGCGGGGCAGGTAGCGGGGCATGAGGTTGAGCAGGCCGGCCATGGCGGAGGCGCCCGCGAACCAGAGGATGGCGATGGTGGAGGCGTCGTAGAGGGTGCCGAAGGCGTTGCCGAGGTAGGTGTGGGCCAGATAGGCCAGGGCGCGGCCGTTGGCCTGTCCGCCGGGCCGGAACTCCTTCTCCGGGATGAGGAGGGTGGTGATGAAGCTGGTGGCGATGAGGAAGACGCTCATGACGACGGCGGCCGTGGTCAGGAGCTTCTTGGTGTCGCGGATGCGGCCGGCGGGCCGTTCCTCGGTGTCGGCGGGTCCGCCCCTGACGTGCGGCATGACGGCCACGCCGGTCTCGAAGCCGGACAGGCCGAGGGCGAGCTTGGGGAAGACGAGGAGCGCGACGCCGACCATGACGAGGACGTCGCCGTGCTGGGCGGTGAGGGCGGTGCCCCAGTCGGTGACGACGTGCTCCGCGGTGGCCACGTGCCACAGGCCGGTGACGACCACCACGGCGTTGAGGGCGAGGTACAGGGCGACCAGGGCGAAGGCGACGCCCACGGCCTCGAGGAAGCCCTTGAGGAAGACCGCGCCGAGCAGGGCGACCAGGACGAGGGTGATCAGCGTCTGGTGGCTGTGGAGGGCGGAGGTGAGATGGGGGTTCTCGACGAGGTGGGTGGCGGCGTCGGCGGCGGAGAGGGTGATGGTGATCAGGAAGTCGGTGGCGGCGAAACCGAGCAGGGTCAGGACGAAGAGCTTGCCCTGCCAGAAGGACAGCAGGCGTTCGAGCATCGCGATCGAGCCCTCGCCGTGGGGGCTCTCCTCGGCGACGCGGCGGTAGACGGGAAGCGCCCCGGCGAGGGTGACGAGGACCAGCACGAGGGTGGCGATCGGGGAGAGCAGCCCCGCGGCGAGCGCGGCGATACCGGGCTGGTAGCCGAGGGTGGAGAAGTAGTCGACACCGGTCAGGCACATCACCCGCCACCAGCGCTGCCCCTGGTGGCCCACGGGTTCGGGAGCCGCGTCCTGGGCGGGGGCGGCGTGCGGGCCGACCTTCGCCATGTCGGACAGCCCCTCCAGCATCCACGCCCGCAGACGCCTGGGACGGTCCTGCTCGGCGGCGGCCGTCGGCGTGCTCTTTCGGCGTGCTCCGCCCACGTGCTCTCGCTCCCTCGGCACACGGCGTGAGGCATACGGGGTGAGGCATACGGCGCTGCTTCGGCCTCGGCTCCCGCTCCCACCAGCCTAGGCAGCGGGCGCGCAGGCGCCACCGGGGCGTGCGCGGGCAGGGCGTGCGCGCGGGCTCAGTGGTGTCCCGCCACCCGGTTCCCCGGCTCGCCCCTGCGCACCGATCCCGGTGCCCGCCCGGCGGGCCGGGCCGCGGCACGGGCCGAGGACGTCAGCTGCCAGGGCACGCTGATCACCATCACCCCCGGTGTGAACATCAGACGGCTCTTGAGCCACAGCGCCGACTGGTTGTGCAGCAGGTTCTCCCACCAGTGGCCGACCACGTACTCCGGGATGAAGACGGCGACCACGTCGCGCGGGCTCTCGCGGCGGATCGAGCGCACATGGTCGAGGACCGGCCGGGTCACCTCGCGATACGGCGAGTCGAGGACCTTCAGCGGCACGCCGATGCCGTACTCCTCCCACTGCCGCTCCAGTTCGGCCGCCTCCCCGCGGTCCACCGCGACCGTCAGCGCCTCCAGCCGGTCCGCTCTGAAGGCCCGCGCGTACGCCAGCGCCCGCAGCGTCGGCTTGTGGACCCGCGAGACCAGGACGAGCGCCAGCACCCGGGAGGGCAGGGTCAGCTCGTACCGAGGGTCGGTCACCGCGAGTTCCGCGGCCGTGGTGTCGTAGTGCCGGCGGATGCCCCGCATCATCACCCACAGCACGAGGACCGCCAGCACCGCGAGCCAGGCACCCTGGGTGAACTTCGTGGCCAGCACGATCACCAGGACCAGCCCCGTGACCACGGACCCGACGGAGTTGACGGCCCGCGCCCGGTGATGGCGGCGGCGCGCCCTGGTGTCGTGGGTCGCGCGCAGTTCGCGGTTCCAGTGCCGGACCATGCCCAGCTGGGAGAGGGTGAACGCGGTGAACACGCCGAGGATGTAGAGGTGGATGAGGCTGGTGACGTTCGCCCGGAACCCCCACAGCAGCAGCCCGGCGACGACGGCGAGCGCGAGGATGCCGTTGGAGAAGGCGAGGCGGTCGCCCCGGTTGTGCAACTGGCGGGGCAGATAGCGGTGGTGGGCGAGCAGGGAGGCCAGCAGCGGGAAGCCGTTGAAGGCCGTGTTCGCGGCGAGGATCAGGACGAGCGCCGTGGCCGCCTGGATGACGTAGAAGCCGACGCTGTGCTCCCCGCCGAGGACCGCCGCCGCGAGCTGCGCGATCACCGTGCGCTGCGTGTAGGCGTGGCAGTCGCCCTTCAGGCCGGTCAACCGGCAGGAGTCGGTGGCCACGTGGACGTGCGCGAGCAGCGCCAGCGCGGTGACCCCGGCGAACATCGCCAGGGCGAGGGCGCCCATCGCGGCCAGGGTCGCCGCCGCGTTGCGCGCCTTCGGTACGCGGAAGGCGGGCACACCGTTGGAGATCGCCTCGACACCCGTCAGCGCCGTGCAGCCGGAGGAGAACGCCCGCAGCACCAGCATCGCCAGGGCCACGCCGGCGAGGCCCGTGGTGCCGGGCTCGGGGGTGACGCCGTAGCGCGCGGTCTGGGCCAGGGGCGGGTTCCCGCCCGCGTACTGGATCAGGCCGGTGACCACCATGAGCAGGACACCGCCGGTGAAGAGATAGGTCGGCACGGCGAAGGCCCGCCCCGACTCGCGGACGCCGCGCAGGTTCGCCGCGGTCAGCAGCGCCACGAAGGACAGCGCCGACAGCACGCGGTGCCCGGCGAGTTCGGGAACCGCCGAGATGATGTTGTCGACCCCGGAGGCGATCGACACGGCCACCGTCATGACGTAGTCCACGAGCAGCGAGGCGGCCACGAGCAGCCCCGCGGAAGGGCCGAGGTTGGTGGACACCACCTCGTAGGAGCCGCCGCCCGTCGGATAGGCCCGCACGACCTGGCGGTACGACAGCACCACCACCGCCAGCAGCACCACCACCCCGATCGCGATCCACGGCGTGAAGTGCAGGTACGCCAGCCCGCCGAGGGTGAGGACCAGCAGGATCTCCTGGGTCGCGTACGCCACCGACGACAGCGGGTCGGAGGCGAAGATCGGCAGGGCGAGCCGCTTGGGCAGCAGCGTCTCGTGCAGCTCCTCGCTGCGCATGGCCCGGCCGATCACCAGCCGCTTGAGGATCTCCGTGATGGTGGGCACGGCCGGAGCGTAAGCCGCGCGGCGGGAGCGGGACGGCAGCGACCCGCACGGGGTGCACGGGGGCGCACGGGGGCGGAACGCGGGCTGCGGGCGGGGTCGTGGCCGGGGTCGTGGGCGCGCGCCGAACGCGGTTTCCCGGACCGGGAAATGAGGCGAGGGTAAGAAAATCAGGCCGGCCGGTGACCCGCCCACCTGCGCTTCTGACGCTGGGTAGCCGGATTTCGGTCGCTCTCCGTCGCGGTGCGTCACTCTCCGGGTCGCCACCCGTTCGGTTCCATGTGAGCCTCGAAGGAGCGCGCGCCGGGGGAGTCCATCACTGGGGGATCTGTCGTAGGACAGGAGAGAAACGTGAAACTCACACTTCGCACCCGTTCCAGCCGAGCGCTCGCCGTCTGCGCGGTCTCCGCCGCGCTGGTCGCCTCCGGAGCGACCGCGGCGTTCGCGGTAGACCCGGTCGTGCCCAACACGGACAACTCGTCCCAGAGCTCGTCCGACACCGGCTCGCTGGTGACGAACCCGGGCCGCGCGCTGGCGGCGGCGATCATCGTCAAGACCGACCGCACCCAGGTCAGGTCCGGTGAGCTGGTGACCCTCTCGGGCACCACCCGGGGCCTGAAGATCGGCAGCCCCGTGGTGCTCCAGCACTTCGACGGCGTCAAGTGGGTCAACCTGCCCGACCGCGCGATGGTCAGGACGGGCTCGACCTACCGCCTGGCCTTCAAGCCCACCATCCGGGGCAAGCAGCAGTACCGGGTGATGGTCAGCAGGACGATGTCCCTCCCGGTGTCGATCAACGTGATGTGACGTCACGCTGAGCCGACCCCATGAGGTCGAGGGGTGCCCCGGTCCCGGGGCACCCCTTCCTCGTGCTCCCGCTCTAGTCGGTCTCGCCGCAGAACGTCGTGGCTGCGAGGGCCGCTCCGGCCTTGAAGCCCGACTCGTAGTTCGGGTCCACCGCCGTCAGGCCCTGCGGCAGCTTGGCGTCGCAGGCCTTCTTGACCGCCGCGAACCCGTCCGAGAAGCCCTTCTTGAACTGCTTCTTGGCGTCCTGCTTCTCGCCGTTGTCGGTGGTCTTGGCGCCGGGCGTCTTACCGCACTTGACCGTGCCGTCCTTGTCGCCCGTGATCGTGTAGGTGCCGGGGTTGAGACCGCTGAAGGAGATGGCACCGTCCGTGACCTTCGAGAAGCCCCCGCCGTTGCCGCCGGAGAAGGAGACCCCGTCGGACTTGAGGCCCGACGCGAGCAGCGTGAACTTCGGGTCGCCGGGCTTGGAGTTGGCCGCGTCCTGCGTGAGCAGGCATCTCGCCTTCGCCGGAACGGCGGCGGGCGAGTGCGCCGGCCCGCTCGCGGCGTGTGCGGCGGCGACGGGTGCGAGGGCCAGTGACGAGACCACCAGCGGGGCGAGTACCGCGAGACGACGAGTACGGATCATCGTGCATCCTCCCAGGGCGGGACGAGGACGGCCCTTGCTGTGGCCGCCCTGCTTGCGAAAGGCACGCCGGGAAGAGGGCCGGACCGGGGCGGCCGGGCCCGCATGGTCGCGATCGGGGACCGGATCGAAGACGTAGGGGATCGCACACGCCGAGGGCGGTGCGGGGCGGCCCTTGCCTGCCGCCGGGGGCTTCCACACGGTCAGCGTCGAACCGGTGTGCCATCCCTCCCCATGCTCCGACTCCGGGGTGGAGGTGTCCACCGGAGCCTCGGGGGCCGGGTCCGGGGGGCCTGCGAAACGGTGCCCTCCCCCCCGGTGTCGCGGGCCCGCGGAGTGTGCGCAGGCCGGTGTACCGGCTCAGTGCCGGGGCCTACTCCACTTCCACGCCGTAGTCGACGACGAGTTCCTCCAGGCCGCCTGCGTAGCCCTTGCCCCCGACGACGAAGTCCCAGTCGCCGTTGGACCTTCGGCGGAACGAGCCGAGTGTCAGAGCGGTCTCGCCGGGCCGGCCGTCGGAGACGTCGAGCCGCCCCAGCTCGGCCATCCTCGGGTCGAGGAGCCGGATGCACGCGTCCGTGAAGCCGGAGAGATCCGCGTGGGGATTGACCTCCGGGTCGACGGCGGCCACGAGCACGAACCTGTCGGCCGCCTCCGGCAGCGCGTCGAAGGCCACACAGATCGCGGCTCTGTCAGGCGCGGTGGGAGGAAGAGCCCGCACGGTCCCGTCGGGCGTCCGCTGGTTGTTGAAGAAGACGAAGTGGTCGTCGCTGAGCACACGGTTGCCGCGGCAGACGAGCGCACACACGTCCAGGGCGACGCTTCCGGTCCACGACATGCCCAGGATGTTGTAGTCGACGGGCAGACGCGGGTCCGGAACCGTCGGCGTCCGCCGCGCCGCGGGGCGGCGGGCACCGTCACCCAGGCGCCCACGGAGTCCATGGCGGTGCAGCAGGTCGACGAGCTCGGTGCCCGAGATCAGTTCCAGGGGCTTGCCGTTGGCGAAGGTGTGCGAGCCAGGTCCGAACCTCGACGTCGTCACGAGGACACCCTTGTTGGCTCCGGTGTCCTGCACGGTGCCGTACAAGTCGCGTACGGCGGTGGGCGGCACCGTGTTGCGGTAGCGCTTCACCTGCACGACGATCTTGCCGCCCCGGATCGGTGTCGGATCCACCGCGTCGACGTCCACCCCGCCGTCGTTGGAGCGTTGGGTAGTGACCGCCCGCATCCCCATGGCGCGGAACAGGTCGGCGACAAGGTCCTCGAAGTGGATCGGGTCCATCTCGTAGAGGTCGGGCTCCTCGCCGCCGCCGTGCGCGACGACGTGGTTCCCCACATCCGACGGCCGGCGGCTCGGCCGCACCGGTGCGAGTTGGTCGGGGCGGGTCGAGAGCTGCCCCCGCAGGGCATCGGCAAGGCAACTGCAGGCGTCCACCTGCGCCAGGTGCAGGTCCTGGAACGTCGAGCGCGGAGCCATCACCGTCGCCAGGTAGAGGTGACCCGGTCGGCCCGTGGTGGGGTCGTGCCCGTCCACGAACCCGTTCAGGATCACGGAGTCGAGAGCGCCCGTCCCGTCCGCGGCGAAGAGTTCGCGCAGGGTGAGCAGTACGCACTGCGCGACGACCTCCCGGTACAGGGCCCGGCGCTGACCTACCGGCCGAGGGGTCTCCTTGTCCTGGTCCACGCTGGGCATGTACCGGACCGACTTGGCTTCCGGGACGATGCTGTAGGCAGGCAGTTCCCAGTCCAGTACGAGTTGCCCGGCCGCCGGGTCGTAGGCCGCCAGCACCTGCCGTGGGAACCCCTCCGGCCACGCCGACGAGGCGTAGAGGGCGGCGGAGAAGTACTCGACCACGGAGTCGGGATCGCGGCGCCTCACCCCGTCGGCGAGTTCGGCGACGCCGACGTTGTGTCCTCGCACCTCGGCCAGCCGGGTGTCCGCCCACTGCTGGTGGTCCCGCTGGTATGCCGCCAACCGGTGCTGACGCTCGGCCTCGGCCGCCTGAGCCGCGCGCCAGTCCCGCTCGAAGCGCTCCTGGGCCTCGGCGTGTGCCTGGGCGCGGCCTTTCGCCGTCCAACCGGTCTGTGTCTGGTAGTGATCGAAGCTCGGCATGGGTACGGGCTGTGCCAACGCGCCCGGAGCGAACGGCAGGATCTCCTCCGGCCGTATGAGGGAGGAAGTCCTGAAAGCCGGCGCCTGGCATCCCGCGGCGAGGAGCCCCTGCAACGACGCTACCTGTGCGTCCAGTTCCTCCGTGCGCCGCAGTGCCTCGGCCTGCCGGTACTCGCGGTGGCTCTGGGCGGCACGCCGCTGGAAAGCACGCGCCTGCTGCTCCTCCTGTCTGCGTCGTCGGGCTTCCGCCTCCGCCTGGCGCTGCTGCTGCCTCTGCATCTCGGCCCAGACCCCGACCAGGCCACTAGAGCGACGACCCATATGGCGCAAGCCCTCCCCAAGGCAGGGTGGTTGTCCCCACAACCACCGGTAAAGGGACGACTCTATCCAGCGACAGCGGCGACGCACATCCGTCGCGGCACCACCTCGTGGGGTGGAACGGCCGAAGCATGGACCATGGCAGCGTGACGAAGCCGATGAACGACCCCCTGGTCGAACAGCCAGCCCCTGAGCCGGAGTTCTCCGCGTATCAGCAGGCGATGCGCGCGAGGCTCCTCGCGGCCCCCGTGGTTCCCGCGCCCGAGCCGTGGCGGCGCGTCGCCTGCGCCCCGGTCGGTGGACTGCTCGGGATCGGCTTCGCTTCGCACCCCGACAGCGGCCACGATCTCGTGATGGTCGTATCGGGCGACGGGCACGGACTCTTCGACGCCGTCACGGGCGAGAGGATCGCACGGGAGCGCGATCCCGACCCGGACGGCAGCACTCCGGAGGCGACCGCCGACCTGTCCTGCCCCGGGCTGGGCCCCATCGCCGGAGGCAGGGTGCGGATCGCCGGGCTCTTCGGCGGAGGGCTGCACGCCGGCACCGGGGACGGCTGGGCCGTGCAGGTCGTCGCCCCGGACTGGCCCCGCGACCGCGTCCTGCTCTCTCGTGGGAGCGCCTTGCCCCACTCCGGCCCCCACGCAGAGCGGTGGTGGCACATCCTCCACGCCGCCTACTCCGAGTTCCGGGCCGCCGGCTTCTCGCCCTCCGGGCAGACCCTCGCCGTGGCGACGAGCAGCGACCTGTCCCTGTGGACGCGGCGGACGGACGACCGGGCACGGAAGCCGTGACCGTCCCCGTACGCCGCCCGCACCGCACCGCCTCAGCCGTCAACCGGGAGTCCGCGTGAGTGATCACCCAGGCCGGCAGACCGAGAAGCCCTTCCTGTACGTCGTCGTGTGCGCGTCCGGCATCGCCGGCGAGGTCGGCACGCTCATCACCGCCGCGCACGAGCGGAACTGGGATGTGGGCGTCGTCGCCACTCCGCAGGGCCTCGGGTTCATCGACGCCCGCGCGGTCGAGACGCAGACCGGGTTCCCGATCCGGTCGGCCTGGCGCGCCCGGCGAACCACGGCCGTTGCCGCCCGCCGACGCCATCGCGGTGGCGCCCGCCACCTTCAACACGATCAACAAGTGGGCGGCGGGCATCTCCGACACCCTTGCCCTCGGCATCCTGTGCGAGGCGTACGGCTTCGGCATCCCCGTCGCCGCCCTGCCGTACCTCAACTCCGCCCAGGCCGCCCACCCCGCGTACCGGCAGAGCCTGGACCGGCTGCGGGCGATGGGTGTCCTGATCGGCTCCCACGAGCCGCACCGGCCCCAAACCGACGGCGGCGGCCGCTTCCGCTGGCAGGAGGCCCTGGACCTGCTCACACCCCGACTGCCCGCCCGGCAGTGATCAGCCACCACCCGGAGGGCGGGGCCCGAGAACCCCGCCCGTAGCCGCCGCGGCTCGACTCAGGGCCACACCAAGCAGTAGGGCTGGTGGCCGGCCTCGTGCAGTCGGTGGGAGAAGTCCTGCCACTCGTGGAGGAGCTGGTAGACGTTGAACGCGTCCCTCGGGCCGCCGCGGTCCGGGACCGTCGACCAGATGAACGCCGCCGCGCCGACCGCTTCCTCGCCGATCCCGCGCAGCGGGTCCACGACCGTCATGGGGAGCTTGACGACGGCGTAGTCGGGGTGCAGGACCACCAGTTCAAGCGGCGGGACCTTGTTCAGCGGCACGCCCTCGATGCCGGTGAGGACCATCGCGGCCATCGTCTCCGGCTTGATCTTGGTGAACATGCCGCCCATGCCCAGTTCGTCGCCGCCGAGTTCCTCGGGGCGCATCGAGATCGGGACGCGGGCCGCCGTGGCGCCGTCCGGTGCGCCGAAGTACTTGTATGTCACCCCCACCCGACCACCATTTCCGCTTCCTGAGCTGAGCCGATCCACCCTACGGTTCGCATGGTCCATGCCATCCATACGCGAGGACCGCTCGATTCGCTCAGGTCCGCTCTGTGCCCCCTGCGCACCCCGGGTCGGGCGGGTCTCCGCCGTCTCCTCCGCGTCGCGCCGGTGCCTTCCCCGCCGGGCACGCCGAGGACCGAGGTCATCGGTCCCCTCGCCCAGTCCGCCACCGCGATGCATATCTCCACCCGACTGCTGTTCTAGGCCGCGTGGCCCCCGCCGCGCAACCCGATCATCGTGTCAGTGACCTCCCCCACGGCCGCCCGCCGAAACGTGCGTCTAAACACCTGTCCGCGGGATCTTCGCAGCCTCTGACACCATGGCTCGTGTGAGCTATCCGTACGAAGCCCCAGTTTCGCAGACTCTTTTCGAGCGCGCGGCGGCCGTCACGCCCGGAGGCGTGAACTCTCCGGTGCGCGCCTTCCGCGCCGTGGGCGGTACGCCCCGGTTCATGGTGTCGGGGGACGGCCCCTGGCTGACCGACGCCGACGGCCGTGAATACGTCGACCTTGTGTGTTCGTGGGGGCCCATGATCCTCGGGCACTCCCACCCCGAGGTGATCGCCGCCGTCCAGGAGGCCGTCTCGCGCGGCACCTCCTTCGGCACCCCCGGTGAGGGCGAGGTCGCCCTCGCCGAGGAGATCGTCGCCCGGGTGGCGCCGGTCGAGCAGGTGCGCCTGGTCTCCAGCGGGACGGAGGCCACCATGTCGGCGATCCGGCTGGCCCGCGGGTTCACCCGGCGGGCCAAGGTGATCAAGTTCGCCGGGTGCTACCACGGTCACGTCGACTCGCTGCTGGCCGCGGCCGGGTCCGGCCTCGCCACCTTCGCGCTGCCCGACACCCCCGGCGTCACCGGTGCCCAGGCCGGCGACACGGTCGTCCTCCCCTACAACGACCTCGACGCCGTACGGGCCGCCTTCGCCGCCCACCCCGGCGAGATCGCCTGCCTGATCACCGAGGCCTCGCCCGGGAACATGGGCGTCGTGCCGCCGCTGCCCGGCTTCAACCAGGGGCTGAAGGACCTGTGCCGCGAGCACGGCGCGCTGTTCATCTCCGACGAGGTCATGACCGGCTTCCGTACCAGCCGGGCCGGCTGGTACGGCGTGGACGGGGTCGAGCCCGACCTCATGACCTTCGGCAAGGTCATGGGCGGCGGCTTCCCGGCCGCCGCGTTCGGCGGGCGCGCGGACGTCATGGCGCACCTCGCCCCGGCCGGCCCCGTCTACCAGGCGGGCACCCTGTCCGGTAACCCGGTCGCCACCGCCGCGGGCCTCGCCCAGCTGCGCCTGCTCGACGACGCCGCGTACGCCACGGTGGACGCGGTCTCCGCCGAGATCCAGGCGCTCGTCACGGGCGCCCTCACCAAGGAGGGCGTGGCGCACCGACTCCAGCACGCCTCGAACATGTTCTCGGTGTTCTTCACCGAGAGGCCCGTGCACAATTACGAGGACGCGAAGAGCCAGGAGTCCTTCCGGTTCACGGCGTTCTTCCACTCCCTTCTCTCGCAGGGCGTCTACCTGCCGCCCTCGTCCTTCGAATCCTGGTTCGTCTCCACCGCTCACGACGAGCGGGCGGTCCAGAAGATCGCCGACGCCCTTCCGGCGGCGGCCCGTGCGGCAGCGGAGGCCACAGCAGCATGAGTGACATCACCGTCGTCCATCTGATGCGACACGGCGAGGTGGCCAACCCCGACGGGGTGCTGTACGGGCGGCTGCCCGGCTACCACCTGTCCGAGCTGGGCCGGCAGATGGCCGACCGGGTCGCCGAGCACCTCGCCGAGCGGGACGTCACCCATGTCGTCGCCTCGCCGCTGGAGCGGGCTCAGGAGACGGCCACCCCGATCGCCAAGGCGCACGGCCTCGACCTCGCCAGCGACGAACGCCTCCTGGAGGCGGGCAACGTGTTCCAGGGCAAGACCTTCGGGGTCGGGGACGGGGCGCTCAGGCGCCCCGAGAACTGGAAGCACCTCGTCAACCCGTTCAAGCCGTCCTGGGGCGAGCCGTACGTCGAGCAGGTCGTACGGATGATGGGGGCGCTGGACGCGGCCAAGGACGCGGCGCGCGGGCACGAGGCCGTGTGCGTCAGCCACCAGCTGCCGATCTGGATCGTGCGCAGCTTCGTGGAGAAGCGCCGGCTGTGGCACGACCCGCGCAAGCGGCAGTGCACGCTCGCCTCCCTCACCTCGTTCACGTACCAGGGCGACAAGATCGTGTCCGTGGGGTACTCCGAGCCCGCCCGGGATCTGGTCCCGGCCCATCTCCTCGCGGGCGCCAAGCCCGTGAAGGGGAAGAACAAGGCGTTCGGGGCTTGAGGAAGGACCCTTGAGGGAAGCCTGAGGGGAGCCCGGAGGAAGCCCGGAGAGAGCCATGGGGGAGTCCCGTGGCAGGCGTCATGTGACGTACGCCAAAGTGCATGTTTCGTCACAAGGCGTGTTCAGGCTCTTCATGTGAGCTTATTTTCGTAAAATCCAGCCCAGGGGGGCGGGTTGAACGGAACCTGTGGCTCTCATGTGCCCTCTCAGTGGGTGACCACCGAGAGGGCGCGATGAGATGGGGACGCGATGCGGGACATCAGTCGGCGAGGACTGATAGGACTCGGGGCGGGCGCGGCGGCAGCGATGGGGCTGTCCGCGTGTGGCTCCGACCACCATGACGGCGCGGCACCGGGCAGTGGTTCCGGCGGAAAGAGTTCCGGCGGCGCCGACGCCCCCACGGCCACCGCGAAGCCCATCGGTGACGGCTCCACCGCCGACACCGGCAAGCAGCCGAACCAGCCCGGGAAGCCGGTCCCCCTGGAACCCGGCCAGACCCCGCCGCAGTTCGTCGTCTTCTCCTGGGACGGCGCCGGCGAGGTGGGCAACGGGCTCTTCCCCCGCTTCCTCGACCTCGCCAAGCAGCACGGCGCGCACATGACCTTCTTCCTCTCCGGGCTCTACCTGCTGCCGGAGTCGAAGAAGCGCAAGTACCTGCCGCCGAACAACGCGCCGGGCGCCTCCGACATCGGCTATCTCACGGACGAGCACATACGCCTCACGCTCAAGAACGTCCGCCGCGCCTGGCTCGAAGGCCATGAGATAGGCACGCACTTCAACGGCCACTTCTGCGGCGAGGCCCACGGCTCGGTGAAGTGGTGGACGCCCAAGCAGTGGCGCAGCGAGATCGAGCAGGCGAAGGCGTTCGTCAAGGAGTGGCGCACCAACACCGGGTTCACCGATCTCGAACCGCTGCCCTTCGACTACGACAAGGAACTGGTCGGCGGCCGTACGCCGTGCCTGCTCGGCCAGGACAACCTGCTGCCGACCGCCCGCGAGCTCGGCTGGCGCTACGACGCCTCCTCGCCCGGCGGCACCCAGGTCTGGCCGGTGAAGCGGCAGGGCGTGTGGGACTTCCCACTCCAGTCCATACCGTTCCCGGGGCACAGCTTCCAGGTGCTGTCCATGGACTACAACATCCTGGCCAACCAGTCGAACAACTCGACCCACGCGCCCCCGGCCAACTACCCGGGCTGGCGCACCCAGGCGACCAACGCGTACATAGCCGGATTCGACCGGGCGTACAAGTCGAACCGTGCCCCGTTCTTCATAGGCAACCACTTCGAGAAGTGGAACGGCGGCATCTACATGGACGCCGTCGAGAACGCGTTCAAGCACATCGCCCGGGAGAAGGAGAACGGCGCGGACGTGCGGCTCGTCTCCTTCCGGCAGTTCGCGGACTGGCTCGACGTCCAGCGTCCGGAGGTCGTGAGCAAGCTGCGGACCCTCGGGGTGGGGCAGCAGCCGACGGGCGGCTGGAAGCAGTTCCTGGGGGCGCCCTCCTCGGACCCGTCGAAGGCTGCCTGAAAAGCGGGTTTCCGCCCGCGAGGGGGGTGCGCAAGATCCCCGGATCGGACATGCGAAACTTTTCACATGAGTGCCGCCTTCCGCGCCCCCCAGCGCCTGAACCGCACCCGTAGCCGTAGCCGCCGACGTGCCGCCCTGGCCGGCGCCGGGGCCGCCGTCGCGGCGCTCGCGCTGGCCGCCTGCGGCTCCGGCGGCGTCTCCGGGGGCGGCGGCAACACCAACTTCGTCACCGGCAGCGACGGCATCGCGACCGTCAGGAAGGGCGAACGTGCCGCGGCCCCGGACCTGTCCGGCGCGACGATCGACGGCGGCAAGCTCGACCTCTCCGCCTACAAGGGCAAGGTCGTCGTCGTCAACGTCTGGGGCTCCTGGTGCCCGCCCTGCCGTGCCGAGGCCCCGAACTTCGTCAAGGTGGCCAAGGACATGGCGGGCAAGGGCGTGCAGTTCGTCGGGATCAACACCCGCGACACCAGCGCCGAGCCGGCCCGCGCCTTCGAGAAGCAGTACGGGGTGACGTACCCGAGTCTGTACGACCCGACCGGCAAGCTGATGCTCCGCTTCAAGCGGGGCACCCTCAACCCGCAGGCGATCCCCTCCACCCTGGTCATCGACCGGGACGGGAAGATCGCCGCGCGCACGCTGCAGGCCCTCAGCGAGGACAAGCTGCGCGAGATGCTCAACCCGGTCGTCGCGGAGAAGTGACGTGACGGCAGTGACCCCCCTCGCCGCCGCGGCGGCCACCACCGGCGCCGGCCTCAACGACACCGTGCTGAACGGCGGCCTGCTGGTCGCCCTGCCCCTCGCCCTGCTCGGCGGGCTCGTCTCGTTCTTCTCCCCGTGCGTGCTGCCCCTCGTCCCCGGCTACCTCTCCTATGTGACCGGGGTCACCGGAACCGACCTGGCCGAGGCCCGGCGGGGCCGGATGGCCACGGGCGCCGCCCTGTTCGTGCTCGGCTTCACCGCCGTCTTCGTCTCCGGCGGCGCACTGTTCGGCTACGCGGGCGACTCGCTCCAGGAGCACAAGGACGTCCTGTCCAAGGTGCTGGGCGTGCTGATGATCGCCATGGGCGTGTTCTTCATGGGCCTGATGCCCTGGTTCACCCAGCGCGAGTTCCGCTTCCACCGGCGGCCGGCCGCCGGCCTCGCGGGCGCCCCGTTCCTCGGCGCGCTCTTCGGCATCGGCTGGACGCCGTGCATCGGCCCCACCCTCGCCTCCGTGCAGGCGCTCGCGATCGACCAGGCGAGCGCCGGGCGCGGGGCCGTACTGACCATCGCGTACTGCGTCGGCCTCGGCCTGCCCTTCGTGATCGCCGCGGTCGCCTTCCGCAAGGCGCTCGGCGCGTTCGGCTGGGTCAAGCGCCACTATGTCTGGGTGATGCGCGTCGGCGGCACGATGATGATCGTGACCGGTCTGCTGCTGCTGACGGGAGCCTGGGACAGCATCATGCAGGACATGCGGAGCTGGTCCGACCACTTCAACGTGAGGGTCTGACCCATGAGCGACAGCGACACACGGAGCACCGACGTGCACAGCGACAGCGACGAGACCGTCAAGACCGCCGAGGCCGCGGAGCCGCTCGGCAGCGGCACCGACCCGGATCTCGGCGCCGCCGGCTCCCAGTTGTCCACCGCTCCCGTCGAGACCGCCATGCCCGGCTCGTTCGGAGGCTCCCGCGCCCCGGGAGCCAAGGGCTGGATCGTCTGGAGCGCCCGCGAGACGATCGGCTGGGCCCGCTGGTTCTGGCGGCAGCTCACCTCCATGCGGGTCGCCCTGATCCTGCTGTTCCTGCTCTCCCTCGGCGCGATCCCCGGTTCGCTGATCCCGCAGACCGGTGTGGACGCGCTCAAGGTGCGGCAGTTCATGAGCGACCACGACATCCTGGGGCCGATCTACGACAAGCTCGGGCTCTTCCACGTCTACAGCTCGGTGTGGTTCTCCGCGATCTACATCCTGCTGTTCGTGTCCCTCATCGGCTGCATCGTGCCGCGCACCTGGCAGTTCGTCGGCCAGCTGAGGGCACGGCCGCCGGGCGCGCCCAAGCGGCTCGGCCGGCTGCCCGCCTACGCGACCTGGCGGACCGACGCCGAGCCCGAGCAGGTCCGCGAGGCCGCGCTGAAGGTGCTGAGGCAGCGCCGCTTCCGGGCCCATCTCGACGGGGACGCGGTCGCCGCCGAGAAGGGCTATCTGCGCGAGGCCGGCAACCTGGCCTTCCACATCGCCCTGATCGTGCTGCTGGTCTCCTTCGCCTCCGGCCAGCTGTACAAGACGGAGGGCTCCAAGCTGGTCGTCGAGGGCGACGGCTTCTCCAACACGCTCACCCAGTACGACGACTTCAAGTCGGGCAGCCTCTTCTCCGACGACGACCTGGTGCCCTTCAGCTTCAACCTGAAGAAGTTCATCGGCACCTACGAGCGCACCGGGCCCAACAAGGGCACCCCGCGCAGGTACCAGGCGGACGTCACCTACAGCGAGGGTGCGTACGGCAAGGACAGGGCGACCTCGATCAAGGTCAACGAGCCGCTGGAGATCGGCGACGCCAAGGTCTACCTCGTCAGCCACGGGTACGCGCCCACCGTCACCGTGCGGGACGGCAAGGGCCAGGTCGTCTACCACGACGCCGTGCCGCTGCTGCCCCTCGACGGCAACGTGACCTCGCAGGGCGCCATCCAGGTCCGCGACGGCTACCGCAACGCCCAGGGCAGGTCCGAGCAGCTCGGCTTCTCCGCGTTCTTCGTGCCGACGTTCGCGGGGGCGGGCAAGGGCACGATGTTCTCCCAGTTCCCGGCCCTCGACTTCCCGGTGCTGGCGCTGAGCGGGTACCACGGTGACCTGGGCGTCGACGCGGGCATCCCGCAGAACGTGTACCAGCTGGACACCAAGAACCTGAAGCAGTTCAAGGACTCCAAGGGCAAGATCCTCGCCTCCCGGCTGCTGCCCGGCGAGACGATGACCCTGCCCGGCGGCAACGGCTCGATCACCTTCGACAAGGACATCAGGCAGTGGGCCCAGTTCCAGATCGTGCAGCAGCCGGGCACCGACTGGGCACTGGGCGGCTCGATCACCGCGATCCTCGGCCTGGCCGGCTCCCTGTTCATCCAGCGCCGCCGGATCTGGGTGCGCGCGAGCACCGGGGACGACGGTGTCACCGTCGTGGAGATGGCCGGCCTCGGCCGCAGTGAGTCCGCGAAGCTCCCCGAGGAACTCGGGGCGCTGGCCGCCCTGGTCCACGACCGGGCTCCCACGAGCCCCTCCGGCTCCAGCCCCGACACGGGCCCGGACGCCGCCCCCGACACCGCCCCCGGTACAGAGCCGGAGGGCGGCCCAGACGCCGACCCCGATCAGGAGCCGGGCGCCGATACCCCCGTACCCGCCGCCGAAGGGGCTCAGGAGAAGTGACCCTCGCCACCGCCACCAACGAACACCTCGCGAACCTCAGCAACACACTGATCTACTCCGCGATGGCCGTCTACACGCTGGCCTTCTTCGCGTACATCGCCGAATGGCTCTTCGGCAGCCGCAGCAAGGTCGCCCGCACCGCCCAGGCGCTCACCGCCGACGCCCCGCGCACGGCACAGGCGCCCGCCGTCACCGTCACCAAGGCGGGCGGCACGGCGGTGCTGGAGCGGCCCAAGGTCGTCACCCGCGCCGCAGCCGGCGCCCGTGACGTGCCGGACGGCCCCGGCGCGCACGGCGGCGACGAACAGGGCGACCTGTACGGCCGGATCGCCGTCTCCCTCACGGTGCTCTCCTTCCTCGTCGAACTCGCCGGCGTCGCCGCCCGCGCGGCCTCCGTGCAGCGGGCGCCGTGGGGCAACATGTACGAGTTCAACCTCACCTTCTCCACGGTCGCGGTCGGCGTCTACCTCGTGCTGCTCGCGCTGAAGAAGAACGTGCGCTGGCTCGGCCTCTTCCTCGTCACCACGGTCCTGCTCGACCTCGGCCTCGCCGTCACCGTGCTGTACACGGCCAGTGACCAGCTCGTCCCCGCGCTGCACTCGTACTGGCTGTACATCCACGTCTCCACCGCCATCTTCTGCGGCGCGGTCCTCTACGTCGGCGCGGTCGGCACCCTGCTCTACCTGTTCAAGGACGCCTACGAGACCAAGCTGGCCGAGGGCGGCACACCGGGCACCTTCGCCACCTCCGTCCTGGAGCGGCTGCCCTCCGCCGGCTCCCTGGACAAGTTCGCCTACCGCGTGAACGCCGCCGTGTTCCCGCTGTGGACGTTCACGATCATCGCGGGCGCCATCTGGGCCGAGTCCGCCTGGGGCCGGTACTGGGGCTGGGACCCCAAGGAGACCTGGGCCTTCATCACCTGGGTCGCCTACGCCTGCTACCTGCACGCCCGCTCCACCGCCGGCTGGAAGGGCCGCAAGGCCGCCTACATCGCGCTGATCGCCTTCGGCTGCTGGCTGTTCAACTACTACGGCGTCAACATCTTCGTGGGCGGAAAGCACTCCTACGCGGGAGTCTGAGCCCCCACCGGCGTCCGCACCAGGCGCCGAGCCACCGTGCACCACGGCATCGAGCCGCGGCCGGCACCGCGGCTCGGCGCCTGAGTCATGACGGGGGCAGGCACTCCTTCGCCGGAGGCTTCCCCTCCGGCCAGGCGATCCGCACGAAGCGCGAGCCGCCCGACGAGGTCAGCTCCACGATCGGTACGGCCTTGTCGT
The DNA here is from genome assembly GCF_040650555.1 of Streptomyces sp. NPDC048664. Lineage (NCBI taxonomy): Bacteria > Bacillati > Actinomycetota > Actinomycetes > Kitasatosporales > Streptomycetaceae > Streptomyces > Streptomyces sp. NPDC048664. The sequence continues at coordinate 332,294 of NZ_JBEZHK010000001.1, read as the reverse complement.
ACGGGTTGGCGTGCACGTCGAGGCAGATCCAGCCGCTGGCCCCGTTCACCCGCTGCGAGCCCTTCATCAGCGGCCACTCGTTGACCACGTCCGCCAGTTCGGGCGCCGTACGGCCGCTGGGCGTGGCCTCCCGTACGCCCTGCACCGCCAGCCAGGTGGCGTCGTACGCCGTGATCAGCTGACCGTCGTCCAGCGACACCGGCCCGATCGGCCCGACCGGCTCCTTCGCGCCCTGCGCCACGAGCCGGTCCAGGGCCGCCGCGTCCGCCGCGCTGCCGCCCGTCCGCGCCGGGTCCCTGCGCCACGCGTCCGGATGGGCCAGGGCCGTGTACCGCACGGACAGGGTGGAGTTCAGGGCCGTCCAGTCGAGCTTCCTGTCGCCGATGAGATACGACCCCTCGTCGCCCGTCAGCACCGTCAGCCGGTGGTCCACACAGCCGCGCGCGCCCAACGCGTTGACGAACTGCCGCAGCTGGGTGTGGCGCCCGGCGAACAGGATCGTGTCGGTGGTCTTCGGGGTGTCGCACACGAGCTGGGTGATCTGCCGGAACTGGTTCGCCGTGGTGCCCTCCTGGGTCCGGTCGGCCGGAGGGGTGAACGGCTGCGCCTGGTAGGGCGATCCGGTCGTCAGCTTCTCGAAGGCGCTCTGCAGGGTGCGGGTGTACGGGTCGCCCGGCTTGTCGTACACCAGCAGCGCCCGCCCGGCCGTGACCTGGGCGAAGGAGGCGAGGGCGCGGGCCGAGTCGCTGTTGGTGGGCGCGACCCGCGCGAGCCCGGGGTACGGGTCCTTGCCCCCCTGCCCGTTGGCGAGGGAGTCGGCCGTGATGGACGAGCCGACGACGGGGATGCCGCGGTGGGTCAACTCCTTGACGGCGGCCCGGTTGTTGTCGGTGCTCAGCCCTATTCCGGTGACCGCCCGCAACCGGTCCGGGCCCTTGGCCATCGTCGTCAACCGGTCCACCACGTCCCGCCAGTGCGCCCCGTCCCGACCGGTGTTGGCGAGCACGAGCCGGATCGCGGGCGTCTGCCCGGTGGAGTCGTGGTTGGCGCGGTACTGCGCGAGATAGGCGCCCTGGAGCTCGTGCACCGTGTCGTCGACGCTGTCCGGGTCGGTCTCGGTGAACGGCTCGAACAGCGCGACGGTGACGTAACTCCCGGGCTTGAGCCGGCTGTTCTCCCGGTCCACCGCCCGGGCGGTCGGGGCGAACTGCGGCACCCCGAAGTCGTACGCCGTCGTGGACACCCCCACGCAGTCGTCGCTCCCCTCGGGCCGGGCCACCCCCTCGGCGCACGAGCGGTCCTCCTGGGCGAGCCGGAGCACCGCCAGGACGGCGGCGGCCAGGACCACGGCGGTGAGCAGCAGCGCCACATAGCGGCGGAAGCGGATCTCCCAGACGTCCTCGCGCAGCCACCGCCACCATCGTGCCGCCATCACCGGCCCCCGTTCCTGTCTCTGTCCCCGTCGTCGTCCTCGTCCTCGTCCCGGCGTCCGCCCCCGCCGGGTCCGCTCCCGTCCTCCGTGTCGCGTGGAACGCGCAGCGGCCGGCCGGCCAGCGCGTCCGAGGGCCAGTCCCGGGAGGCCCGCCACAGCAGGGAGGTGCCGCCCGGGCGCAGGTTCGACAGCTGCTCCAGCTCGAAGCGCAGGCGCTCGGCCACCTCCGGGTCGGGCAGCACCAGCGGGTCGGTGAGCTGCCACACCGCGTGCAGCAGGCGCCGTACCCGCAGGTGCAGGGCGGCGTCCACGCCGTCGGGCGGCTGGTGGTCCGCGTCGCGGCGGCCGAGCGCGACGGCGATCCGGCGGTCGTGTCCGCTGGCGTCGTGGCCCTCGTGATCGTGCGCGTGGTAGTACGGCGCGGACGCGATGAAGAGGAGGGACGCCAGCCAGCGGCGGACGCCCGGGACCTCGGCCCCGCCCGACCCGCCCGACCCGCCCGACCCGCCCGACCCGCCCGGGCCGGGCGGGCCGGGCGGTCCGTGGAACGCGTCCCGCAGCTGTGCGACGGCGACGTCGGCTTTCCCGAGGGCCAGTTCGTGGTAGACGCGGTAGCGGGCCGCGGTCGTGGAGTGCTGTTCGGCGTAGTGGTCGACCAGTGCCCGGTGGGTGGCCCGCCACTGGGCGTGGTCGGGGTCGAGGTGGTGCAGCCGCAGCAGGAGCAGCGCCCGCAGGAACGGGTCGCCGACGAACTGCCCGGCCGCCGGCAGCCACCCCTCCTCCGCGAGCCGCTGCTGGAGCCCGAGCACCCCGGCCGCGCCGAAGTCGTCCGGCAACCGGTCCCGGGCCAGGGCCAGCGCCGAGTCCTGGTCGTGGGCGGCGGCCAGCACGGTCAGTTCGTCGAGCCGCCCGCCGGGCACGAGCCGGTCCAGCAGCTCCTGGTAGGCGGGGCGGCCCTCGCGGTCGTCGCGCAGGGCGACGTCGGCGGTGAGCAGGGCGCCGAGGGACGCGGCCCCGCGGGGCAGGTTCTGGCGCGCGGACTCGGCGAGCAGGGTGATGCCGAGCGGGCTGCCGACGGTCAACCGGTGGGTGGCGTGCGGGAGGTCGGGCGGCATCGGCAGGCCCTGGCAGGCGGCGCCGACGAGGTGCAGGGTGTCGTCGGGGGTCAGCGGCGGCAGCGCCACCAGCAGGGCCCGGGAGGACGGGGAGGGCCCCGGCTCCCACCCGCTGTCGCGGGAGACCTCGGCCAACGTGCGGCGGACGGTGTTGCGCAGGGCCGGATGGGTGTGCCCGCGCAGGGCGGACAGGAAGACGACCTGGTCGCGGATGCCCGCCGCGCGGTCGCGCAGCACGTACTCCAGCAGACCGCGTCCGGCGGGCGCCTGCACGTTGTCGATCAGGACCACCGGGCGGCCCAGCCGGTGCGAGCGCTGCATCACCCCCGCGTACGCGTCCTCGACGTCGGCCAGCAGGGCCCGGACGAGATGGCGCTCGGCGTGGGTGCGGGAGTCACCGCCGGCCCGGAAGTGCCCGGACAGGAGGATGAGGCCGAGTTTCGGGTTGCCGCCCGCGTTCGGGTAGTCCCGGTACCAGGTGGCCGCCCTGCGCAGCCGCCGGTGCGTGGGGGAGACGCCCTCGCTGAACGCCTCCAGGGTGGCCTCGATGATCGGTTCGACCACGGGCCCGGTGTGCGACATGGACGCGATGAGCTTGGAGACCACCTTGCTCGCCCAGCGTCCCGCGAAGCCGTCCAGGAAGGAGCGGGAGTCGTTGAGCAGCAGGATCCGCTCCGCCTCCTGCCGGATGCGCGGCACGTCGCGGTCGCTCCAGCCGCCCGCCGCGACCGCCAGCAGCCCCGAGGCCAGCCGGGGGAACCCGATCCGGCGGGCGCCGGTCACCGGCTCGGCGAGCTGTTCGGCGACGGTCGTCAGCGCCTGCGCCACCGGCGACCACGCGTCGGCCGGGCGGTCCGGCGGCGGCCCGCCGAACTGCTTCTCCTCGCCGTCGATCAGCGCCACGGGCGTGTGCTTCTGGTAGGCGTCCCGCACCTCGGCCAGCGTCGCGCTCTTGCCGAGGCCGCGTCCGCCCGTGAACACCACGAACGGCAGATCGCCCTCGTGCTCGTAGGCGGTCGAGCGGATCTGGTGCGGGCGCAGACCGATCAGTCGCGCGGCGAGTCCCGGAGGCTCGGTGTCGAACAGCGGCCCCCGGCCGTGCAGCCCTGCGTGCACCGCATCTCCCCCTGGCGCGGTCCGATCCGATCCGATGTGCTGCTGTGAGGTCTACCAATACCAGGGTAAAAAGGGGGAGTTGCTTCGGACTAGAGCGCGGTATGACCATTTGGGTTACGAACGTTGCGTATCAGCTGTCTACACGCGATCGCTTTGTTGCGACGTCATGCCGTCTTCGACTCTCCGGGTGCCGCGCCGGGTGCCGCGCCGGGTGTCGGCGTTGCCCCGGGGCCGCCGCCGTCGGAGAGTGGGGGCATGGACCGGGCACAGGCACGCGCGTGGCTCGCCACCGCCCTCACCGAGGCCCGCGCGGGCCTCGCCGAGGGCGGCGTCCCCGTCGGCGCCGCGCTCTACGGAGCGGATGGCACCCTGCTCGGCCGCGGCCGCAACCGCCGGGTCCAGGACGACGACCCGTCGACCCACGCGGAGACGTCCGCCTTCCGCGCGGCCGGGCGACAGCGCTCCTACCGCGGCACGACGATGGTGACGACCCTGTCGCCGTGCTGGTACTGCAGCGGCCTGGTACGCCAGTTCGGCATCTCCCGGCTGGTCGTCGGCGAGGCGCGCACCTTCCACGGCGGCCACGACTGGCTCGCGGAGCACGGCGTGGAGGTGCTCCTCCTCGACGACGCGGACTGCCGGACGCTGATGCGCGCCTTCATCCGGGACGCGCCGGAACTGTGGAACGAGGACATCGGCCGCGACTGAGCACCCGCCCCCCTCGGCACCGCCGGCGGGTCAGTCCTTCGGGTCCTCGCCGCGCTCCCGCCGGCGCAGGTCCTCCTCGCGGCGGCGCAGATCGGCCTCCCACTCCTTCAGCAGCGCCTCGTCCTTCGCGTCGCCCTTCTTCCCGCTTGCGCTCCCGTTCCCGCTCCTCAGCGAGTCCAGGAACTCGGGATTGTCGTCCGGCGCGACCCACCGCGCCTCGTCCGCCGCGTGCGCACGGGGACCGCGGGGCCGTGCGGAGGCCGGGGAGCCGTCCGCCGGGGCGGTGCGCGTCTTTCCGGCGACGAGCCAGGCGACGGGGCCGACCAGCACCTCGCCGAAGAGCAGGATGACGATGACCCAGATCACCTTCGGCAGCCCCCGCACCCGCTCCTCGGGCGTGTTCAGGCAGTCGATGAAGGCGTATATCCACAGCCCAAGGACCAGCAGGTAGGGCAGATACCTGAACATGGCGGTGCGATCCCCCAGGAGGCGGTGAGCCGGCGACGGAGCACGGGAAGGACGGCCCCGGTGACGGGGCCAGGGTAGCCCTTGCCCGATACTGGAACGCATGGCTTACGACGATCTTCGGTCCCTGCTCAGGGCGCTGGACCGCGAGGGCGACCTCAAGCGTGTCAAGGTCGAGGTCGACCCGTATCTGGAGGTCGGGGAGATCGTCGACCGGGTGCAGAAGGCCGGTGGCCCCGCGCTGCTCTTCGAGAACGTGCGCGGCTCGGACATGCCGTTGGCGATGAACGTCTTCGGGACCGACCGCCGACTGCTCAAGGCGCTGGGCCTGAAGTCGTACGACGAGATCTCCGGCAAGATCGGCGGACTGCTCAAGCCGGAGCTGCCGCACGGCTTCGTCGGGGTGCGCGAGGCCTTCGGCAAGCTCGGCGCGATGGCGCACGTGCCGCCCAAGAAGGTCAAGGGGGACGGCGCGCCCGTGCAGGAGGTCGTGCTGCGCGGCGACGAGGTCGACCTCGACGCCCTGCCCGCCCTGTTCACCTGGCCGCAGGACGGCGGCTCCTTCTTCAACCTGGGGCTCACGCACACCAAGGACCCCGCCACGGGCGTCCGCAACCTCGGGCTGTACCGGCTCCAGCGCCACGACAAGCGCACCATCGGCATGCACTGGCAGATCCACAAGGACAGCCGCAACCACTACCAGGTGGCGGCCCGGCGCGGCGAACGGCTCCCCGTCGCCATCGCCTTCGGCTGCCCGCCCGCCGTGACCTACGCCTCCACCGCGCCCCTGCCGGGCGACATCGACGAGTACCTCTTCGCCGGGTTCCTCGCGGGCAAGCGGATCGAGATGGTGGACTGCAAGACGGTCCCGCTCCAGGTCCCGGCGCACGCGGAGGTCGTCCTGGAGGGCTGGCTGGAGCCGGGCGAGATGCTCCCGGAGGGCCCGTTCGGCGACCACACGGGCTTCTACACGCCGCAGGAGCCGTTCCCCGCCCTGACGATCGACTGCGTGACCATGCGGCGGCGCCCCCTGCTCCAGTCGATCGTGGTCGGCCGCCCCCCGACGGAGGACGGCCCCCTCGGCCGGGCCACCGAGCGCTTCTTCCTGCCCCTGCTGAAGATCATCGTGCCGGACATCGTGGACTACCACCTCCCCGAGGCGGGCGGCTTCCACAACTGCGCGATCGTGTCGATCGACAAGAAGTACCCCAAGCACGCCCAGAAGGTGATGCACGCGGTCTGGGGCGCGCACATGATGTCCCTGACCAAGCTGATCGTGGTCGTCGACTCCGACTGCGACGTGCACGACCTGCACGAGGTCGCCTGGCGTGCCCTCGGCAACACCGACTACGCCCGTGACCTCACGGTCGTGGAAGGCCCCGTCGACCACCTCGACCATGCCTCGTACCAGCAGTTCTGGGGTGGCAAGGCGGGCATCGACGCGACGAGGAAGTGGCCCGAGGAGGGCTACACGAGGGACGGCGGCTGGCCGGAGATGGTGCTGTCGGACCCGGACACGGCGGCGAAGGTCGACCGCCGCTGGAAGGAATACGGACTGTGACCAGCGCCGCCGCCATCCCCCAGCCCGGACGCACCAAGGCGTTCCTGCGCCTGGTGATGATCGAGCACTCCGTCTTCGCGCTGCCCTTCGCGTACATCGCCGCGCTGACCGCGATGTACGAGGGGGACAGGAGCGTCCACTGGGTGCGACTGCTCCTGGTGACCATCTGCATGGTGGGCCTGCGCACGTTCGCGATGGCGGTCAACCGGATCATCGACCGCGAGATCGACGCCCGCAACCCCCGCACCGCCCACCGCGAGCTGGTCACCGGCGCGATGTCGGTGAAGCACGCCTGGACGGGTGCGCTGATCGCCGTGGCGGTCTTCCTCGGCTCGGCCGCCCTGCTCAACCCGCTCTGCCTGGCGCTCGCGCCCGTCGCCGTGATCCCGATGGTGGTCTACCCCTACGGCAAGCGGTTCACGAACTTCCCGCAGGCCATCCTCGGCCTGGCCCAGGCGATGGGTCCGGTCGGCGGCTGGCTGGCGATCAGCGGCACGTGGTCCTGGGACGCGGTCGTCCTCGGCCTCGCCGTCGGGATCTGGATCGGCGGCTTCGACCTGATCTACGCCTGCCAGGACGTGGAGACCGACCGGGAGATCGGGGTCATGTCGGTCCCGGCACGCTTCGGCATCCCGGCGGCGATCCGGGGCGCCCGGGTGTGCCACGCGCTGACGACGGCCCTGCTCGCCTGGTACGGCGTGGCCACCGGCGCGGGCGTCTTCTTCTGGCTGGGCCTCGCGATCGTGGCGGGAGCCTTCGTCTACGAGCACAGGATCGTGCGCCCGCACGACCTCAGCCGGCTGAACAGGGCGTTCTTCAGCGTCAACGGCTTCATCGGGATCAGCCTCTTCGTGTGCGCGCTGCTGGACCTCGTGGTCCGGGGCCTGACGGTCTGAGCACGGCCGGGTCCGCGATGGCGCCCCCCTTGGCCGAATCCTGTCGGACGGCGCCGGATAGGCTCGTGCCGTGAATGCAGCCACGCCAGGACAGACGCCGCGTACGCCGTGGGTCGTGGGCGTCTCCGGTGCCTCCGGGACCCCGTACGCCGCCGCCGTCCTGCGCGCGCTGCTCGCCGCGGGGGAGAGCGTCGACCTGGTCGTCTCGCGCGCCTCGCGGCTCACGCTGCTCGACGAGACGGGGATCGCGTTCCGGGACGCGCACTGGCGGGACGATCTGCGGGAGTGGCTGGAACGCGGCGCGGACGGCAAGCCGGGCGCGTTCACGGTCGACGTCGACGGCGATCGCGTGCGGCACTGGAGCGCCGGTGACCTGGCCGCCGGACCGTCCTCGGGCTCCTACCCGGCGAAGGGGATGCTGATCGTGCCCGCGTCCACCGCCTGTGTGGCGGGCGTGGCGCTCGGGCTGTCCAAGGACCTGCTCCAGCGGGCCGCGAGCGTCACGCTCAAGGAGCGCCGGCCGCTGGTGGTCGCGGTGCGGGAGACCCCGCTGGGCGGGCAGACCCTGCGGCAGCTGGTGGCGCTGGACGAGGCGGGCGCGGTGGTGCTGCCCGCGTCCCCGGCGTTCTACGCGGGGGCCACGCACATCCAGGACCTGGTGGACTTCGTCGCAGGGCGGGCCCTGGACGCCGTGGGCGTGCCGCACGGGCTGTACCGGCGCTGGCGGGGCGAACTCGGGGGCGGCTCCCGGTCCGACGAGTAGACACCGGGCCGGGCGCGGTCCCCCGGTGTGCGCGAGGCGGGCGGACGCGAGGCGGGCCGCCCCGCACGTCGGGCCATCGATCGTATGAAAGATTCACAGGGGCCATGCCCTGAGTGCCTTGATTTATCTATATAAGCTTGCGGGAACGCTGAACAATGAAAGGCTTCGGATCTATGGATGCCGTTGACAGGCAGCTCATCCAGGCCCTGCGCGAGAACGGCCGGGCCTCCTACGCCGAGCTCGGCCGGCTCGTGGGCCTCTCCGGGCCCAGTGTCACCGACCGTATCAACCGGCTCGAGGCGGCCGGGGTCATCACCGGCTACCGGGCCACGGTGGACGCCGCCTCCCTCGGCCTGGGGGTCACCGCGCTGATCGGCATCTCGCTCTCCGACGCCACCGACCACGAGGACGTGGCCCTTCGGCTGAGGGACCTTCAGGAGATCGAGGACTGCTGGTTCATCGCCGGCGACGACTCGTACATGCTGAAGGTGCGGGCGAGCGACGTGGACGGCCTGGAGAAGATCATCCGCCGGCTGTCCGGCACCAAGGGCGTCTCCCGGACGCGCACCACGATCGTGCTCTCCACGAAGTGGGAGAACAGGGTGGGTGAGCTGCCGGAGGAGGTGTAGGCGCGAAGCGCCGGTGGGGCCCGCCCGGCCGGGGGCGGGGGAGTACGGTGGGGCGAGCTGTCGGAGAAAGGTGTGGGTATGGACGTCGGGCTCAAGCGCGAGCTGGAGGAGAAGGTCCGCTCCGGTGAGCGGCTGACCCGTGAGGACGGCATCGCGCTGTACGAGTCGGACGACCTCGCCTGGCTCGGCGGTCTCGCGCACGAGGTGCGCACCCGCAAGAACGGTGACGTGGTCCACTTCAACGTCAACCGCCACCTCAACATGACCAACGTGTGCACGGCGTCCTGCGCCTACTGCTCCTTCCAGCGCAAGCCGGGCGAGAAGGACGCGTACACGATGCGGATCGAGGAGGCGGTGAAGCTCGCCAAGGCGATGGAGTCGGACAACCTCACCGAACTGCACATCGTCAACGGCCTGCACCCGAACCTTCCGTGGCGCTACTACCCGCGTTCCCTGCGCGAGCTGAAGGCCGCCCTGCCGGACGTCTCGCTGAAGGCGTTCACGGCGACGGAGATCCACCACTTCGAGACCATCTCCGGGCTGTCGGCCTCGGAGATCCTGGACGAGCTGATCGACGCCGGTCTGGAGTCGCTGACCGGAGGTGGCGCGGAGATCTTCGACTGGGAGGTCCGGCAGCACATCGTCGACCACCGCACCCACTGGGAGGACTGGTCGCGGATCCACCGCCTGGCGCACGAGAAGGGTCTGAAGACCCCGTCGACCATGCTCTACGGCCACATCGAGGAGCCCCGCCACCGCGTGGACCACGTGCTGCGGCTGCGTGAACTCCAGGACGAGACCGGCGGCTTCCAGGTCTTCATCCCGCTGCGCTACCAGCACGACTTCGTGGACATGAAGGACGGCAAGGTCCGCAACCGCCTCCAGGCGCGCACCCAGATGGCGACCGGCGCGGAGGCCCTGAAGACCTTCGCGGTGTCCCGTCTGCTGTTCGACAACGTCCCGCACGTCAAGGTCTTCTGGGTCATGCACGGCGTGCAGACCGCCCAGCTCGCGCTGCAGCACGGCGCGGACGACATGGACGGCTCGGTGGTCGAGTACAAGATCACCCACGACGCGGACAACTTCGGCACGCCGAACAAGCTGACCCGCGAGGACCTGCTGGACCTCATCCGCGACGCGGGCTTCCGCCCGGTGGAGCGGAACACGCGCTACGAGATCATCCGCGAGTACGAGGGCCCGGACCCCGCCCGCCGGGACGCGCCGCAGCCGATGCGGGTCTGAGTTCCCGCCCGCCTTCCCCGCCGCGTGGACAGGCCCCGTCGCCCCGTGCGACGGGGCCTGTGCCGTTCCGGGGGTGAGGGGTGTCATAGAGGCTTGAGGGAAGGGTGATGTAATAGGTACTCTCCCGTCATGCCTCTTACGTTCACCCTTGACCCGGCCGTCACCCCCGAGCTCCGCGACGGTGTCCTGGAGTTGTGGGCGGACGTGTCCAACGCCGGTGGCGCCGTGGGGTTCGTGGCACCGGTCACCGTCGAGGAGATACGTCCGGCGCTGGTCAGGCAGCTGGCCGAGATGAGCGAGGGGCGCACCCGGCTGCTGGTCGGGCACGACGAGGACGGACGGGTGGCGGCCACCACGTTCCTCACCCCCAACGCGCACCGCCTCCTCACCCACTGGCTGTGGGCCTACACCGTGATGGTCCATCCACGCCACCAGGGCAAGGGGTACGGCCGCGACCTGATGGCGGCGGCGGCCGACGCCGCACGCGGCCTGGACGGCGTCGACGCGATACGGCTCAGCTGCCGGGGCGGGCTCGGCCTGGAGCGGTTCTACGCGTCCTGCGGCTACAAGGAGGTCGGCCGGGTGCCCGGCGCGATCCGGGTGGCGCCCGGGGACGACCGCGACGAGATCACCATGCTGCTGCCGCTGCTCTGAGCCGCTCGGCGAGCGGCGCCCGCACCCCGCACCCCGGTGCAAGATCGGGCATACGGCGTGCTTCACTGGACGGTGGCCTTTGGGACACCCGCGTTCTCGCCTCTGCTCGGAGGCGGGGCTCCCGGAACGGAAGAGTGGATTGAGATGCTCCGCTACACACTGATGCGCCTCGCCATCCTCGTGGGCTGCCTCGTGGTCGTCTGGGGCCTCGTCTACACGGGCGTCGCCCCGCGCGGCCTCGGCGACTCCAACGGCCTCTGGATCCTGCTGCTCGCCCTCGTGATCTCGGCGCCGATCAGCTTCGTGGTCCTGCGGGGCGAGCGCGACCGGGCGTCCGTGCAGGTCGTCGCGCGGGTCGACCGCATGAAGGCGAACCTCGACGCGAACCGCAGCCAGGAGGACGAGCCGGCGACGGCCGACGCCCCCAAGGCCGGGACCCAGGCGTCGTAACCGACTCCGCTCACCCTCCCGGGTTCCCGCCCCTGTCCGGTGCGCGCCGTCTCAGCCGATGGTGACTGCCGCCAGGGCTGCGGCGGATGGAACACCTCGTCGGCCCACCGGCGCCACCCCGGCGGTGCCGTGCCGGGCTCGCCCCTGATGCCGTGCGCGCCCCGGAAGCGGACCGCGTCCCGCTGCCGCCGTCCAGCCGGGCCAGGCCCGTTCGCGCGCCGCGGAACGCCCAAGGCGCCTGCCGTGGAGGGGTATTCGGGCCCGAGTGCGGCGGTGTGGGGAGCGCGCGAGGTTCGGGTGTGGTTCGCTGCGGGGGTGACCGAGGACCTGGAGAGCGTCGCGTTCGCGTCCGCCGAGGCGTTCGAGGCCTGGCTCGGCGAGCACCACGCCGACTCGCCCGGCATCTGGCTCAAGCTGCGCAAGAAGGGCCCCGGGGTCGTCGCGCTGGACTACGCGCAGGCGCTGGACGTGGCCCTCTGCTACGGCTGGATCGACGGCCGCAAGGCCGCCCTCGACGAGCACTGGTGGCTCCAGCGGTTCACCCCGCGCAGGCCGCGCAGCACATGGTCCAAGGTCAACCGGGACAAGGTGGCCGCGCTGACCGAGCAGGGCCGGATGCGTCCGCCGGGGCAGGCCGAGATCGATCGCGCCAAGGCGGACGGGCGGTGGGACGCGGCCTACGACGGCGTGCGGACCGCCACGGTGCCCGACGACCTGGCGGCCGCCCTGGCCGCCGACCCGGCCGCGGCCGCGTTCTTCGAGACGCTGGACCGGCGCAACCGCTTCGCGATCCTGTACCGGGTCCAGGAAGCCAAGAAGGCCGAGACCCGGGCGCGCCGGATCGAGAAGTACGTCGCGATGCTGGCCAAGGGCGAGAAGCCGCACCCGTAGAGCCCCTGGCCCGGACCGGTCCCGGTCCCCGATCGGGTCCGGTCCGCACGAGGCGCGCGGCGGCGGCGCAGGCTCCACAGCCCCGGCCCCGTACCCTCCCGGAACCCGCACAGGCTCGCCACGCGCGAGCCGTACGATCGCGGCCTGACCGGCGGTAACAGCGAGCCGCGACCGCCGACCGGTGAACATCCCGGTGCGTACCGCCCGTACCTCATGCAGCAACAGCAGTGCGTGGCTGCCGTCCCCAGGAGCTGCCCCATGCCCATCTCGTACTCGTCGGCGCCCCATCCCGCCGCCCCGGCCGAACCCGAGCCCGAACTCGCCCTCGATCTCGACCGCGACGGCGGGCCCGTGCTCATGGAGCCGAGGACGCGGCGGCTCAACGGCGAGGTGCGGGAGGCGTACGTGCCCCCGCTGGTGCCGCGGGTGACCCACGGCTCGCTCGCCGACCTGCCGTTCGAGAACGCGGACGAGGCGCCGGGCCACCGGGCACTCAGCCGCCGTGACGCGGACGGGCGTTGGACGGACGTGACGGCCGTGGAGTTCGCCGACCAGGTGCGGGCGCTGGCGAAGGGGCTGATCTCCGAGGGCCTGATGCCGGGCGACCGGATCGCGGTGATGGCCCGCACGACGTACGAGTGGACGCTGCTCGACTTCGCGGCCTGGGCGGCCGGCCTGGTGACCGTGCCCGTGTACCCCACCTCCTCGCTGTTCCAGACGCGGTGGATCCTCCAGGACTCCGGTGCGGTGGCCCTGCTCACCGAGACGGCCGACCAGGCCGTGGCTCTCGGCCCCGAACTCGGCCACCTGCCCGGGCTCCGCCACATCTGGGCGATCGACCAGGGGCATGTCGAGCGCCTCGCGGAGCTCGGCGACCGGGTCCCGGACCAGGAGGTGGACGTACGCCGGGGCGTCCTCGGCCCGGACACCCTGGCCACCCTCATCTACACCTCCGGCACCACGGGCCGCCCCAAGGGCTGCGCGCTGACCCACGGCAACTTCCTGGCGGAGGTGGACAACGCCACCGAACTGCTCGACCCGGTGTTCAAGGGGAGAGGCGGCGACGAGCCGTCCACGCTGCTGTTCCTGCCCCTGTCGCACGTCTTCGGCCGCATGGTGGCCGTCGCCTGCGTCCGCGCGCGGGTACGGCTCGGGCACGCGCCGAGCCTGACGGGCGAGGACCTGCTGGCCGACCTGGCGAGCTTCAGGCCCACCTTCCTGCTGGCCATCCCGTACATGCTGGAGAAGATCTACAACAACGCGCGCGCCTCGGCCGAACGCGGCGGCAAGGCGGTCCTGTTCGACCGGGCGGCCGGTGTGGCCCGCCGCTACGGCGAGGCGCTGGAGGCCCAGCAGCACGGCACCGGGAACGGGCCGGGCCGCGCCCTGAAGACGGCGCGCGCCTTCTACGACCCGCTGCTCTACCGCCGGATCCGCAACGCCCTGGGCGGCCGGGTCCGCCATGTCATCTGCGGCGGTTCACCCCTCGGTCGCGGCCTCGCGGCCTTCTACGCGGGCACCGGAATCTCCGTCTTCGAGGGCTACGGGCTGACCGAGACCACCGGCGCGGCGACGGTGACACCCCCGCTGCGGCCCCGCCTGGGCACCGTCGGCTGGCCCCTGCCGGGCACGAAGGTGCGTATCGCGGCGGACGGCGAGGTGCTGCTCTCGGGCGCGCAGGTGTTCCGCGGCTACTGGGACCCGCACGCGGGCGGTGTGGTCCCGGCGACCCCCGACGGCTGGTTCCCCACGGGGGACATCGGCCGCCTGGACGACGAGGGCTATCTGACGATCACGGGGCGCAAGAAGGAGATCCTCATCACCGCGGGCGGCAAGAACGTCGCGCCCGCCCCCCTGGAGAACTGGCTGCGCTCCCACCCGCTGATCTCGCAGTGCCTGGTCCTCGGCGACGGCCGCCCCTATGTGAGCGCCCTGATCACCCTGGACCCGGAGGGCGTCGACCACTGGCGCCAGATGAACGGCAAGCATCCGGTTCCGCCGGAACTGCTCATGGGGGACGAGGAGTTGTACGAGGTTCTGCGGCAGGCCGTCCAGGAGGCCAACAAGCTGGTCTCCCGCCCCGAGTCGATCCGCCGCTTCACCGTGCTGCCGGTGGACTTCACCGAGGAGGCCGGACAGGTGACCCCGTCGATGAAACTGCGCCGGGAGGCGATCCTTCGGGACTTCGCCCCGCAGGTGGAGGAGCTGTACGCCCAGTAGGGGGACGGACGGCGGTGCCGCGCGGGGCGGGGCGCCCCGGGGGAAATCACCCGCTTGCCGCGTCCGGTTAGCCCAGCCGGATTCCGCGGGGCGCGGGGCTGCCGGATGCGGGTGCCCGGTGGCGCGATCGGCCACGGCGGGCCCGCGGGTGGCAGCCGGCCGTACCTGGTCCTCCCCGACGGAGTCGGATCGCGCGGCGGGTGCAAAGGACATATCCATGGATTGCCGACCCCGCCGAGAAGGGAGCCCCGCGCGATGAGCTCAGACGGCGAAGTGACCGCTTGTCCGTTCGATTTCAGTGACGCCATGGAGTTCGACCCCGCCCTGGCCGCACTGATGGACCGCGAGTCCATCACCCGCATCCGGCTGCCCTACGGCGACGCCGACGCCTGGCTCGTCACCGGGTTCGACGCCGTGCGCCGCGTGACCACCGACCAGCGGTTCAGCCGGGCGGGGATCATGGGGTTCGACTATCCCCGGCTGACCCCCGAGCCCATCGTCTCCCCCGAGTCGATCAACGTGATGGACCCGCCCCACAGCAGCCGCCTGCGCCGTCTGGCGTCCCAGGCCTTCACCAAGCGGCACGTGGAGCTGATGCGGCGCAGGATCACGGTGCTGGCGGACACCCTGCTGGAGGAGATGGCCGAGCAGGGCCCGCCCGCGGACCTGGTCCACCACCTGTCGAACCAGCTCCCCCAGCAGACCATCTACGACGTCCTCGGCATCGGCCGCGAGGACTGGCCCCGGATGCAGCGGAACGCCCACGACCTGCTCGCCACCGGCCCGGACAGCCGCGAGAAGGCCGCGCAGGCCAAGGCCGACCTGCGCGCGTACTTCGGCGACCTCGTGGAGCGGCGCCGGCGCACCCCCGGGGACGATCTGATCAGCGCGCTGGCCGCCGCCAAGGACGGCGAGGACGCCCTGGACGACCAGGAGCTCGCGGTCATGGCGCTGACCCTGGTGCTGAGCGGGCAGGACACCGCCACCTGCCAGATCAGCAACATCGCCTACCTGCTGCTGACCCGCCCCGAACTGGTCGAGCACCTCAGGGAGCGGCCGGAGAGCCTGACGGAGGTCATCAACGAGCTGCTGCGCGTCATCCCGTTCCGCAAGGGCGTCGGCATCCCCCGGGTGGCGCTCCAGGACGTGGAGATGGAGGGCGTGCTGATCCGGGCCGGCGAGTTCGTCCACGTGTCCTACCTGGCCGCGAACCGCGACGCCGAACGCTACCCGGACCCGCATGTCATCGACCCGGCCAGACCCCCGGCGCCGCACATGACGTTCGGCTGGGGCGGACACCGGTGCATCGCCGTGCCGCTGGCCATGGCGGAGCTGGAGGTGGCCGTCGGGCGGCTGCTGGACCGGTTCCCGGGGCTGCGGCTCGCGGTGCCGCCCGAGCGGGTGCGCTGGGACACCGAGACGATCCGCCGCTTCCCGCACGAGCTGCCCGTGGCCTGGTAGCCCGGCGGCCCGTGCGCGTCACCCGACTGGAGGACGCATGCCCCGCCGGTGCTCGGGCAGACGAACAGTGCACGAGAGAGACGGTGGCACAACACGGAGGTCTCAAGGTCGACGCCCCGGCGAGAGGAGGGCGTATGGGCATAAAAAGCAGGAGCCCCCTGCGCCGAACCGGCGCGCGGGGCTCCTTGGGTACTGCTGTCCGTTCCGAATCCCGGCACACGGGCTCAGGGAGCCGAATGCCGGGAACCGGAGTCCGAAACTCCGAGACCGAGGGCTCAGATGGCGGTGACGTTCTCCGCCTGCGGGCCCTTCGGGCCCTGGGTCACGTCGAAGCTCACCTGCTGGTTTTCCTCGAGCGAGCGGAAGCCGTTCGCGTTGATCGCGGAGTAGTGGACGAAGACGTCGGGACCGCCGCCTTCCTGGGCGATGAAGCCAAAGCCCTTTTCGGCGTTGAACCACTTCACGGTTCCGGTAGCCATAAGCCCTCCTTGGGCCCAAAGGGTTGCCCTGCTCCAGAACCTGCAAGTGTGAAAACTGAAGCGCCGCACAACTGCATGTCTCTGAAAACGACGAGAGCCCGCGGTCACATGCTCCGCAGGCTCTGTACTGCAAGGAAACCAAACTGCAACTTGCGGCGAGCCTAGCACGCAGGCAGCAGGAAGCAATAGAGGTCAAGATCACTTCACCCGGATGTTTGAGTGGGTGGTGAGCCGGGTTGACGACCCGCGTCGCTTCGTAGTCGCGGAGGTGGACACCAGTGGTCCGCGGGATATCCGGAATCCTCGTGCGGAGCCGTCCGCACCCTGGGGCGAGCACCGTATCGCATGGGGGCTAGTCTCGCGATGTGGACAATTCTCGCAACCGGCCGCGCGTCGGTCACATCCAGTTCCTGAACTGCCTGCCCCTGTACTGGGGGCTCGCGAGAACCGGCACGCTCCTCGATATCGAGCTGACCAAGGACACCCCCGAGAAGCTCAGCGAGCAGCTGGTGCGGGGCGACCTCGACATCGGCCCCGTCACCCTCGTCGAGTTCCTCAGGCACGCCGACGAACTGGTCGCCTTCCCCGACATCGCGGTCGGCTGCGACGGCCCGGTGATGTCGTGCGTGATCGTCTCCCAGGTCCCCCTGGACCAGCTGGACGGCGCCAGGGTCGCCCTCGGCTCCACCTCGCGGACCTCCGTCCGCCTCGCCCAGCTGCTGCTCGCCGAGCGGTACGGCGTGACGCCCGACTACTACACGTGCCCGCCCGACCTCAGCGTGATGATGCAGGAGGCCGACGCGGCGGTCCTGATCGGCGACGCCGCCCTGCGCGCCAACCTCCACGACGCCCCGCGCTACGGCCTGGACGTCCACGACCTCGGCACCCTGTGGAAGGAGTGGACGGGACTGCCGTTCGTCTTCGCCGTGTGGGCCGCGCGCCGCGACTACCTGGAGCGTGAGCCGGTGATCACGCGCAAGGTCCACGAGGCCTTCCTCGACTCCCGCAACCTCTCCCTCGAGGAGGTCGGCAAGGTCGCGGAGCAGGCGGCCCGTTGGGAGGCCTTCGACGAGCGCGTCCTCGAACGCTACTTCACCACGCTGGACTTCCGCTTCGGCGCCCCGCAGCTCGCGGCGGTCACCGAGTTCGCCCGGCGGGTCGGCCCGACGACCGGATTCCCGGCGGACGTCTCGGTGGCACTGCTGGAGCCGTGACGCCGCGAGTCCGCGTGCCGCCGGACCCGACGCACTACCCTGCTGGGAGTCGTACGGGGGAGGGGTGGAGGCCATGCGGCCGCTGGAGGAGGGCGAGCCCACCACCGTGGGGCCCTACCGGCTGCTCGGCCGGCTCGGGTCCGGCGGGATGGGACGCGTCTACCTGGGGCGCAGCACGGGCGGGCGCACGGTGGCCGTCAAGGTCGTCCACCCGCACTTCGCCCAGGACGAGCAGTTCCGGGCGCGCTTCCACCGCGAGGTGGACGCCGCGCGCAGGGTGGGCGGCGCCTGGACCGCGCCGGTCCTGGACGCCGACCCCGAGGCGCCCGTGCCGTGGGTCGCGACCGGCTACGCGGCGGGCCCCACCCTGGCCGCGGCGGTCACGGACGGCGCGGCGCTTCCGGAGCAGTCCGTGCGGGTGCTGGGCGCGGGACTCGCGGAGGCTCTGACGGCCGTGCACGGGCTGGGCCTGGTGCACCGCGACGTGAAACCGTCGAACGTCCTGCTCACCCTGGACGGGCCGCTCCTCATCGACTTCGGCATCGCCCGTGCCATGGACAGCGCCGCGTCGCTGACCTCGACGGGCGTCTCGGTCGGCTCGCCCGGCTACATGTCCCCCGAGCAGATCCTCGGCGAGGGCGCCACGGGCGCGGCGGACGTCTTCTCGCTGGGCGCGGTGCTGGCGTACGCGGCCCTGGGGAAGCCGCCGTTCCCCGGCGACACCTCCGCGGCGCTGCTGTACAAGGTCGTCCACACCGAGCCCGAACTCGGCGCTCTGCGAGGCGAACTGAGGGAGCTGGTCGGCGCCTGCCTCGCCAAGTCCCCGGCCGCGCGGCCCGCACCCGAGGAGGTGGCCGGGCGGCTCGCGCCGCGGGGCACCGCCCGTCTGGTGTCGGCCGGCTGGCTTCCGGGCCGCCTGGTGGAGCAGCTCAGCCGAAGCGCCGTGCAGCTGCTGAACCTGGAGGCGGGTCAGGCGGAGCCCTCGGGCCCGGTGGGGTTCAGCAGGGTCTCGGAGGCGGGGCCGTCCGCCGTCCCGGAGTTGTCCGCCGCCCCGCAGCCGTCCTCCGGCCCGGCCCCGGCCACCGACCGCGCCGCTGTCGACAAGCTCTCCGTGAGCCTCGCCGCCACCTCGGATCCGGGCGCCGCGGGCCGCGGCCGACGGGTGAGCTGCACCGTCGCCCTGGCGATCGCGGGGGCGTTGGCCGTGACGGTCGGAGCGGGGCTCGTCCCGGGACTGGGGCTGTTCGGCAAGGGCGGGGCGGGCGGGGCCGGCGACGCGTCCCGGGTGCCCCGTTCCCCGGCCGCGACCGCCGAGGGCACCGCGCCGTCCGCCGTGCCCGGCCGCTACCTCGGCACCTGGGAGGGCGACGCGACGGCACTGGGCGGCACCCTGCCGATGGGCACCTTCCGCGTCACGATCCACCAGGCGGCCGCGGGCGAGGAGTTCGGGACCCTGCGGCAGACCGACCAGCTCGGCGGGGACTGCGACGACGTGCTCGTCCTGAAGAAGGCCACCAGGGCCCAGCTCTACGTGACGAGTGTGGCCGAGGCCGGCAACCGGGACGTGTGCACCAAGGGCCGGCACCTCGTACGCCTGACCCCGACGGGCACCGACCTGCGGCTTCAGATGAACAACACCGAGGCGGGCAACCCGGTGGCGCGGCTGACACGGGTCGGGTAGCCGCGCCGCGCGGGCGCCCGTCTCAGGAACGGAGCCGCGTCAGGGTCACGGACCTGGACGCCCCCACGACCGTGGCCCGGAACAGCGTGCCGGCGAACTCGACCGTGTCTCCGGTGGCGACGTCCTGGTAGTCGGCCGCGGGGATGCCCGCGCAGGACGCCCCGAGGTGGGCGGTGCCGTCGGCGGAGCTGACGAAGTAGACCGCGATCGACCAGCCGGTCGGGAACTGCCGCCGACCGCCGTTGGTGACCAGGGGCAGCGCCTGGCCCTCGGCCGGGAATCCCCGCCCCGCGGCCGTCAGCGCGGAGCGGTTGGTGGTGTAGCACAGCCCGTCGTCGGCCGAACCGCCCGAGGAGCGCGTGGACGCGGGCTCGGCGGCCAGCGCCGCCCTGGCCTCGGCGTCGTCCGGTGCGAGGACGACACGGTAGGAGCAGATCTGGCGGACGGTGTAGGCGTGCCCGGACACCGTGAGCCGCGCGCCGGTCCTGACGGTCCACTGCCGCGCACCGGAGCGGTAGCGCGCGCCGTCGGCGAGGGTGGCCGTGCGCGTCGTGCCGTCGGCGCTTGCCCCGGTGTACCGGACACCTCCGCCACCGGGCAGCGTGAAGCCGCCACCGCGCAGGACGTGCGGCATGCCGGCGGCCGCCGTGCCCACGCACAGCGGGCCCTTGTCCCGCGCCGGTGAGGCGTCGGCGGAGGGGCCCGCCGCCGGCTTCCGCGACTGGCAGCCGGCCAGTGCCAGCAGGGCCACGGCGAAGCCCACCGCGGCGTGCCCCCGCATCCGCCCGTGCCTACGCGGACCTGTCGCCCTGAACACCGTTGACCTCCTGGTCGTCGTCGCTCTCCCGGCCGCCTGTCCGGCCGGTGCCGTCCACCCCGTCCACCCGCTCCAGTTCGACGCGGGTCCGGTAGTCCACCGCCGTGACACGCCAGGTGTCGCCCGTGATCTCCACCGGGTCGCCCGGCGTGAGGTCGTCGTACTCCGCGACGTGCCGCCCACCGCACGAGATCCGGATGCGGGCGTGCACCCTCGGCTCGGCGAAGATGGACGCGACGACGAGATGGGCTCCGCCCTCGTGCTCGACGGAGTACGGAACGTGGTAGCGCAGCACCCAGCGCCCGTCGAACGCGAGCGGATACTTCACCTGGTCATGCTCGGACACGTCACTCACCTGTGGTCGTCATGGGGCGTCGGGGAACGCCGTCAGTGGCCGCCCGCGGCGGCCTTGTCCTTCTCCGTTGCCTGGTGGTCCAGTTCGTCCGCCTGCTGCTCCCAGCGCCGGGCGTCACCCAGCAGCGAGGTCGCCATGACGCTCAGCGTGTTCCGCCGCTTCTGGAGTGTCAGGGTGCACTGGTCGGCGAAGGGCCCGAGCCAGATCGCCCCGCTCCCGGGGCCCGTGCCGCGCGGCGTGGCCTTCTTGACGGCCTGGTCGAGATAGGGCCCCAGCCGGCCCGCCAGCGCGCGTGCCTGCCGCGCGCACTCACGCAGCCTCTTCGCCCGCGCCTTCAACTCAGTGGTGTCGACGCCCTGCGGATGCCCCATGTGCCGCCCTTCCCCCGTCGGTCGACCCTGTTCATGACGGGGTCCAGAACATCGCCGGTGAGTATACGGGCGGCTTCGCCGCCGCCTCGGGCTTCACGGGGCGTGGAAGGCCTCCGGATTGTGGAAGTACTTGTCGAAATCCTCCTGCGACACCTCGATCGGGGGAGCGCTTTTCTTTCCCCAGGGATTGCCGAGGATGATTTTCCCGTCACCGGTGAATCCGCGTACGTAATAGGCGTGATTGGTGACATAGCTGCCACCGAACGAGGCGGGGTGATTCTTGTCCAGATCCTCGTCGTCCGGTGAGGAGACGGTGATGACCTGGCCCGAGTCGAATTTCTTCCTCAGGGTGTCGATGTTCATGTCTTCGTGCTTGCCGATGCCCAGGAATCCGCCCGTTTCCAGGTCCTCTCCGCCGTGTCCGGTGAGATACGGTGCGGACCGTTTCGGGTCGTCCCCCTCTATTCCGCCGTAGCCCTTGTTTCCGTCCTCGTCCGTGTAGCTGAGGGCGAAGGCCTTCTCGTAGTAGGCCGGCCACGTCTCCCCGTTGCCGTAGGCGCTGAGCGGGGTGCCGTTGCGGTCGCTGGGCAGCTCCGCGGTCATGGTCACCCAGTGGTAGTCGCCGCCCTGGTTCCAGACGCGGACGCTGACCGTGCCGTTCGGGTTCTGCCTGATGCCGTCCTGGACGAACTGCGGGTCCTTCTGGGCGAGTCCCGCGAGCGAGGCCATGTACCAGCAGTCGCCGAACTGGCGCTGGTTCACGTCGTCCACCGAGACGCCGTCGTCGAACAGCGGGTTGGTGGGCGTGGCCCAGCGGATCCCGTCGTTGGTCTGGCCGTTCTGGTCGTTGCCGTGGTTCAGGTACGCGTTCGAGTTGGTGAAGTCCGGCTGCACCTGCGGGAACGCCGTCGTGAACTTGGCCATGTTGTCCTGGCTCACCTTGGACAGCATCAGGGCGACGGTGTCGCGGCACCGGTCGGCCGGCAGGCCGTACAGGCCGAACCCGAACACCCCGAGCCCGCCGCCGGTGTCGCCGATGAGCCTGTTGTAGTCCGCCAGGTCCTGGGGCGACGCCTTGGCGACGACCGAGTCGAGTTCGGCCGCGGTGAGTCCGTCGAGTTCCTTGGAGACCCGCTGCAGTTCCTCCTGGTTCCCGGTGATCCCGAAGTGCGCCGACCCCAGCCCGTGCAGGTCGTCGTAGGCGTCCTGGATCCTCTTGGCGTCGGGGGCCTTCTCGTCCAGGAAGACGGTGTCGTCGCCGACCGGGTAGCCGTGGTCGGCCAGGTCCTTGGCGCCCTTGAGCTGCGCCAGGCGGCGTTTCATCGACGCCTGCATGTCGCCGAGTTCGCCGCCGAGGGAACCGGGCAGCTGCCGGTGCCCGAAGAAGGGCATCGGTATGAGGTCGCCGACGAGGTTCTGGAGATCGGGGTCGTACGACGCGCGCTGACCGGGAGGGAGGTTCTGCTGGACCGCGGTCATGAGGGTGGCGAGCTGGGTGTGCAGCGAACCCGAGTTCCGGGCCAGCGCGTCCAGGTCCTTCGCGAGCGCGTCGACACCGTCGGTGTCGAATCCCCTGAACTCCGTCATGTACCGCCCTTCCCCCGTCGGTCGACCTGTTCAAGACGTGGTCAAGAACATCGCGGCGAGTATACGGTCGCCCCGTTTCCCTCGGGCGGCGCATTCAGCGGCTTGTCCATCAATGTCCCGATCCGCTGTTTTTCGCCGCAGGGGCGTCGCGGAACTCGTGTATCCGGGGGTGGGAAGCGGAACCAAACCGCCTGTAGAAGACGTGTGTTGAGGCGGAGCCGAATGATGCGGCCGGTGAACCCGGGGCGTAGAGTACGGTTCTGCGCACGGGCGGTGTGCCCGTGATGTCGTAGAAGCAGATACGGGGAGGAACGGCCACCCATGGCAGGTATAACCGGTGCCGATCTTGAGGCGCTGAACAAGCTGGTCACCCACTTCAAGACCCAGCGGGGCAACCTGGAGACGGTGTTCAGTGGTCTGAACTCGGCTTCCGACGAGAGCCACGCCTACTGGACCGGACCTCTGGCGGACAAGTTCCGTCAGGAGTGGGCCTCGATGAAGCCGCACCTCCAGAAGATCGTGGACCTCCTGCACGACGCCCACCAGGCGTCGCAGACCCACCACGACAACATCCGCAGGGCGACCGTGGGTCACTGACCCCGTCAGACACTGCCGCGGGAGTGCCCCGCTTCGGCCCGGGGTGGGCCGCCCGATCCGGTCGGGCGGCCCACCCCGGGCCGTTCTCGTCAGTCCGCCACGACCGCCTGGACCTGTACGGCCGCGCCCCCGTGGACCAGCACGCCGCGCCCCGCCGGGTGGGCGGCACCGGTGCGCGGCAGCCGCACACCGAAGAGCTGCTCGCCGGCGTCCGGGGTGGGGGCCAGCAGCAGACCGTGGCGGTTGCGCCGCGCCTCCACCACGAAGCCCCGGTACTGCGACCCCAGTTGCTCGGCCGAGCCCGCCACGACGACGGCGTGGTCCCCGTCCATCCCGCTGCGGACGATCTCCTCCAGCGGTGAGTCCAGCGCGGAGTCGTACAGCAGTTCCGCGTCGTCCACGACGACCGCGTAGCGCCCGCCGGCCGTCCGCTCCAGCAGCTCGGTGAGATCGCTCTGCGACGCGTCGGAGCCGAGCACGCCGAGCACCCCCGGCTCGCCCTCCAACTCCTTCAGCGGGGAACGCTTCGGCGTGATCAGCACGACGGGCAGGCCGCCGCCGGTCAGCGACCGGGCGATGGTGATCAGCGTGCTCGACCGGCCGGACTTCGACGGGCCGGCGACGACGAAGCCGGGACCCGACTCGGACAGGTCGGCCCCCAGGGGGCCGAGTTCGTCGCCTCCCACGCCCACCAGCGCCCACAGGTCCGAGGCGCGCGTGAAGTCCGGGTCCAGCGCGAGGGCCTCACGGGCCGTGCAGCGCAGCGGAAGGGCGTCCACCCGCATGGGCCGCAGCGCCCGGCGGGGCCGCGGATGGCGCTCCACGGCCTCGGTCGCGATCCGTTGCAGCGCCTCGACCTGCGCCCTGCCCGCCGGGTCGGTGGCGAGCAGCGCCAACTGGCACTCCTGCACCCCGTCGTCGGTCAGCCGCAGGGCGCGCCCGGGCGGCATCTCCTTGGGCACCGCGCGGGGGTTGATGCCGACCATGCCGTAGTCGTTGGGGTCCGTGAGCCTGAGGATCAGCCGCTCTCCGAAGGCACTGGTCATCGAACCGCTCATCCCGCTGCGGTCCGTCGTCATCACCACGCGCAGGCCCACCGCGGGACCCTCGCGGAACAGCCGGGTGATGGCCTCGATCAGCTTTCCGTAGTCGTAGCCCTCGAACGTCTGGACGTAGCTCTCCCAGCCGTCCAGCAGCAGCACCATCCACGGCAGCCGGTCCTCGCCCTCGGCCGACGCCCGCTGCTCGGCCACGCTGGAGACGCCGAGGTGGGCCAGCAGCTGCTGGCGCCGCGTCACCTCGCCCTGGAGCCGGCCCAGCAGCCGCACGAGGCGTTCGGTCTCGTCCCGCGTGATGACGGCACCGCAGTGCGGCAGCCGGGTCAGCGGCAGCAGGATGTTGGCGCCGCAGTCGATGCCGTAGAGGTGCACGTCGCTGGGGGCCGCCGTCGTCGCCAGCGACGCCGCCACCGTGCGCAGCGTGGTCGAGCGGCCGGACCGGGGGCCGCCGACGATCAGCAGGTGCTCACCGCTCACCAGGTCCAGGGTGAGCGGGGAGCGGGCCTGGCGGGAGGGCACGTCGATCACACCGAAGGCGGCGGGGGGCACGTCCCCGTGCGGCGCGGGGGCCGGCCGGGGGAGGTCGGCGACCGCGACGGCCTCCGGCAGCGGCGGCAGCCACGGCTTGTGCGGCTCGCCGAACCCCATGCTCCGCGAGCCCGCGGAGATGGCGTCCACCAGCACCGCGAGGTCCGTCACCATGGTGCCGTCGTCGCCGTCGTCGGACTGCTTGGGCAGGGGCCGCCCCACGGAGGTCCACGGCAGCGGGAGCAGTCCGACGGCCGGCCGGGACGACAGTCCGGGACGCCGGCCACCGATGCGCGCGGACTGGACCGCGACCAGCGCGTTCGCCCCCGAACGCACATACATGCGGCCCGGGGTCGACTTCGCGATGCCGCCCGCGTCCGGGGCGTCGATGACGTCCGCGGACTCGTCCCGGTTGGTCACCCGCAGCGCGATCCGCAGGTTGGTGTTGGCGCGGATGTCCTGGCTGACGACACCCGCCGGGCGCTGGGTGGCGAGGATCAGATGCACGCCGAGCGACCGGCCCCGGCGGGCGATGTCGACCAGGCCCGCCACGAAGTCCGGCAGTTCGGCGACCAGTGAGGCGAACTCGTCGATGATCAGCACCAAACGCGGCATCGGCTCCAGCTCGGGCCGCAGCCGCCGGGTGTCGGTGTAGTCCTCGATGTCCTTGGCGCCTGCCGCGAGCAGGATCTCCTCGCGCCGCCGCAGTTCGGCGCCGAGCGAGGCCAGGGCGCGCTCGGTCAGATGCGCGTCGAGGTCGCTGACCATGCCGACGGTGTGCGGAAGCCGGGAGCAGTCCTGGAAGGCGGCGCCGCCCTTGTAGTCGATCAGCACGAAGTTCAGCGCGTCGGGGCGGTTGTGGACCGCCAGCGAGGTGATGAGCGTCTGCAGCAGCTCGGACTTGCCGGCGCCGGTGGTGCCGGCGACCAGGCCGTGCGGGCCGTCCATCCGCAGGTCGAGGAAGAACGTCCCCTCCGCGCCGACACCGACCGGGAAGCGGGTCGTGGCGCCCCCGGCCCGCCAGACGCGCTCGATGTCGCCGCCCGTCGGATCCGGCATCTGCAGCAGGTTCAGCAGCCGGGCGGCCGAGGGCAGCGCGCTGTCCGCGTCGTCGCGGCTGACGTCGCGGATCGGAGCCAGGGAGCGGGCCACCAGCTCGCACCACGAGTGGGAGACCTGGTCGGCCAGCACCTCGCCCAGGGCGTCGAGGCCCGCGCCGCGCAGCACCACGCGGTCGGTCGAGCCCAGGGGCCAGCACACGGCGGCCCGGCACTCCTCGGGCAGCAGCCGCTCGTCCTCGTCCACGCACAGCGCGAACATCCCGTGCAGCGGCCCCTCCTGGAGCAGCTGCGGCACACCGGGCACCCGGCGCAGCAGGCGGGCGCCGTCCAGCACCATCAGGACGTGCGGGTCGGGCCGCAGCCGGGCCCCCGCGCCCATCGGGGAGGCGGCCTCCTTGCGGCGGTTCAGCTCGGCCAGCAGCTCGGCGACGCGCCGCCCGACGGTCTCCGAGTCCGCTCCGACCAGGGCGACGCAGTCCTGCCCCTGCTGCGGCGCGACGTGGGGGAGCCAGCGCACCCAGTCCCAGGCGCTCGCGGCGTCCGGGGCGGAGGAGAACAGCACCATCTGGAGGTCGCGCGGGCTGTGCAGCAGGGCGGCCTGCGTGGTGAACCACTGTGCCGAGGCCAGCGCCTGGGGCCGGGCTCCGGCCAGACCCACCACGCCCAGTTCGGTGAACGGCAGGGGAACCGGCACGTCATGGACGAGCGGCGGCTTCGGCGGCTCCTCGTCCGCCGTCCGGTGGGACGAGGCCACCAGCTCGATGTTGGCGGTGAGGCTCGCGACGCCGACACGCAGCACCAGGGCGTCCGGGTCGGTGAGCCGGCGCTCCCAGAGCCGGCGCCGCGGCCCCGTCGCGAACAGCAGCAGCGAGGCGGCGTCGGGGTAGGCGCTGCGCCGCGCCCGCTGGTCCGCGGCGGTCAGCCGGCTCAACTCCTCGTCGTACTCGGCCTTCTGGACCTTGTACTCCTTCATCGAGGTGCGGTGCTTCTTCTTGCCCTCGCGGTTGTGGCTGAACCACTCGCCCATCATCATGACCGGGCTCATCAAGCAGAACAGCAGCGTGTACGTCTGCTTGGTCATCAGGTACATCGCCACGCCGAGGACCAGCGGGGTGAGGGACGCGATGAGCTGGAAGCGGGTCCGGTCGGCCTTGCCCGGCGCGCTCGGGACCACCAGGCGTGCCCGCGGGGGGAGCGAACCGAGCCGGGGCGGGCGGTTGTAGGCGAGGCCGCCCTCGCCCATGGGCGCCAGGTGCGCGTCGGGTGCCACCGGATCGTCCAGCACCAGCAGGGATCCGCCGCACTTGACGAGGGCGCCCCGCGGCCATTCCCGCTCTTCCGTGAGGGGCGCGTCGTCCAGCAGGACCTCGGTGTCCTTCGCCCGCGGTGCCAGGGTGACCCCGCCGTCGACGCCGACCCGTACCCGCAGCGCCTCCGCGGGGAGGCGGGGGTCGTCGATCACGATCGTGCAGCCGTGCCCGGAGCCGATGCTCGTGACACCGGCGGCCAGCCGTGCCACGCGACCCGAGCCGGGGCCCGCGGTGACGCGCAGCTCGTACCGCCCGGTCGGCTCACCCGTCCGCAGATAGGGCCCGACGGCGGCGTCGACGGATATCCGCATGCCGTCGCGCAGTACGTCGCCGGCCCGGACGTCGGGCGGGCAGTGCACGCCGTCCGCCCACAACCGGGTCGCCTCGGGGGCGGGGATCGCACCGGCGAACCGCGGATCGCGGGTGCCGCCGCGCATCGCGGTGACGGTGGACGGGGCGGGGACCGGCGCGAGCGTCGTGATCACCTCCGCGACGCTCGCGTCCTCCCCGAAATCAAGAATGACGTCCTGTGGATCCGTGTCCTGCCGGACCACCGTCACGGACACCCGCATCGACCGCGTTCCTCCTTCGGGACCCGTGGTCACACCACGCTGATAGGCCCGGACAGGCTATCCCGGCGCTCTCGGCGAACGGGCGCTGCATCAGGGGCGGGTGGAGACCGGGTGAAGAGGGGAACCACGGGCGCACGGTGTGCGTGGAGATGTCTGAGGTTCGGTCACCCATGCGGGATCCGGCCAACCTTGAGGGGGTCAGGTGCTGCTGATACGGTGCGTTGGCTTGACGTATGCGCCGGGCTGGGGCATCGCCCAGGTCACGCGTCGCGACCCGAGATGGCGCGCACCGCGGCCGAAAGCCGTGCGTACGCTGAGCCTTGCGCTCGTCGCAGAGCGACTTTTGACGAAGTTTGAGCGAAGTAAACAGTTTCTGACTGTACGGGGAGCGGTCGCGTGAAGATCCAGGAGCGTTCGGGGGCGGGCAACCACCGTACGGCCCCACCGGTCCAGCCACCGATGGGCGAGCGTCTGCCCACCGCGCCTCGCGAACGCAAACCCGCGCTGGCCGCCCTCGCGGTCCTCCTGATCCTGGTGGGCGCGCTCGGAGCGACCATGCTCGTGCTGCGCGCCGGCGACCGTGTCGAGGTCGTCAAGGTCACCAGGAACATCGAGGCGGGCCAGTCCGTCGACTCGGGCAGCGCCACGTCGGTGATGGTCGCGGCGGACGACAGCGTCCACTACGTCAGGTGGTCCCAACTCGGCGCGCTGCAGCGGCTGAAGGCCAAGTCCACCATCTACGCGGGCACCGTGGTCGTGGGCGAGATGTTCGCCGCCGAGGAGGACGTGCCCGCGGGCAAGAGCTCCGTCGGCCTCTCCCTCAAGGAGGGCCAGTACCCGGCCGGTCTCCAGTCGGGCGACGTCGTCGCCGCCTACCGCGTGGGCGACGGGACCGGCTCCGGCGCGAGCGGACGCACGTCCGCCCCCAGCACGGCCGCCGGGACCGACACCTCCCCGATCGTGGCCAAGGCCCGCGTCGGCAGCGTGGCCGAGCAGAGCGACTCCACGATCAGCACCGGAAACCTGAACATCACGGTCCTGGTCGACCAGGCGGACGCCGCGGCGCTGGCCCAGGCGGCCGCCGGCGGCAACGTCGCCATCGTCCTCGTCCCCTCCCACTGAGCGTGACGGCCGACAGGAGACCACACGCGACATGGCGCTCATAGCTCTCGCCGCCGACAAGGGGTCACCCGGTGTGACCACGGCGGCCCTGGCCCTCGCCGCGGTCTGGCCCCGGCGGGTACTGCTCGCCGAGACGGACCCCGCGGGCGGCGATCTCGTCTACCGCAGCACCGCCGCGCACGGCGGCCCGCTCAACCCCAACACCGGCATGCTGTCCATCGCGGCGACCGCACGCCGCGGGCTCGTCCCCGACCAGCTGTGGGACCACGTCCAGCCCATCAGCGGCGGCCTGGAGGTGCTCGTCGGCCTCGGCAACGCCGAGCAGTCCGCCGGGCTCGCCGGGCTGTGGCCCACGCTCGGCCGCACCTTCGCGCAGCTCGCGGGCTCACCGCACGCGAGCGCCGACGTGATCGCCGACTGCGGGCGCGTCAGCGGGGAGGTGCCCGTCGTGGAGCTGTTCCCGCACGCGAGCCTCGTGCTGCTCCTGACGCGCACCGAGCCGGAGGCGCTCGCGCGCGTCCGCGACCGGGCGGGTGCCCTCTCCACCCGGCTGCACGGTGGTTCCCGCGGCGCGGGTGCCCTCGGCACGCCGCTCATCGGTGTCGTCCTGATCGCCGACCCGGGAAACTCCGGCAAGCTCGTCCACCAGGTCGACGAGATGCTCATCGCCGCCCGGACCGGCGCCCGCGTCATGGGCACCATCGCCCATGACCCGGCCGGGGCCGAGCAGTTGGCGGGACGGCGGCGCGGTCGGCTGGACAAGTCGCTGCTCATCCGCTCGGCCCGCAAGGTGACCCAGGACCTCTACCAGCAGTACGGCTCGGCATGGACCCTCACCCCGACCGGCCCGACGGTCCCGGTCACCCCGACAGCCCCGACCGGCCCTAACCCGCCGACCGGACCGGCCGGACCCGGCGGACAGAACGCACCGGCCGGACCGGCCGGGCCCGGTGGGTACGCCGGCGGCGGGGCGGTCACCGGGGTGGCCGGGCGATGAGTGCCGTCGATCACCAGCTCGTCAAGCGCTTCCGGCAGGATGCGGGCGACCGGATCGCCGAGCAGCGCCGCCTCGACCAGGTCTCCGGCGTCGCGCCGATGTCCACCGAGGACGAGCGCCAGTACGCCCGCGCGGTCATCGCCCAGATCCTGGAGGACTACGCCCGCGCCGAGATCAACGCCGGGCAGACCCCGCTGGACGCCGAGACCGAGGAGCAGTACGCGGCGGCCGTGCACGCCGCGCTGTTCGGCGTCGGCCGGCTCCAGCCGCTGCTCGACGACCCCGAGGTCGAGAACATCGACATCAACGGCTGCGACCAGGTCTTCGTCGGGTACGCCGACGGCCGCGAGGTCAAGGGCGAGCCGGTCGCCGAGACCGACGAGGAGCTGATCGAGCTCATCCAGGTGCTCGGCGCCTACTCGGGCCTGTCCTCGCGCCCGTTCGACGCGGCGAACCCGCAGCTCGACCTCCGCCTCCCCGACGGCTCGCGCCTGTCCGCCGTGATGGACGTGGCACGCCGTCCGGCACTGTCCATCCGACGTGCCCGCATGGGCAAGGTGTTCATCTCCGACCTGGTCGGCAACGGCACGATCACCCCGCAGCTCGGCCACTTCCTGGCCTGCGCCGTGCGCGCCCGCAAGAACATCATGATCGCGGGGGCCACCAACGCGGGCAAGACCACGCTGCTGCGCGCGCTCGCCAACGAGATCCCCCCGCACGAGCGGCTGATCACGGTCGAGCGGGCCCTGGAACTCGGCCTCGACCAGTTCCCCGAACTCCACCCCAACGTCGTCGCGTTCGAGGAGCGCCTGCCCAACTCCGAGGGCCAGGGCATGATCTCGATGGCGGAGCTGGTGCGCCGCTCGCTGCGCATGAACCCCTCCCGGGTCATCGTCGGCGAGGTGCTCGGCGACGAGATCGTCACCATGCTGAACGCGATGTCGCAGGGCAACGACGGCTCGCTGTCCACGATCCACGCCAACAGCTCCAGCGAGGTCTTCAACCGCATCTCGACCTACGCACTCCAGGCGCAGGAGCGACTGCCCATCGACGCCAGCCAGATGCTGATCGCGGGCGCCGTGAACTTCGTCGTCTTCATCCAGCGCCGCAACGACTACCAGAGCGGCGGCAGACTCCAGCGCATGGTCACCTCGATCCGCGAGGTCAACGGCGTGGACGGACGCGTCCTGTCCAGCGAGGTCTTCGCGGAGGCAGCGGACGGCCAGGTCGTCCCCCACGCCCCCGTCGCCTGCCTGGAGGACCTGATGCCGTTCGGCTACCAGCCCGCCGGAAGCTGGGGGTGAGCGGCGTGACGACCCCCGCCTCCGCCTCCCTCTCCGCCCCCGCGCACCTCGCCCTGCAGCCGCTCGGCTCGCTGGGCGGACTGTTCTCGACCACGGTGCTGTACGCGCTCGGCTGCGGTGTCGCGGTCGGCGGGGGCCTCGCCCTGCTCGGCGCCGCGATCCGCGGACTGCCCGTCAAACCCGAGCACGAGAAGCAGCGCGCGAGCGAACGCGCCGGTGAGCTGCTGCGCTTCGCGGGTAAACGCGGTTCGCTCGCGGTCGGCACCGGACTGGTGATCCTGCTCCTCACCCGCTGGGCGGTGGCGGGACTGGCCGCCGGCGTGCTGGTGTTCTTCTGGGACAGGCTCTTCGGCGGCGCCGCCGAGGAACGCTCGGCGATGCTGCGGATCGAGGCCCTGGCCTCCTGGACCGAGTCGCTGCGTGACACCATCGCGGGCGCGGTCGGCCTGGAACAGGCCATCCCCGCCTCGGCCCGCGCCGCCGCCCCCGCCCTGCGCCCGCATCTGGACGCCCTGGTGGACCGGCTGCGCTCCCGCACCCCCCTGCCCGACGCGCTCCAGGACCTGGCCCAGGAGATCGACGACGCGTCCGCGGACATCATCGTGGCGGCCCTGATCCTCAACGCGCGCCTGCGCGGCCCCGGTCTGCGCCAGGTGCTCGGAGCGCTCGCCAAGTCGGCCCGTGAGGAGGTCGACATGCGCCAGCGCGTGATGGCGCAGCGCGCCTCCACCCGGCGCTCGGTGCAGATCGTCGTCGCCGTCTCGGTGCTGTTCGTCCTCGGCCTGTCCATCTTCAACCGCTCGTTCGTCGAGCCCTACGGCAGCCCGATGGGACAGCTCGTCCTGGCCCTCGTGTGCGGTCTGTTCGCGCTCGGCTTCTGGTGGCTGCGCAAGCTGTCGACGATCGAGACACCCGAACGCTTCCTGGTCCGCGACGACCCCGGCGTGCAGTTCGTCTCCCCGCGCACCGCCGCGGGACAGAACCAGGACGGCCCGGCGCAGCAGCAGGCGCCCGTCTACGACGAAGGGACACGCCGGTGGACCTGACGATGCCGATCCTCGTCGGCGCCGTACTGGGCCTGGGGATCTACGCCCTCGTACGCGCCCTGATGCCCTCCCGGCGCAGCGCCGTGGCGACCGTGGCCCGCATCGACGCGATGCGGGCGCGCGGCGTCGCCCACGAGCAGGCCCGCGGCCCGCGGAACGCGGAGACGGGACGGCTCGCGACCACCCGGGCCCGGGTCGGCCGGCGGGTCGCGGAGTTCTATCTGCAGCAGGGCTGGGAACTGCGCTCGCTGCGGGCGGACCTGGCGGTCCTGGACCGCAGTTGGGAGCAGTTCCTCGCGACCAAGGTGCTGCTCGCCTGCGCGGGCCTGGTCTTCGGACCGTTCCTGTTCGCCGTCGCGTGGACGATGGGCGTCGGAAAGAGCCCGACGATCCCCGTGTGGCTGGCACTGGCCTGCGCGGCGCTGTTCTTCTTCCTGCCGGACCTGGAGGTGCGCCGCGACGCCGCCGACAAGCGCCGGGACCTGCGGCGGGTCGTCGGGGCCTACCTCGACCTCGTCTCGATGAGCCTGGCCGGCGGGCGCGGTCTGCCCGAGGCGCTGATGGCGGCGGCGGACGTGTCGGACGGCTGGGCCAACCGGCGCATCCGCAACGCGCTCGCCGACGCCCGCATCACCGGCGTCAGCCAGTGGCAGGCGCTGGGCCAGCTGGGCGAGGAGCTGGGCGTCGACGAGCTGAAGGACCTGTCGGCGTCCCTGGCCCTGGTGGCGGACGACGGCGCGAAGGTGCGCGAGTCGCTCGCCTCACGCGCCGAGACGATGCGGCACCGGGAACTGGCCGAGATCGAGGGCAGCGCCGGCGAGAAGTCGCAGTCGATGCTGGTCGCCCAACTGCTGCTCTGCGCGGGGTTCCTGGTGTTCCTCATCTACCCGGCGGCGATCCGCGTCTTCCAGGTCTGATCCATCCCCTCCAGAAAGCTAGAAAGGACGACTCCCCATGAACGGTCGGAACATCAGCACGGGAATACCGGCTGTCGACTTCCTGGTCACCTTCTTCCAGGGCCGCGTGCAGCGTGCCCGCTCCGGCGAACTCGACCGCGGCGCCTCGGCCGTCGAGTGGGTCATCATCTCGGCCGTCGTGGTCGCGATCGTCGGAGTGGTGGCCGGTCTCATCTCCTCCGCGCTGAAGCAGGGCGCGACCAAGGTGGGCACCTGCGTCAGCGGAGCCACCGACAGCAAGACCTGCTGACGCGGCAGGGTCCATCGGGGAGAGTCGAGATACGGGGGTGCTCGTGCGGCGTGTGCGTACGTGGGTGCGAGGGCGCGTGGCAGTCGCCAGGGGAGCGGCGGGACCGCGCCGTGACTCCGGCATGACCGCGATCGAGTTCGTGCTGCTCACCCCCGTCCTCTTCTTCATGATCTTCGCGACGGTGCAGTTCGCGCTGTACTTCTTCGCCGACCACGTCGCCCAGGCCGCCGCCCAGGCCGGTGCCCGCAAGGCCCGCGCCACGGCGCACGACGCACCGGCGACCTGGCGGGGCCAGGCCCGCGAGACCGCGGACACCTACATCCGGCAGCTCGGCCCGCAGCTCGTGCTCTCACCGGACGTGACGACACTCCAGCCCGACCCGAACACGGTCGGCGTGGAGGTCACCGCCCGTATCCCCGCGGTCTTCCCGGGCCTCGACCTGACGGTGCACGCGCGCTCGCAGGGGCCGGTGGAACGGTTCGTGAACGACAACGAGGGGGGCGGCTGATGGACCTCTCCCGTCTGGCGGACCGGGTGAGCGGCGAGGACCGCGACCGCGGACTGTCCACGGTCGAGGTGGTGATCCTCGCCCCGGTGATGATCCTCTTCATCCTCGTCCTGGTCGCCTTCGGCCAGCTCGTGGACGGTCGCGGCGCCGTCGACGGCGCCGCGCGCGACGCCGCCCGCGCGGGCTCAATCCAGAAGACCCACGCGCTGGCGCTGAGCGAGGCGAGGAAGGCCGCGGAGGCGGACCTCGGCGACGTCTGCTCGGGCCCCGTGTCCGTCGCGCAGACCAGCTCAGGCTTCGCCCCCGACACCCTGTTCACGGTGGAGGTGAGCTGTGAGGTGAGGGGCCTGGCGACGCTGGGGCTCGACATCCCCACGCGGCTGTCCGCGCGGTTCAGCTCCCCCCTGGACCCCTTCCGGAGGGCCGCGTGAAAGACCTCGTACGCAGGGGGTGGTCCGGCCGCGTGGCGCGGCTGGACGACCGCGGCTCGGGCGCCGGGGCGGTCATCATCTTCGCCGCGGTCTTCCTGACGCTGGCGGCGTTCGTCATCGACGGCGGACTGTCCATCTCCAAGCGGGAGCGCGCGAGCGACATCGCCGAGCAGGCGGCCCGCTACGCGGCCCAGGACATCGACCTGGACGCCCTGTACGCGAACCAGGGCGGCGAGGCGCCCATCCGCGCCGGGGACTGCGACGCCCGGGTGAAGGCCTACGCGCGCGAGGCGGGGATGTCGAACGACGACATCGCGGCGAGCCACTGCGTCAGTGCCGACACCCAACGGGTTTCCGTCCAGATCCAGTTGACGTACGACCCGGTGTTCACCGGGCTCTTCTACGGTGGCGCGGTGTCCGTCAGGGGACAGGCCACGGCCACGAACCAGGTCGGCTGAGCCCACCCGCGACCGCACCGACGACCCGCCCACCCCCACCTCCAGACCCAGGACCAGGACACCGCATGGCGCGCACCTCTTCACGTTCGGAAGGCCATCCGGCGGGCCCGAGGAACCGGACCCCGCAGGCCGTGACGCTGCACCGCCGTTCCCTCGGTGACTACCTCAAGGCGCTCCTCGCCTTCGCGGCCCTGCTCGTCCTGGTCGTCGGCGTGCCCGCGGCGCTGGCCGTCAGCGTCGGATGGCCGCTGCCGCACGGGGCGCCGAGCCTGGACTGGCTCCAGCAGCAGATCACGGTCATGACGTTCCTGCACGTGCTGACCGTGGTCGTGTGGCTGGCGTGGGCGCAGTTCACCGCGTGCGTGCTCGTCGAGGTCAAGGCCGCGGTGTCGGGGGTCGGGCTGCCGGGCCGGGTGCCCGGGGCGGGGCCCAGCCAGCTGCTCGCCCGGCAACTCGTCGCGGCCCTGCTGCTGATCGGCGCCACCGCCGCGAGCCTCACGCCGGGGCTCTCCCAGCTCGGGCAGAACCTGGAGGGCAACCACAAGGGCACCGTCGCGGCCGCGCACCAGACCCCCGGCCTGATCGCGCAGACCCAGGAGGGGGCCGCCGAGTCCGCCGCCGCCGTGGCCGAGCAGGCCGCCCACGCCGCCACCCACGCCACGCACGGCGATACCAAGTACTACCGGATCCAGCCCCCCGAGGGCCGGCACCACGACTCCCTGTGGGAGATCGCGCAGCGCCAACTCGGCGACGGGCGCCGCTACAAGGAGATCTACGAGCTCAACAAGGACCGTGTGCAGCCCGACGGTTCGCGCCTGTCCGAGGCGAGCCTCATCCGGCCCGGCTGGATCATGGAGATGCCGGGCGACGCCCACGGCGGCGAGGTCGTCGAGATGCCCGACGACGCGCACCAGGTCTCCCCGCAGGTGCGGCACCAGATCCACGACTACGCCCGGACCGGCGACCACGCGCGGGGCGGCGGCCATCACGCCGCCGATGCCGCACGGCCGGCCGAGCAGCCCGCCGAACGTCCCGCCGAGCAGCCGGCGCAGCAGCCCGCCGAGCGTCCCGCCTCCGGCACCGGCCACGCGGCACAGCCGCACACCACCGAGGCCGCCGACCGGTCCGCCGGCCACGGCCTCGGCCTGCCGGAAGCCCTCCTGGCGTCGCCCCTGCTGGCCGCCGGGCTGCTGGCCGCCCTCGGCCACCGCCGCCGCCAGGCGCTGTGGCAGTCGGCGCTGAGCACCGTCGCCGGGCGGCGCGGCATGACGCCGC
Organism: Streptomyces sp. NPDC048664; assembly: GCF_040650555.1. Taxonomy (NCBI): domain Bacteria; kingdom Bacillati; phylum Actinomycetota; class Actinomycetes; order Kitasatosporales; family Streptomycetaceae; genus Streptomyces; species Streptomyces sp. NPDC048664. The sequence continues at coordinate 296,714 of NZ_JBEZHK010000001.1, read as the reverse complement.
CCGTGCCCACGGGCGACGGCCTCGACGCCCAGGACGCCCTGCTCGTGGGGGCCGACCCGGAGGGGGTACGGCTGCTCGACCGGGCCCTGCGCGGCCTCGCCGCCTCGCTCGCCGACGAGTCCCGCCCGCTGCCCACCGTCCACGCGGCCTGGCTCAGCGGCGCCGGCCTGCACCTTCAACTGGCCCAGCCCGCCGGCAAGCCGCCCGCGCCGTGGCGACTCGGCCAGGACGAGACGTACTGGACGCTGTCGGGCGCCGACGCGGAGCGCTACGAGGACATCGAGGCGGCGGCCCCGTACCCCGGGCTGGTCAGCCTGGGCACCATGGACGGCTCCCGGCTCCTCCTCAACCTCGAAGCCGTCCCCGGCATCGTGTCGGTGCGCGGCACCGAGCAGGACCGGGCGGGCGTCTTCGCCTCCGTCGCCGCGGAACTGGCCACCAACGGCTGGTCGGACCGCATGACCATCACGCTGGTCGGGTTCGGTGAGGACCTGACCCCGCTCGCGCCCAACCGGCTGCGCCACCTCGACGGTATCGAGGCCCTGATCGAGACGATGGACGCGGAGACCCGGCAGCGGCGCGGAGCGCTCGGTGCCGCGGGGCACGACTCCGTGCTCACCGGCCGCACCGGCCCCGCCCAGCACACCCGCTGGGCTCCCCATCTGGTGCTGCTGGCCTCCGTGCCGTCGGCCGAGGAGGCGGCCCGGCTCGCGGAACTCGCCGCCGACGCCAGCCGCCTGGGGATCGGCTACCTGGTGGGCACCGAGTCCGGGGACCTGCCCGGTGCCGCCTGGGAGCTGGAGGTGACGGCCGAGGGCCGGCTCCTCGCGCCGCTGCTCGGACTGGAACTCGACGCCCAGGTGCTGCCCTCCTCGGTGCGCCGGGCCGTCGTCGAGCTGTTCGCCGAGGCCGACCCCGAGGGCGGCCCGGACGGACCCGCCTCCCCGCCGTTCCTCGTCGACATCAGCGAGCAGGGGCGCCCGGCGGTCTACGCGCGGCTCGTGGGAACGTACGAACTCATCGGCCTGGACGAGCCCGACGACGAGCGCGCCCCCCTGCTGCGCGAGGCACTCGCCCTGCTGCTCCTGCACCGGGAAGGAGTGCACCCGCGGGTGCTGGCCTCGGCCCTGTGGCCGAGGGGCGTCACCGAGGACGTGCGGGACGCGCTGATCGAGCGGCTGCGCGACTGGCTGGGCCAGGACCCGGACGGCACGGTGCGGTTGAGCACCGACGCGACCGGCCGCCTCAGGCTGGCCCGGTCGGTCGTCTCCGACCTGGACGTCCTGCGCTCCCTGTACCACGAGGCCACCCAGGGCAAGGGCGCGGACAGCCGGGCCGTGCGCGGCCGGCTGCTCACCGACGCGATGGTCCTCGCCCGGGGGCCGCTGCTCGCGGACCGGCCCGAGAGCCGCTACGCGTGGCTCGCGCACGAGATCGTGGACGCGCAGCTCCCGCTGCTCGTCGCGGACATCGCGCTGGCGCTCGCCGCCTTCCACCTGGAGCGGGACCGGGCCGAGAAGGCCATCGAGGCGCTCGACGCCGCCCTGCGCTCCGCCCCGACCGACGAGCGGTTGTGGAACGAGCTGCTGCGCGCCACCCACACCGGTGGCGACACGGACCGGCTCCGGCAGGTCGCCGCCGATCTCGTCGCGCGCAGCGGGGCCCGCGGCCTGCCGCCGCGTACCGAGGCGCTCCTGGACGAGCTGCTGCCGAGCTGGCGCACCGCCCCGAGCGCCGCGGGATGAGCGGCCGGTGCCGTCGAGGGCGGGGGAACGGGGCCCGTTCGGCGGGGCGCGGCGTGCGTAGGGTGGGCGCGTGGACCTCGATCTCTGGCTGACCGCCGGCGCGGCGGTGTGGGGCGCGGCCGTCGGGACGCTGGTGCCCCGGGCCGCCTACCGGCTGTCCGTGGAGCCCGGGCAGCCGTGGCGGCAGGAGTGCCCCGACGGGCACCCCCTCGGCGGCTGGCTCGGTCCGGCGCGCTGCGCGCAGGGCACGGCGTACGGCCCCCTGACCGCGCTCGTGTGCGCGGTCACCGCCCTGGTCTGCGCCGCCCTCGCCCTGGCGACCGGCGCCCGGCCCGAACTCGTCGTCTGGCTGCTGCTGGCCCCCGCCGGAGTGCTGCTGGCGCTCGTGGACTTCCGGGTGCAGCGGCTGCCGGACGTGCTCACCCTGCCGGTGGCGGCCCTGGCCCTGGTCCTGCTCGGCGCCGCCGCCGTCCTGCCCCGGCACGCGGGCGACTGGCCCACCGCGCTGCTGGGCGCGCTCGTGCTCGGCGGCGTCTACTTCCTGCTCTTCCTCGTCAACCCGCGGGGCATGGGCTTCGGCGACGTCAAACTCGCCCTGGGCCTGGGCGCGGTGCTCGGCTGGTACGGCTGGCCCACCGTGGTGCTCGGGACGTTCGCCGGGTTCCTCCTGGGCGGGCTGTACGGGCTCTGGCTGGTCGTGCTCCGGCGGGCCGGGCGGCGGACCTCGATCCCCTTCGGCCCCTTCCTCATCGCGGGGGCCCTCGCGGGAGTCCTGGCCGGGGCGCACGCGGTCTGAGGGCGGGCGCGCACGGGCCGCGTGCCCCTGTGGGCCCCGCTCGGGCCGGTCGAGCCGCTGGCGTAGGCTGGTCCGGTCCGTCCGTGACCCTTACGTCCGTCCGTAATCCACCTGAAGGGGACGCCCGGTGACCGAGAAGGCCGACCTCACGCCCATTGATGTCACAGCCGTCCTCGACCGCGCCGCCGCAGGCGGACGGATCACCCCCGAAGAGGCGCTCGTCCTCTACCGGGACGCGCCGCTGCACGCGCTGGGCGCCGCCGCCGACGCCGTACGCCGCCGCAGGTACGCCGGCACCGAGCACATCGCGACGTACATCATCGAGCGGAACATCAACTACACGAACGTGTGCGTCACGGCGTGCAGGTTCTGCGCCTTCTACGCGGCCCCGAAGGACAAGGACAAGGGCTGGACCCGCGACCTGGACGACATCCTGCGCCGCTGCGCGGAGACCGTGGAGCTCGGCGGCACCCAGATCATGTTCCAGGGCGGCCACCACCCGGACTACGGCGTCGAGTACTACGAGAAGCACTTCCGGGCCATCAAGGACGCCTTCCCGCAGCTGGTCATCCACAGCCTGGGGGCGTCCGAGGTCGAGCACATGGCGCGGATCTCCGGGGTCTCGGTGCAGGAGGCCATCACGCGCATCCACGAGGCCGGGCTCGACTCCTTCGCCGGCGCCGGCGCCGAACTCCTGCCCGAGCGGCCGCGCAAGGCCATCGCCCCGCTCAAGGAGAGCGGCGAGCGCTGGCTGGAGATCATGGAGATCGCGCACGGCCTCGGCGTCGAGTCGACGTCCACCATGCTGATGGGCACGGGCGAGACCAACGCGGAGCGCATCGAGCACCTGCGCATGATCCGCGAGGTCCAGGACCGTACGGGCGGCTTCCGGGCCTTCATCCCGTACACCTACCAGCCCGAGAACAACCACCTGAAGGGCCGCACCCAGGCGACCCTGTTCGAGTACCTGCGGATGATCGCCATCGCCCGCCTGTTCCTGGACAACGTCCAGCACATCCAGGGCTCGTGGCTGACCACCGGCAAGGAGGTCGGCCAGCTCTCCCTGCACTACGGCGCGGACGACCTCGGCTCGATCATGCTGGAGGAGAACGTGGTGTCCTCCGCCGGGGCGAAGCACCGCTCGAACCGGCTGGAGATCATCGATCTGATCCGCAAGGCGGGTCGCGTCCCCGCCCAGCGGGCGACGACGTACGAGCACCTCGTCGTCCACGACGACCCGGCGAACGACCCGGTGGACGAGCGGGTCGCCTCCCACATCTCGTCCACGGCTCTCGCGGGGGGCACGGCGCACCCCGAGCTGAAGCTGCTCACCTCCAACTGACCCGCCCGTGCTGACGATCCACACCGCCGATCTCCTCCTCACCGGGGACCGGCGGCCCGCCCTGCCCGGCGGCGCCGTGCTGGTCGACGGCCGCGCGTGCGCGGACATCGGCCCGTGCGAGGAGCTGCTGGCGGCGTGTCCCACCGCCCGGGTCCGGCGCTGGTCGGGCCTCCTCACCCCGGGACTGCTCAACCCGTACGGGCCCGAACTGCTGGAGCAGGCCTATCACCCCGACCCCCGCGAGGCCGACGGCCTGGGCACCGGGCCCCTCACCGGCGCCGCCCTGGCCGCCCTGGCCATGAGCGACGCCCGCTGGGGCGCGAGCGCGCGGCGCGGGGTGCAGCGGATGCTGGCGCACGGGACGGTCGCCGTGGCGGGGGAGATGCGGCGGCCCGCCGTGGTGGACGCGGTGCGCCGGGCGGGGCTCGTGGTCCAGGAGCGCGTCGAGGCTCCCGTGCCGCCGCCGTCCCTGGACCCGCTGGCCGGACGCACCCTGGCGGAGGCGGCGGCGCTGCCGCTGCCGCCCCGCGGGGTCCTGGGCCAGGACGCGACCTTCGCCGTGTTCGACGTCCCGGACGAGGCCGCGCTCGCCGCACGCGGGGCGGGCACCTGTGTGGCCACGGTCGTCGCGGGGCGGCTGGTGCACCGGCGCCGCTGACCGGCGGCACGGCCCGGGCACCTGATCCGCGCCGGGACCGTACTGCCACAATGGGGACCGTGAGCCGAGCATCCCTGGACAAACAGCCGCACGAAGTCGCTTCGATGTTCGACGGCGTGGCGGAACGGTACGACCTCACCAACGACGTGCTGACGTTCGGCCTGGCCCGGGTGTGGCGCAAGGAGGTCGCCAAGGCCGTCGACGCGCGGCCCGCGCAGAAGATCCTGGACCTGGCGGCCGGCACCGCGACCTCGTCGCTCCCCTTCACGCGCTCGGGCGCCTACGTGGTGCCCTGCGACTTCTCGCCCGGCATGCTCCAGGTCGGCAAGAAGCGGAACCCGTGGATGCCGTTCACGGCGGGCGACGCGACGAGGCTGCCGTTCAAGGACGACACCTTCGACGCGGTGACCATCTCCTACGGGCTGCGCAACGTGCACGACACGGACGCGGCGCTGCGGGAGATGTACCGGGTGACCAAGCCCGGCGGGCGGGTCGTGATCTGCGAGTTCTCGTATCCGACCTGGGCGCCGTTCCGGATGGTCTACATGGAGTACCTGATGCGTGCGCTGCCGCCCGTGGCCCGCGCGGTGTCCTCCAACCCCGACGCGTACGTCTACCTCGCCGAGTCCATCCGCGCCTGGCCCGACCAGCCCGCCCTCGCCGAGCGGCTGCGCGGGGCCGGCTGGTCCGGTGTGGCCTGGCGCAACCTGACGGGCGGCATCGTCGCCCTGCACCGGGGCTTCAAGAAGAGCTGAGCGGCGGCCTGCGGGCCGCCCTCACCCGAGCACCTCGAACGCGTCGCCCGGCTCGGCCAGTTCCCGCCGCAGTCCGCCGGGCGGCGGCTTCGGCAGCCGTGGTTCCCGCACTCCGGCGCCCCCGCCGCCCTCGCCCCCGCCGCGGTCGAACCACACGGTGACGACGGCGCCGAGCGGCACCTCGGCGCCGGGCGACGGGTACTGCCGTACCACGTGGTCCACGACCGTGCGGTGGAAGTCCGGCCGGTCGGGCGCCGCGAGCAGGACGCCCAGCCGCGCGGCGGCCTCGCGCGCGTCCGCCGCCATCAGTCCGACCAGTCGCGGTACGCGTACTTCGGGTGTCTCGGGTGGTATGCGCACAGATGTCACCCCCAGCGGTACGGGCAGAGTAACCGCCGGGGGTGCCGTCCGGAAGCGTTCCGTGCCGTTCTGTGACACTCGCTCACGCAGCGTCAGTGCGCCGCGGTGTCCGGCCCCTCCTCCGCAACTCCCGTCACAGCTCCAGCCGGTAGCAGTGCGCCGGATCCCCCGATCCGGGACGCGGGAAACTCTCGGCCCGCTCCATGCCGAGGCGCCTGGCCACCGCCACCGACCGCTCGTTCCCGGCCATGACCATCGCCACCACCCTCGGCACGCCCGCCTCCCGCAGCCGCCGGATCGTGGCGAGCGCCGCCGCGGTGGCGTACCCCCTGCCCCAGTGCTCCCGCCCGAGCCGCCAGCCGATCTCGATCTCCCCCTGCGGGCCCCACGCGCCCGGCCAGGGCTGCGCCCCGGTGAAACCGAGGACCGCGCCCTCCTCGTCGAGCACGGTCCACAGGCAGTAGCCGCGCTCGGCGTCGTGCCGCCGCTGGCGGGCGGTGAGCTCCTCGTAGACGAAGAGTTCGGCGGCCCGGCCGCCGTGGAACCTCATGACCTCGGGGTCGTCGAAGACCCGGTGCCACGTGACGGCGTCCTCGTCGGTGGGGACGCGCAGCCGTACGGCGGGCAGAGCTCGGTTCACTGGGGCAGCCCTTCGGCAGGGGGATCGATACCGCTGAATAGACTGCCCATGTCCCGCGCCCGTCAGCACGCGCATCACGCCGAGGATCTCGGCACCGCCGCCGCTGCCGGCACGGGCGCCGTCCTCGTCACCTCCGAGTCTTGGGGAGAACCCGCCGTGACCGAGCCCCAGCCCCTCACCGAGCACACCGCCGATGTGATCGTCGTCGGGGCCGGACCAGCCGGTTCCACCACGGCGTACTACCTCGCGAAGGCGGGACTCGACGTCCTGCTGCTGGAGAAGACCGCCTTCCCGCGCGAGAAGGTGTGCGGTGACGGACTCACGCCCCGCGCCACCAAGCAGCTCGTCTCCATGGGCATCGACATCTCCGAGGAGGCGGGCTGGCTGCGCAACAAGGGCCTGCGCATCATCGGAGGCGGTGTGCGGCTCCAGCTGGACTGGCCCGACCTCGCCTCCTTCCCCGACTACGGGCTCGTCCGCAAGCGCGACGACTTCGACGAGCAACTCGCCCGCAACGCGCAGAAGGCGGGCGCGCGCCTGTACGAGCGCTGCACGGTGGGCGCCCCGATCACCGACGACCGCACCGGGCGCATCACGGGCGTGCACGCCAAGCTCGGCGAGGACAAGCGCGAGGTCACCTTCCACGCGCCGCTGGTCGTGGCCGCGGACGGCAACTCCTCGCGGCTGTCGCTGGCGATGGGCCTGCACCGCCGCGAGGACCGCCCGATGGGCGTCGCGGTCCGCACGTACTTCACCTCGCCGCGCCACGACGACGACTACCTGGAGTCCTGGCTGGAGCTGTGGGACCGGCGAGGCGCCCAGGACCGGCTGCTGCCGGGCTACGGCTGGATCTTCGGCATGGGCGACGGGACGTCGAACGTCGGCCTCGGCGTCCTGAACACCTCGACCTCCTTCAAGGAACTGGACTGGCGCGAGGTGCTGAAGGCCTGGTGCGCCTCGATGCCCGAGGACTGGGGCTACACCCCCGACAACATGACCGGCCCGATCCGCGGCGCGGCCCTCCCCATGGCCTTCAACCGCCAGCCGCACTACACCAAGGGCCTGCTGCTCGTCGGCGACGCGGGCGGCCTGGTGAACCCCTTCAACGGCGAGGGCATCGCGTACGCCATGGAGTCGGGCCAGATCGCGGCGGACGTCATCGTCCAGGCCGCCGCCCGGGCGACCCCCGCCCAGCGCGAACTGGCGCTGCACAACTACCCGAAGGTCCTCAAGGACACCTACGGCGGCTACTACACGCTGGGCCGCGCCTTCGTGAAGCTGATCGGCAACCCCAAGGTGATGAGGGTCGCGACGCAGCGGGGTCTGACCCATCCGATGCTGATGAGGTTCACGCTGAAGCTGCTGGCCAACCTGACGGACCCGACGGGCGGCGACGCGATGGACCGGGTGATCAACGGCCTGTCGAAGGTGGCCCCCAAGGCGTAGCCGCCGGGGGCGACCCCCGCCCGTACGAGTGAAGGCTGCTGCCACGACGGCCCGTGGCAACAGCCTTCACTCTTCTGTGTCCGTGTACTGGTGTGCCTCCACGCCCTGGGCGGGCGCGGAGGCAGGCTCAGGGGCCGCCGAGGGGTCCCAGGCCCCCGGGTGGCCCCTGGAGGGTCACAGGACCCGCACCGCGCCCGTCGGCGGGTCGTACGACAGCGGCTTCTCCACGACGCCGGTGGAGGGGTTCTGCGCGCCGACGAACTCGCCGCCGCCGACGTACACCGCCACGTGGTACGCGCTGCCCGCGCTGCCCCAGTAGAGGATGTCGCCCGGCTGCAGGTTGTCCAGCGAGACCTGGGTGCCCACGGTCGACTGGTCCTGCGAGACGCGCGGCAGGTCGACGCCCACCTGCTTGAACGCGGCCTGGACCAGGCCCGAGCAGTCCCACGTGTTCGGCCCGGTGCCGCCCGAGATGTAGGTGTCGCCTATCTGCGCCTTGACGAACGCGACGACCGCCGCGGCCGAACCGGTGGCCGTGGAGGGGCTCGACGCGGTGCTGCCGGAGGCGGCGAGTACCGTGCGCTCCGAGCTGCGCGAGGCCGCGGCCTCGGCGGTCTTGCGCTCGGCCTCGGCCTTGCGCTTGGCCTCCGCGGCCTTCTTCTTGGCCGTGGCGAGGTCCGCCTCGGCCTGCTTGGCGGCCTTCGCGGCGGCGGCGTCGCGCTCGGTCTGGAGCTGGTAGTTGTCCGCGTTCTGCTGGGTGGCTTCGGCGGACTGCGCGACCTGGGTCGACAGATCGGTGGTGAGCGTGGGGAGCTCAAGGGTCTGCGTCACCGGCTCGGCGGCGCTGGCTGAGGCCGATGCGCCGGCCGCGGCCAGGCTGAGAACGCCACCCGCGACTCCGGCCCGCATCGCGATCGTCGACGCGTTGCGGTTCCGGGGTTTCCGGTGGCTGCGTATGTGAGCGGTGTGGGACATGGGTACAAGCGGTATCAGGGGCTCCTCCATACCTTCAAGAAACGTGTGGTGCGCCACAGTTGTTCAACCGAGACCTCGAAACCCGGGTGCGCGGCTCTTTATTGACGCCGTAACGGGCATTACGGACAGCGATGATCAAGACTGTGATCATGGGGTTTCTTCGTTTGGTCCGTATTTGCTCCGCGCCTACCACTGGGCAGGACACGTGGCCAAGCCCGCTTTGTGGAGCATCCGTGGCCGTGTGACGCAGGTCACGGAACGGCCCCCGTCGTGGCGGCGTCCCGCGCGGGCGTCGCGTCGCGTGCCGGTCGGCGGGTGCGCGCGCTCGCGAACCCCCGTCGCTCGTGAACCCGTGCACACGTCCACTTCCGTCCCCGGTCCTCCCTCTCACGTGTGAACGGGTGCCTTTATCAAGGGATCTGGTCCAGCGCCAATTTGCCTGCCCGGCGCTTGGCTTGATAATGCGCCACGCCTCCGACCAGCGGTGATGAGCGAAAATGTCACCCCTTGGTGATCACTTGACTGCTTCGCGTATGTAGATCACCGCTCATCCGACTTCATGATCCTTCGCCGGGTGGTGGAGATCACAAAGTACGTGAGGACCCCCGTGTCGCAGATCACACACCGGCGGGCATAGGATGCGGGGCAGTTGGGCTTGTGACCTGCTTCACATGTACGCGATCTTCGCCGGGGCGAGTGGGGCTCGTGGGACGGACGGGGCGGGTGTGAGTCCACGGCAAACCGCCAGTCAGTGCCGACTGAGAGGAGCGAGGAGCGGTGAACGCCTATGCGCCCATCCTCGTACTGGGAGCCCTCGGGGCAGGCTTTGCGATCTTCTCCGTGGTCATGGCCACGCTGATCGGTCCGAAGCGGTACAACCGCGCCAAGCTCGAAGCCTACGAGTGCGGAATCGAGCCGACCCCCACGCCGGCCGGCGGCGGGCGTTTCCCGATCAAGTACTACCTGACGGCGATGCTCTTCATCGTCTTCGACATCGAGATCGTCTTCCTCTACCCGTGGGCCGTCACCTTCGACGCCCTCGGGATCTTCGGGCTCGTGGAGATGCTGCTCTTCGTGCTCACCGTCTTCGTCGCCTACGCCTACGTATGGCGACGCGGCGGTCTGGAATGGGACTGAGGGGCCTTTAGTCATGGGACTCGAAGAAAAGCTGCCGAGCGGATTCCTTCTGACCACCGTCGAGCAGGCCGCGGGCTGGGTGCGCAAGGCGTCCGTCTTCCCCGCCACCTTCGGCCTCGCCTGCTGCGCCATCGAGATGATGACCACCGGCGCGGGCCGCTACGACCTGGCGCGCTTCGGCATGGAGGTCTTCCGCGGCTCGCCCCGCCAGGCGGACCTCATGATCGTGGCGGGCCGGGTCAGCCAGAAGATGGCGCCCGTCCTGCGGCAGGTCTACGACCAGATGCCCAGCCCCAAGTGGGTGATCTCCATGGGGGTCTGCGCGTCCTCGGGCGGCATGTTCAACAACTACGCGATCGTCCAGGGCGTCGACCACATCGTCCCCGTGGACATCTACCTGCCCGGCTGTCCGCCGCGGCCCGAGATGCTGATGGACGCGATCCTCAAGCTGCACCACAAGATCCAGAACTCCAAGCTCGGCGTCAACGCCGAGGAGGCGGCCCGGGAGGCGGAGGAAGCGGCGCTCAAGGCCCTCCCGATGATCGAGATGAAGGGGCTGCTGCGATGAGCGACGGATCGAACACACCGGGCGACAGCGCGAACGGCGCGAACGGGTCCGCGCGCGGCAACGGCGTCAACCCCGAGAAGGACCTCGCGGCCGCGAACCTCCCCGGCATGCGCGGCGCGGGCGGCGAGGAGATCCGCGTCCAGCGCGGCATGTTCGGCGCCGCCGGCGGCGCCGACACCTCCGGCTACGGCGGCCTCGTCCGCTCGATCCGGCTCCCGGGCGCGGCCACCCGCCCCTACGGCGGCTGGTTCGACGAGGTCGCCGACGAGCTGGAGGGCGCCCTGGAGGAACAGGGCCTCGTCGTCGGCAACGCCCTGGACCGGACGGTCGTCGACCGCGGCGAGCTGACGTTCCACGTCGAACGCGAGTACCTGGTCACCGTCGCCCAGACCCTCCGCGACGACCCCGCGCTGCGCTTCGAGCTGTGCACGGGCGTGAGCGGAGTGCACTACCCCGGTGACAAGGGCCGCGAGCTGCACGCCGTCTACCACCTGCGCTCGATCACCCACAACCGGTTGATCCGGCTGGAGGTCAGCGCCCCCGACAGCGACCCGCACATCCCCTCGCTCGTCGGCGTCTACCCCACCAACGACTGGCACGAGCGCGAGACCTACGACTTCTTCGGCCTGGTCTTCGACGGGCACCCCGCGCTGACGCGGATCATGATGCCCGACGACTGGCAGGGCTTCCCGCAGCGCAAGGACTACCCCCTCGGCGGCATCCCCATCGAGTACAAGGGCGCCCAGATCCCGGCTCCGGACCAGCGGAGGTCCTACTCATGAGCACGCAGACTCCGTCCTCCGCCTCCTCGCGCGAGACGACCGAGGGCATCGTCCACACGGTGACCGGCGGCGACTGGGACGAGGTCGTCCGGTCCGCGGCCCGCGCCGACGACGAACGCCTCATCGTCAACATGGGGCCCCAGCATCCGTCCACGCACGGCGTGCTCCGGCTCATCCTGGAGATCGACGGCGAGACCGTCACCGAGGCCCGCTGCGGCATCGGCTACCTCCACACCGGCATCGAGAAGAACCTCGAGTACCGCACGTGGACCCAGGGCACCACGTTCGTGACGCGCATGGACTACCTGACGCCGTTCTTCAACGAGACGGCCTACTGCCTCGCGGTCGAGAAACTCCTCGGCATCGAGGACGAGGTACCGGACCGCGCCACGATCCTGCGGGTGCTCCTGATGGAGCTGAACCGGATGTCGTCGCACCTGGTGTGCATCGCCACCGGCGGTATGGAACTCGGCGCGACCACCATCATGATCTACGGCTTCCGCGACCGCGAACTGATCCTCGACATCTACGAGCTGATCACCGGCCTGCGGATGAACCACGCCTTCGTCCGGCCCGGCGGCCTCGCCCAGGACCTGCCGCCCGGCGCGGTCGACCAGATCCGCGAGTTCGTCAAGAAGATGAAGAAGAACCTCCCGGAGTACGACAAGCTCGCCACCGGGAACCCCATCTTCAAGGCCCGCATGCAGGACATCGGCTACCTCGACCTGGCCGGCTGCATGGCCCTCGGAGTCACCGGCCCGATCCTGCGCTCCGCGGGCCTGCCGCACGACCTGCGCAAGACCCAGCCCTACTGCGGCTACGAGACCTACGACTTCGACGTCCCGACCGCCGACACCTGCGACGCCTACGGCCGCTTCCTGATCCGCCTGGAGGAGATGCGCCAGTCGCTCAGGATCGTCGAGCAGTGCCTGGACCGGCTGCAGCCCGGCCCGGTCATGGTCGCCGACAAGAAGATCGCCTGGCCGGCCCAGCTCGCCCTGGGACCGGACGGGCTCGGCAACTCCCTCGACCACATCAAGAAGATCATGGGCACCTCCATGGAGGCCCTGATCCACCACTTCAAGCTGGTGACCGAGGGCTTCCGCGTCCCGCCGGGCCAGGCGTACACGGCAGTCGAGTCGCCCAAGGGCGAACTCGGCGTGCACGTCGTGTCCGACGGCGGCACCCGTCCCTACCGGGTCCACTTCCGCGACCCGTCCTTCACCAATCTTCAGGCCATGGCGGCGATGTGCGAGGGCGGCCAGGTCGCCGACGTGATCGTCGCCGTCGCGTCCATCGACCCCGTGATGGGAGGCGTCGACCGGTGACCACCAGTTCTTCGGAGCGGGGCGTCAGCCTGGGCATGCCCGAACTGCCCGCGCCCGACTACCCGGACGACGTGCGAGCCCGGCTGGAGGCGGACGCGCGCGAGATCATCGCGCGCTACCCCGACTCCCGTTCCGCGCTCCTGCCGCTGCTGCATCTCGTGCAGTCGCAGGAAGGGCATGTCACACGCACCGGGATGCGGTTCTGCGCGGACCTGCTCGACCTGACCACGGCCGAGGTCACCGCGGTCGCCACCTTCTACACCATGTACCGCCGGGGGCCCGGCGGCGACTACCAGGTGGGCGTCTGCACCAACACCCTCTGCGCCGTGATGGGCGGGGACGCGATCTTCTCCGCCCTCCAGGACCACCTCGGCGTCGGCAACGGCGGGACCACCGAGGACGGCAAGGTCACCCTGGAGCACATCGAGTGCAACGCGGCCTGCGACTTCGCGCCGGTCGTGATGGTCAACTGGGAGTTCTTCGACAACCAGACCCCCGACGGCGCCAAGCGGCTGGTGGACGACCTGCGGGCGGGACGCCCGGTCCAGCCCACCCGGGGCGCCCCGCTGTGCACCTTCAAGGAGACCTCCCGGATCCTCGCCGGCTTCCCCGACGAACGGGACGGCGCCACCGAGGCGACCGGCGGCGCGGGTCCCGCCTCCCTCGTCGGACTGCGGCTGGCGAAGGGGGAGACCGGCGCCGCGCGCGTGGTGCACCCGCGCGACGGAGGTCCGCACGACGAACAGCGCGAGGGCCGGGCGCACGAGGCCTCGCCGGGCGAGCACCTCAGCTCGCACGACGCCCCGCAGGACACATCGGCCTCCGACCCCGCCCATCCGGCGGGTCCCGTCGCAGAGGAGGGGGAGTGATGACGGTGACCACCGAGGACGGAGGCACCTCCCGCGCCGGCCGGTTCGAGGGCGACGGGGACAGCAGCGCCGAGAAGCTGCTGGTCCCGGTGCTGTCGGCCTTCTGGGACGAGGAGGAGCCCTGGACGCTGGACACCTACCGGCGGCACGAGGGGTACGAGGGGCTGCGCAAGGCGCTCGCCATGTCGCCCGACGACCTGATCGCCTACGTCAAGGACTCGGGGCTGCGCGGCCGCGGGGGCGCGGGATTCCCGACGGGGATGAAGTGGCAGTTCATCCCGCAGGGCGACGGCAAACCGCACTACCTGGTGGTCAACGCCGACGAGTCGGAGCCCGGGACCTGCAAGGACATCCCGCTCCTCTTCGCCAACCCGCACAGCCTCATCGAGGGCATCGTCATCGCGTGCTACGCGATCAGGTCCTCGCACGCCTTCATCTACCTGCGGGGCGAGGTCGTCCCCGTGCTGCGGCGGCTGCACTCGGCCGTGCGCGAGGCCTATGAGGCCGGCTACCTCGGCAAGGACGTCCTGGGCAGCGGCCTCGACCTCGAACTCACCGTGCACGCGGGCGCGGGCGCGTACATCTGCGGTGAGGAGACCGCGCTGCTCGACTCCCTGGAGGGCCGGCGCGGCCAGCCGCGACTGCGTCCCCCCTTCCCGGCCGTCGCGGGCCTGTACGCGTGCCCCACCGTCGTGAACAACGTGGAGTCGATCGCGTCGGTTCCCGCGATCCTGAACCGGGGCAAGGACTGGTTCCGTTCGATGGGCAGCGAGAAGTCCCCGGGCTTCACCCTCTACTCCCTCAGCGGCCATGTGGCGAGCCCCGGCCAGTACGAGGCCCCGCTCGGCATCACCCTGCGCCAGCTGCTCGACATGAGCGGCGGCATGCGGCCCGGCCACCGCCTCAAGTTCTGGACGCCGGGCGGCTCCTCGACGCCCATGTTCACCGACGAGCACCTCGACGTCCCGCTGGACTACGAGGGTGTGGGCGCCGCCGGCTCCATGCTCGGCACCAAGGCCCTGCAGTGCTTCGACGAGACGACCTGCGTGGTCCGCGCCGTCACCCGCTGGACCGAGTTCTACGCCCACGAGTCCTGCGGCAAGTGCACGCCCTGCCGCGAGGGGACCTACTGGCTCGTCCAGCTGCTGCGGGACATCGAGGCGGGCAAGGGCGCGATGTCCGACCTCGACAAGCTCGCCGACATCGCCGACAACATCAACGGCAAGTCCTTCTGCGCCCTCGGCGACGGCGCCGCCTCGCCGATCTTCTCCTCCCTCCAGTACTTCCGCGCGGAGTACGAGGACCACATCACGGGCCGGGGCTGCCCTTTCGACCCCGCCCAGTCCACGGCCTGGGCGGACAAGCCCGCGGAGGTGACCGCATGACCGTGACCACCAGCGCTCCCACGGGAGGGGGCCAGGCGGCCGTCCCGCCCGAGGACCTCGTCACGCTGACGATCGACGGCGCCGAGATCAGCGTGCCCAAGGGCACCCTGGTCATCCGCGCCGCCGAGCAGCTCGGCATCGAGATCCCCCGGTTCTGCGACCACCCGCTGCTCGACCCGGCGGGTGCCTGCCGCCAGTGCATCGTCGAGGTCGAGGGCCAGCGCAAGCCCATGGCGTCCTGCACGATCACCTGCACGGACGGGATGGTGGTGAAGACCCACCTCACCTCGCCCGCGGCCGAGAAGGCCCAGAAGGGTGTGATGGAGCTGCTGCTCATCAACCACCCGCTGGACTGCCCGGTCTGCGACAAGGGCGGCGAGTGCCCGCTGCAGAACCAGGCCATGTCGCACGGCAACGCCGAGTCCCGGTTCGAGGGCCGCAAACGGACGTACGAGAAGCCCGTCGCCATCTCCACACAGGTGCTGCTCGACCGGGAGCGGTGCGTGCTGTGCGCGCGCTGCACCCGGTTCTCGAACCAGATCGCGGGCGATCCGATGATCGAACTGGTCGAGCGGGGCGCCCTCCAGCAGGTCGGCACCGGCGAGGGCGACCCCTTCGAGTCCTACTTCTCCGGGAACACCATCCAGATCTGCCCGGTGGGCGCGCTCACCTCGGCGGCCTACCGCTTCCGCTCCCGCCCCTTCGACCTGGTGTCCTCGCCGTCCGTGTGCGAGCACTGCTCCTCGGGCTGCGCCACCCGCACCGACCACCGGCGCGGCAAGATCATGCGGCGCCTGGCCGCGAACGACCCCGAGGTCAACGAGGAGTGGATCTGCGACAAGGGGCGGTTCGCGTTCCGCTACGCCCAGCTGAGGGACCGGATCGACACCCCGCTGGTCCGGGGCCGCTCCGGTGAACTGGAGCCCGCCTCCTGGCCCCAGGCCCTGGAGGCCGCCGCCCACGGTCTGCTCCAGGCACGGGGCCGGGCCGGTGTGCTGACCGGCGGACGGCTCACCGTCGAGGACGCCTACGCGTACTCCAAGTTCGCCCGGGTGGCCCTGGAGACCAACGACATCGACTTCCGCGCCCGGGTGCACAGCGCCGAGGAGGCCGACTTCCTGGCCGCCCGCGTCGCGGGCCGCGGCCGGGACCTCGACGGCACCGGCGTCACCCACACCGCACTGGAGCAGGCGCCCGCCGTCCTGCTCGTGGGATTCGAGTCCGAGGAGGAGGCGCCCGGGGTCTTCCTGCGGCTGCGCAAGGCCTGGCGCCGTCACGGACAGCAGGTCTTCTCGCTGGCCACGCACGCCACCCGGGGCCTGACGAAGGCCGGGGGCACCCTGCTGCCTGCCGCGCCCGGCACCGAGACCGAGTGGTTGGACGCGCTGGCCGGCAAGGTCGGCCTGGACGAGGACGGCAGGCGGGCCGCCGAGGCCCTGCGCACGAGCGGCTCCGTGATCATCGTCGGCGAACGCCTCGCCGGCGTCGCCGGAGGACTGACGGCCGCCGTCCGCACCGCCGCCGCGACCGGCGCCGCACTGGTCTGGATCCCGCGCCGGGCCGGGGAGCGCGGCGCGATCGAGGTGGGCGCGCTGCCCACGCTGCTGCCGGGCGGACGCCCGGCCACCGACCCCCGCGCGCGCGACGAGGTCGCCGCCGTGTGGCACCTGCCCGAACTCCCGCTCGGCCACGGCCGGGACACGAGCCAGATCCTGGCGGCGGCCACGACCGGCGAACTGAGCGCCCTGGTGGTCGCCGGGGTCGGCGTCGCCGACCTGCCCGACCCGGCACGCGCGCGTGAGGCGCTGTCCGCGGTGGACTTCCTCGTCTCGCTGGAACTGCGACCGAGCGAGGTCACCGAGCAGGCGGACGTGGTGCTGCCGGTCGCGGCGGCCCCCGAGAAGGCCGGCACCTTCCTGAACTGGGAAGGCCGCGCGCGGATGTTCGACGCCGCGCTCAAGCCGGAGCAGATGACGCGCTCGCTGGCGCCCACCGACCTGCGCGTCCTGCAGATGCTCGCCGACGCCATGGACGTCCACCTGGGGCTGCCCGACCTGCGCACCGCGCGCGCCGAACTGGACCGGCTCGGCACCTGGGACGGTCCGGGAGCCGCCAACCCGCTGGAGATCGGCACGCAACCGCCGCGCCCGGCGGCCGGGGAGGCGGTGCTCGCCGGCCACCGGCTGCTGCTCGACCTCGGCCGCCTCCAGGAGGGCGACGACGCGCTCGCCGGCACGCGGCACGCGGCACGCGCGCGGGTGTCGGCCGCCACCGCCGCGGAGTCGGGCGTCAAGGACGGCGACGCCCTGGCGGTGACCGGCCCCGCCGGCACCGTCGCCCTCCCGCTGCAGATCACCGACATGCCCGACCGCGTCGTCTGGCTCCCGCTGAACTCCACGGGTGGCGGCGTCGCCTCCGACACCGGGGCACAGCCCGGCACCCTCGTCCGCATCGGCCCGGCGACCGCAGACACCGGCGCCCCCAAGGAGGTGGAGGCATGAGCCCGTATCTCGCCGCCCAGGACCTCTCCATGTTCGGCCGCGACCCATGGTGGCTGGTCGTCGTCAAGGCGGTGTTCTGCTTCGCCTTCCTGATGGTGACCGTGCTGTTCTCCATCGTGTGGGAGCGCAAGGTCGTCGCCTGGATGCAGCTGCGCATCGGCCCCAACCGGCACGGCCCCTGGGGCATGCTCCAGTCGCTCGCCGACGGCGTGAAGCTGATGCTCAAGGAAGACGTCATCGTCAAGCGCGCGGACAAGGTGGTCTACGTCCTCGCGCCGATCGTGGCGGCCGTCCCGGCCTTCATGGCGATCGCGGTGATCCCTTTCGGACCCGCCGACAACGAGATCTCGATCTTCGGCCACCGCACCACGATGCAGCTCACCGACCTGCCGATCGCGATGCTCTACATCCTCGCGGTCGCCTCGGTCGGCATCTACGGCATCGTCCTGGCGGGCTGGAGCTCGGGATCCACCTACCCGCTGCTCGGCGGTCTGCGCTCCTGCGCGCAGATGATCTCCTACGAGATCGCCATGGGCGCCGCGTTCGCCTCCGTGTTCCTCTACTCCGGCTCGATGTCGACGTCCACGATCGTGGAGCAGCAGCACGACCGCTGGTACATCCTGCTGCTGCCGGTGTCCTTCGTCATCTACATCGTCACGATGGTGGGCGAGACCAACCGCGCGCCCTTCGACATGCCGGAGTCCGAGGGCGACCTGGTCGGCGGCTTCAACACCGAGTACTCCTCGATCAAGTTCGCGATGTTCATGCTCGCCGAGTACGTGAACATGGTGACCGTCTCGGCCGTGTCGACCACGCTCTTCCTGGGCGGCTGGCGGGCACCCTGGCCGATCAGCTCCTTCTGGGCGGGAGCCAACCAGGGCTGGTGGCCGCTGCTCTGGTTCGTCATCAAGGTCCAGCTGCTGCTGTTCTTCTTCATCTGGCTGCGCGGCACCCTGCCCCGCGTCCGCTACGACCAGCTGATGAAGCTCGGCTGGAAGGTGCTCATCCCGATCTCCGTGGTCTGGCTGATGCTCGTCGCGACCATGCGGGCCCTGCGCAACGAGCACTACGGATTCGGCGACATCGCCCTGTACGTGGCGGGCGGCGTCCTGACGTTGCTGCTGCTGTCGTTCGTCATCGACATGTTCCGCCAGAAGGCCAAGGAGGGCGGGCCGGACGCCGAACAGCCCGCCGCGTTCGACCCGATGGCGGGCGGGTTCCCCGTGCCGCCGCTGCCGGGACAGACCCTTCCGCCGGTGCCGCGACGCCGCTCGCACCGGGAGCGGGAGCTGATTGTCAGTGGTGGGTCGGACACTGTCAGTGACGGATCTTCGGATGGAAAGGAGGCGTCCGATGGCTGAGGAGCCCAAGGAGACCGCACCCGGTTTCCAGAACCCCGTGGCCGGCTTCGGCGTGACCTTCAAGGCCATGTTCAAGAAGCGGCTGACCGAGCAGTACCCGGAGCAGAAGAAGACCACGGCCCCGCGGTTCCACGGACGGCACCAGCTCAACCGCCATCCGGACGGCCTGGAGAAGTGCGTCGGCTGCGAGCTGTGCGCCTGGGCCTGCCCCGCCGACGCGATCTACGTGGAGGGCGCGGACAACACGGAGGAGGAGCGCTACTCGCCGGGCGAGCGGTACGGGCGGGTCTACCAGATCAACTACGCCCGCTGCATCCTGTGCGGGCTGTGCATCGAGGCCTGCCCCACGCGCGCGCTGACCATGACGAACGAGTTCGAGCTGGCGGACTCCAGCCGCGCCGACCTCATCTACACCAAGGAGCAGCTGCTCGCCGGTCTGGAGGAGGGCATGGTCGACACGCCCCACGCCATCTTCCCGGGGACGGACGAGCAGGACTACTACCGGGGCCTGGTGACGGAGGCCGCGCCGGGCACCGAGCGGCAGCAGGCCGCCTCCCAGGGCGAGAAGCCGCAGGAACAGGGGGCCGACGCATGAGCGCGCAGCTCGCCGCCTACGCCACCTCCACCGGAGAGGCCTTCCAGTTCTGGGTCCTCGGCACGGTCGCGGTGATCGGCGCCCTGTGCACCGTCTTGATGAAGAAGGCCGTGCACAGCGCGCTCTGCCTGGCCGGCACCATGATCGTGCTGGCGATCTTCTACCTCGCCAACGGCGCCTACTTCCTCGGGATCGTGCAGATCGTCGTCTACACCGGCGCGATCATGATGCTGTTCCTGTTCGTGGTGATGCTGGTCGGCGTCACGGCGGCCGACTCCCTCAAGGAGACCATCAAGGGGCAGCGCTGGCTGGCCCTGGTGTGCGGGGTCGGCTTCGGCGTCCTGCTCCTCGCGGGCATCGCCAACGCCTCCCTGAAGGACTTCGACGGCGTGGGCCGGGCGAACGCGAACGGCAACGTGGAGGGCCTGGCCGCCCTCATCTTCACCAAGTACGTGTTCGCCTTCGAGATCACCGGCGCCCTGCTGATCACGGCCGCGGTCGGCGCCATGGTGCTCACCCACCGGGAGCGCACCGAGCGGGCCATGACCCAGCGGGAGCTGTCCGAGCAGCGGGTGCGGGAGGGCACGCAGCTCCCGCCGCTGCCCGCCCCCGGCGTGTACGCCCGGCACAACGCGGTGGACGTCGCCGGTCTCCTGCCGGACGGCACCCCGTCCGAGCTGTCCGTCAGCAAGACGTTGCGCGACCGCGGCCAGGTCCGTGACGTGTCCGAGCGGGCGATCTCCGATCTGCGGGCGCTGGAGCAGCGCACGGCCGAACGCCTGGAGCGGACCGGGGACGAGCGGCCCGCGCCCAAGAGGACCGAGGAGGCGTCGAAGTGAACCCGGTCAACTATCTCTATCTCGCCGCCCTGTTGTTCACGATCGGTGCCACAGGGGTGCTGATCAGGCGGAACGCGATCGTGGTGTTCATGTGCATCGAGCTGATGCTCAACGCCTGCAACCTCGCCTTCGTCACCTTCTCCCGGCTGCACGGCAACCTGGACGGCCAGATCATCGCGTTCTTCACGATGGTCGTCGCCGCCGCGGAGGTCGTGGTCGGGCTGGCGATCATCGTGTCGCTGTTCCGCACCCGCCACTCGGCCTCGGTCGACGACGCCAGCCTGATGAAGCTGTAAGGGGTCGGAATCATCGTGGAGAACCTGATTGCGCTGCTGATCGCGGCGCCCCTGCTCGGAGCGGCCGTCCTGCTGTGCGGCGGCCGCAGGCTGGACGCGGCCGGCCACTGGATCGGCACGGCGCTCGCCGTCGTCTCGTTCCTGTTCGGCGCCGCCCTCTTCAGCGACATGCTGGGCAGGGCGGCGGACCACCGGACCCTGACCCAGCACCTGTTCAGCTGGATCCCGGTGGCCGGCTTCCAGGCCGACGCCACCCTGCGGCTCGACCAGCTGTCGATGACGTTCGTCCTGCTGATCACCGGTGTCGGCTCGCTCATCCATGTGTACTCGATCGGATACATGGAGCACGACGAGCGCCGGCGCCGCTTCTTCGGCTATCTGAACCTGTTCCTCGCGGCGATGCTGCTGCTCGTCCTCGCCGACAACTACCTGCTGCTGTACGTCGGCTGGGAAGGTGTCGGTCTCGCGTCGTACCTGCTGATCGGCTTCTGGCAGCACAAGCCCAGCGCGGCGACCGCGGCGAAGAAGGCGTTCCTCGTCAACCGCGTCGGCGACATGGGCCTGTCGATCGCGATCATGCTGATGTTCACGACGTTCGGGACCTTCGCCTTCGGACCGGTCCTCGCCGCCGCTGACAAGGGCGGCGAGGGCAGGGCCACCGCCATCGCCCTGATGCTGCTGCTCGCCGCGTGCGGCAAGTCGGCCCAGGTGCCGCTGCAGTCCTGGCTCGGGGACGCGATGGAGGGCCCGACCCCGGTCTCGGCCCTCATCCACGCCGCCACGATGGTGACCGCGGGCGTGTACCTGATCGTCCGCTCGGGCGCGATCTTCAACGCCGCCCCCGACGCCCAGCTGGTCGTCACCGTCGTGGGAGCGGTCACGCTCCTGTTCGGTGCGATCGTCGGTTGCGCGAAGGACGACATCAAGAAGGCGCTGGCCGGCTCGACGATGTCGCAGATCGGCTACATGGTGCTCGCCGCGGGCCTCGGCCCCATCGGCTACGTCTTCGCGATCATGCACCTGGTGACGCACGGCTTCTTCAAGGCCGGGCTGTTCCTCGGCGCCGGCTCGGTCATGCACGGCATGAACGACGAGGTCGACATGCGCCGGTACGGCGGCCTGCGGACCTACATGCCGGTCACCTTCGTCACCTTCGGCCTCGGCTATCTCGCCATCATCGGCTTCCCGGGCCTGTCCGGCTTCTTCTCCAAGGACAAGATCATCGAGGCGGCCTTCGCCAAGGGCGGCACCGAGGGCTGGATCCTGGGCGGAGCCGCCCTGCTCGGCGCGGCCATCACCGCGTACTACATGACGCGCGTGATGCTGATGACGTTCTTCGGCGACAAGCGCTGGCAGCCGGACGCGGACGGCCACGAGCCGCGTCCCCACGAGTCGCCCGGTGTGATGACGATCCCCATGATCGTGCTGGCCTTCGGCTCGGTGTTCGCGGGCGGGTTCTTCTCCATCGGCGACCGTTTCCTGCACTGGCTGGAGCCGGTCACCGGGCACTCCGAGGGCGACTCGCCGGTCAGTGCCACGACCGTCACCATCGCCACCATGGTGCTGCTCGTCGTCGGCGTGGGCATCGCCTACGCGCAGTACGGCCGCCGACCGGTCCCGGCCGTCGCCCCGCGGGGCTCGCTGCTGACCCGGGCCGCGCGGCGCGATCTGCTCCAGGACGACTTCAACCACGTGGTCCTCGTGCGCGGCGGGGAGCACCTCACCCGCTCCCTGGTGTACATGGACCACACCCTGGTCGACGGCGTCGTCAACGGCACGGCGGCCTCGGTCGGCGGCCTCTCCGGCCGGCTCCGCCGACTGCAGAACGGCTACGCGCGGTCGTACGCCGTCTCGATGTTCGGCGGCGCGGCGGTACTCGCCGCCGTCACCCTGCTGATGAGGGCGGTCTGATAGCGATGTCCTTTCCCCTTCTGACAGCGACGGCGGCGCTCCCGGCCGTGGGCGCCATCGCCACGGCCGCGGTCCCGGCCGCGCGGCGCACCGCCGCCAAATGGCTGGCGCTCGTCGTCTCGCTCGCCACGCTGGTGCTCGCCGGGATCGTCGCGGCCCGCTTCGAGCCGGGCGGCGCGCGGTACCAGTTCACCGAGTCGCACGCCTGGATCAGGGACTTCGGCGTGCGCTACGAACTGGGCGTGGACGGCATCGCGGTGGCGCTGGTCGCGCTGACCGCGCTGCTGATCCCGTTCGTGCTCCTGGCGGGCTGGCACGACGCCGACCCGCTGGAGACCGGAAGCCCCCGCTGGCGGCCGACGCAGGGCTTCTTCGCCCTGATCCTGGCCGTCGAGGCGATGGTGATCATCTCTTTCGAGGCCACCGACGTCTTCGTCTTCTACATCTTCTTCGAGGCCATGCTCATCCCGATGTACTTCCTCATCGGAGGCTTCGGGGACCGCGCCCATGAGCACGGCGAGGAGGCCGCGTCCACGCAGCGCTCGTACGCCGCCGTGAAGTTCCTCCTCTACAACCTGGTCGGCGGTCTGATCATGCTGGCCGCGGTGATCGGCCTGTACACGCAGACCGGGAGCTTCTCGCTGACGGAGATCGTGCAGGCGCGGGCGAGCGGCTCGCTCCACATGGCGACCGGCACCGAACGCTGGCTGTTCCTCGGCTTCTTCTTCGCCTTCGCGGTGAAGGCGCCGCTGTGGCCGCTGCACACCTGGCTGCCCAACGCCATGGGGGAGGCCACCGCCCCGGTCGCCGTGCTGATCACGGCGGTCGTGGACAAGGTGGGCACGTTCGCGATGCTGCGCTTCTGCCTCCAGCTGTTCCCCGAGGCCAGCGCATGGGCGACGCCCGTGATCCTGGTCCTCGCGCTCATCAGCGTCCTGTACGGCGCGCTGCTGGCGGTCGGCCAGCGGGACATCAAACGCCTGGTGGCATACGCGTCGATCTCGCACTTCGGCTTCATCGTCCTGGGCATCTTCGCGATGACCAGCCAGGGGCAGTCGGGCGCGACGCTGTACATGGTCAACCACGGGATCTCGACCGCCGCGCTGATGCTGGTGGCGGGCTTCCTCATCTCGCGCCGCGGCTCGCGTCTGATCGCGGACTACGGCGGTGTGCAGAAGGTCGCCCCCGTGCTCGCCGGCACCTTCCTGATCGGCGGACTGGCGACGCTGTCCCTGCCCGGACTCGCGCCGTTCGTCAGCGAGTTCCTGGTCCTGGTCGGCACCTTCGAGCGGCACCTGGTGATCGGTGTCATCGCCACCTTCGGCATCGTGCTCGCGGCGCTGTACACCCTCGTCCTCTACCAGCGCACGATGACGGGCCCGGTGAAGGCGGAGGTCGCCCGGATGCCGGACCTGCGCGTACGCGAGCTGCTGGTGGTCGCCCCGCTGATCGCCCTGCTGATCTTCCTGGGCGTCTACCCGAAGCCGCTCACCGACATCGTCGATCCGGCGGTCAAGCAGACCATGTCCGACGTACACCAGAAAGACCCCCAGCCCAAGGTGGAGGCGGCCAAGTGAACGCAGCAGCCGTCCACAGCCTGTGGACAACGGCGGCGGCCGAGCCGATCGCGAAGATCCCGGCCCCGAAGATCGAATACGCCCAATTGTCGCCGACCTTGATCGTCATCGGTGCCGGGCTCGTCGGCGTGCTGATCGAGGCGTTCGTGCCGCGCAGATCCCGCTACTACGCGCAGGTGTTCGTGTCGCTGGTCGCCCTCGCCGCCGCGTTCGCCGCGGTCGTGGCGCTCGCGAGCGGTGGGTACGGCACCACGAAGGCCCACGTGGCGGCGATGGGGGCGATCGCGGTCGACGGGCCGTCCCTGTTCCTGCAGGGGACGATCGTGCTGGCCGGCCTGGTCGGCGTCCTCACGTTCGCCGAGCGGCGCCTGGATCCGGCCGCGCACGGCAACCGGGTCGACTCCTTCGCCGCGCAGGCGGCGTCCGTGCCCGGCAGCGAGAGCGAGCAGGCCGCGGTGAAGGCGGGCTTCACCACGACCGAGGCGTTCCCCCTGCTGCTGTTCGCGGTCGGCGGCATGCTTGTCTTCCCCTCCGCCAACGACCTGCTGACCCTGTTCGTCGCCCTGGAGGTCTTCTCCCTCCCGCTGTACCTGCTGTGCGCCCTGGCCCGCCGCAAGCGGATCCTGTCGCAGGAGGCCGCGGTCAAGTACTTCCTGCTGGGCGCGTTCGCCTCCGCGTTCACGCTGTTCGGCATCGCCCTGCTGTACGGCTACGCGGGCTCGGTGTCGTACGCGGCGATCGCCCAGGTCGTCGACGGGACGGCCACGAACATCGACCCGGCGCTCGCGGCGACCATGGGCAACGACGCGCTGCTGCTCATCGGCTCCGCGATGATCGTGATGGGCCTGCTGTTCAAGGTGGCCGCGGTCCCGTTCCACATGTGGACGCCGGACGTGTACCAGGGCGCGCCCACCCCGGTGACCGGCTTCATGGCGGCGGCGACCAAGGTGGCGGCGTTCGGCGCCCTGCTGCGGCTGCTGTACGTCGTGCTGCCGGGCCTGCGCTGGGACTGGCGGCCGGTGATGTGGGCGGTGGCCATCGTCACCATGCTGGGTGGCGCGATCGTCGCGATCACCCAGACCGACATCAAGCGCCTGCTGGCCTACTCCTCGATCGCGCACGCCGGCTTCATCCTGGCCGGCGTGATCGCGACGACACGGGACGGCGTGTCCTCGGTACTGTTCTACCTGGCCGCGTACTCGTTCGTGACGATCGGCGCCTTCGCCGTCGTCACCCTCGTGCGCGACGCGGGCGGCGAGGCCACGCACCTGTCGAAGTGGGCCGGACTGGGGCGCAGGTCGCCCCTGGTGGCGGCCGTGTTCGCGGTGTTCCTGCTGGCCTTCGCCGGTATCCCGCTGACCTCGGGCTTCGCCGGGAAGTTCGCCGTGTTCAAGGCGGCGGCCCAGGGCGGGGCCGTGCCGCTGGTCGTGGTCGGTGTGATCTCCTCGGCGATCGCCGCGTTCTTCTACATCCGGGTGATCGTGCTGATGTTCTTCAGTCAGCCGCGGGCCGAGGGCCCCACCGTGGCGGTCCCCTCACCGCTGACGATGACGGCGATCGGGGTGGGTCTCGCGGTCACCCTGGTCCTGGGCGTGGCACCGCAGTACTTCCTGGATCTGGCGAACCAGGCGGGCGTCTTCGTCCGCTGAGGCGCCTGACAAGCACACGACGGCCCGGTGCCCGCTCGGGGGGTGCCGGGCCGTCGTGCGGGTCGGTGGCCTGTGGACAAGTCGGGGCCTGTCGGTGTCGCCCCCTATCGTGGACGCTGTGGTCGAGGGACGACGCGCGGGGGACGAGCGAGGGACGGGACGAACGGGATGACCGAGGCGGACGCGCGGCCGGTGCCGGACGGCGGCGGTGAGGCGCTGGCCACGCTGCACCGGGTCTTCGGATACGAGGCCTTCCGCGGCGAGCAGGAAGCGATCATCGAGCATGTGGTGACCGGCGGCGACGCCGTCGTCCTGATGCCGACCGGCGGCGGCAAGTCGCTCTGCTACCAGATCCCGGCCCTGGTCAGACCCGGCACCGGCGTGGTCGTCTCCCCGCTGATCGCGCTCATGCAGGACCAGGTGGACGCGCTGCGCGCGCTCGGCGTGCGCGCCGGGTTCGTCAACTCCACCCAGGACTTCGACGAGCGGCGCCTGGTGGAGGCGGAATTCCTGGCCGGCGAGCTGGACCTGCTCTATCTGGCCCCGGAGCGGCTGCGCCTGGACTCGACCCAGGAGCTGCTCTCGCGCGGCAAGATCTCGGTGTTCGCGATCGACGAGGCGCACTGCGTGTCCCAGTGGGGCCACGACTTCCGGCCCGACTACCTCTCGCTGTCCCTGCTCGGTGAACGCTGGCCGGACGTCCCCCGGATCGCGCTCACGGCGACGGCGACGCACGCGACGCATCTGGAGATCACCCAGCGGCTCGGCATGCCGGACGCCCGCCACTTCGTGGCGAGCTTCGACCGGCCCAACATCCAGTACCGGATCGTCCCCAAGGCCGACCCGAAGAAGCAGCTGCTGGCCTTCCTGCGCGAGGAGCACGCGGGCGACGCGGGCATCGTCTACTGCCTCTCGCGCAACTCGGTGGACAAGACCGCCGAGTTCCTGACCCGCAGCGGAGTCGCGGCGGTGCCGTACCACGCGGGCCTGGACGCGGGCACGCGCGCGGCGCACCAGTCCCGCTTCCTGCGGGAGGAAGGCCTCGTCGTCGTCGCGACGATCGCGTTCGGCATGGGCATCGACAAGCCGGACGTGCGCTTCGTCGCCCACCTGGACCTGCCGAAGTCGGTGGAGGGCTACTACCAGGAGACGGGCCGGGCGGGCCGCGACGGACTGCCGTCCACCGCCTGGATGGCGTACGGGCTCAACGACGTGGTCCAGCAGCGCAAGCTGATCCAGTCGGGGGAGGGCGACGAGTCCTTCCGCCGCCGCGCCCAGGCGCACCTGGACGCGATGCTGGCGCTGTGCGAGACGGTCAGCTGCCGGCGCGGCCAGCTGCTCGCCTACTTCGGCCAGGAGCCCGGGGCGGACGGCTGCGGCAACTGCGACACCTGCCTGGCGCCGCCCGAGACCTGGGACGGGACGGTCGCGGCCCAGAAGGTGCTGTCCACCGTGTGGCGGCTGGACCGGGAGCGGCGGCAGAAGTTCGGCGCGCTGCAGATCGTCGACATCCTGCTGGGGCGGCGCACGGCCAAGGTCATCCAGTTCGACCACGACCAGCTCTCGGTGTTCGGCATCGGCGAGGAGCTGACCGAGGGCGAGTGGCGCGGCGCCATCAGGCAGCTGCTGGCCCAGGGCCTGCTGGCGGTCGAGGGCGAGTACGGCACGCTGGTGCTGACCGAGGCCAGCGGGTCGGTGCTGCGGCGCGAGCGGGAGGTGCCGCTACGCAAGGAGGCCCCCAGGCCGGCGGCCGCCCGCTCCGCGACCCCGAAGGGCGAGCGCGCCTCGAAGGCCGCGGTCGAACTCGCGCCGGAGCTGCTCCCCGTCTTCGAGGCCCTGCGCTCCTGGCGGGCCGCCCAGGCGAAGGAGCAGGGCGTCCCCGCCTATGTGATCTTCCACGACGCGACCCTCCGCGAGATCGCGGCCGCGCAGCCGAAGACGGTCGCGGATCTCGGCGGTATCGGCGGGGTGGGCGAGAAGAAGCTCGCGACGTACGGGGAGGGCGTCCTCGGGGTTCTGGCCTCGCTGGACGGCCCCGCTGACGCGGCGGGCGGCCCGTCGGCACCGCCGCGGAGCCCCGACGCGCAGTGGTCCCAGGAGGAGCCGGACCCGGAGTGGCCCCAGGAGGAGCCGGAGGAGCCGGAGGACTGGGGGTAGCCGGTAGCCCGAGGAGCGGGCCCGGCCGCCCGGTCTCCCGCGCCGGCCGCGGCCAGGTCCCCGCGGCCGGAGACCGGGTCCCCGCGGTCGGCGGCAGGGGCCCGGGCGCGCCCCCGTGCTCACCCCTCGGACGAGGCGGTGAGCACAGGACGCGGGTCCGCCGGTGGCCGTGTCAGCCGGTGGACGCGGACCCGGTGTCGCCGGCGTCCGCCACCACGCGTCCGGTCACCTCTCCGAGCCCGACCCGTGTGCCGTCCGGTCCCGGCGCCCATGCCGTCAGCGTCACCACGTCCCCGTCCTCCAGGAACGTGCGCTTGCCGTCCGGGAGTTCGAGCGGCTCGCGGCCGTTCCAGGTCAGTTCGAGGAGCGAGCCGCGCTGTTGCTCGGCCGAGCCGCTCACCGTGCCCGACCCGTACAGGTCGCCGGTGCGCAGCGACGCCCCGTTCACCGTCATGTGCGCCAGCTGCTGCGCCGCCGTCCAGTACATGGTCGAGAACGGGGGCTCGGACACCACATGGCCGTTGATCGCGACGGAGATGCGCAGGTCGTAGCCCGAGGGCTCCTCGCTCGCGTCGTCGAGGTACGGCAGCAGCGGATGCGTGCGCTCCGGCGGCCGCACCCGCGCCTCCTCCAGCGCGTCCAGCGGGGTGATCCACGCCGACACCGAGGTGGCGAACGACTTGCCGAGGAAGGGGCCGAGCGGCACGTACTCCCAGGCCTGGACGTCCCGCGCCGACCAGTCGTTGAGCAGGCACAGCCCGAACACGTGGTCCCGGAA
Organism: Streptomyces sp. NPDC048664; assembly: GCF_040650555.1. Taxonomy (NCBI): domain Bacteria; kingdom Bacillati; phylum Actinomycetota; class Actinomycetes; order Kitasatosporales; family Streptomycetaceae; genus Streptomyces; species Streptomyces sp. NPDC048664. Next base: position 268,264 of record NZ_JBEZHK010000001.1, on the reverse strand, counting down.
GGCCGACAGCGGCACCGGACGGCCCATCGCGGACGGCGCGCCCACCACGAAGCCGACCTCCGCCTCGATGTCCAGCCGGACGGAGGGCCCGAACACCGGGGCGGGGTCCGTGGGTGCCTTGCGCTGGCCCCGGGGCCGCACGATGTCGGTGCCCGACACCACGACGGTGCCCGACCGGCCGTGGTATCCGATCGGCAGGTGCTTCCAGTTGGGGGTGAGGGAGTCCTCGGCGTCCGGCCGGAAGATCTGGCCGACGTTGCGGGCGTGGTTCTCGGAGGCGTAGAAGTCGACGTAGTCGGCGACCTCGAAGGGGAGGTGCAGGTCGACCTCGGCCAGCGGGTGCAGCAGGGGCGCGACGGCCTCCCGGTGCGCGGGCACCGTCACCCACGCGGTCAGCGCCCGGCGGACGTCGGACCACGCGGTGCGGCCGGCCGCCAGCAGCGGCCCGAGGGACGGCTGGGCCAGCAGGGAGGCGTACGGGGAGCCGAGGACCCGCGCGGCCGCGCCCGCGTCGAGCACGTGGTCCCCCAGCCGGACGCCGACTCTCCGCTCGTCGGAGCCCGCGGGCGAGAACACGCCGTAGGGAAGGTTGTGCGGGCCGAAGGGGTCGCCCTCGGGGAGATCGAAGGGGGGCATGGATACTGCCTCGCTTTCGTGCACTTCAGGTGGCCGTGCGGGTGGTGCGTGCGATGTGGTCGCCGCTCACGTTACAAATGAGCCGCCCCGGGGGGCCTCAAGAGTTCGCAATGTCCGATTGGGCCTTGTCGGAACCGATAGTTCCGGCTTAGCGTCTTTGGAGACGCGGACGGGGTGGGTCCGGTCTCTAAGGGGGACACGTGGGGGGACCCGTGGCCAGGAGCACCGGCGGCGTGCCGTTCGAAGCGGACCGCGACGTCCCGGCGCTCATCGTGAAGTTCGGCGACTATCCACTGCACCACGGCGGCGTGGGCGCCATCCGCAGCCTGGGACGGCTCGGCATACCCGTGTACGCCATCACCGAGGACCCCTACACGCCGGCCGCCGCCTCCCGGTACCTGCGGCGCGCCTTCGTGTGGCCGACCACCGGGACGGAGCACGCGGAGCGGCTCGTGGAGGGCCTGCTGCGCATCGCCCGCCGCATCGGCCGGCCGACGGTCCTCGTCCCCACCGACGAGGAGGCCGCGGTCCTGATCGCGGAGCACCAGGACGCCCTGGACGGCTCCTTCCTGTTCCCGAAGGTGGACGCGCGGCTCCCACGCCGCCTCGCCAGCAAGCAGTCTCTGCACGACCTGTGCGGGGAACACGGCATCCCGAGCCCTCAGGCGGCCTTCCCTCGGTCGTACGACGACATCGTGCGCTTCGCCCGGCAGGCGAGCTTCCCGGTGGTGGCCAAGAACCGGGAGGCGTTCGTGCGCCGTGAACGGCCCGCCGTGAACGGCACGACGAGGATCTCCACCCCCGAGGGCCTGCTCGCCCTCGCCCGCGACTGGGGCGAGCGGCCCGGGGTGATCCTCCAGGAGTACCTGCCGCGGGAGCGGGCGGAGGACTGGATCGTGCACGCCTACTTCGGCCGGGACTCGACCCCCCTCGCGATGTTCACCGGGGTCAAGGTCCGCTCCTGGCCGCCGCACGCGGGCATGACCGCCACCGCGTACGTCGTGGACAACCCGGAACTCGCGGATCTCGCCGCGCGTTTCGTCAAACAGATCGGCTTCACCGGCGTCGTCGACCTCGACCTGCGCCATGACCGCCGCGACGGCCGGTACAAACTGCTCGACTTCAACCCGCGGATGGGCGCCCAGTTCCGGCTCTTCGAGAACGAGGCGGGCGTGGACGTCGTGCGGGCCATGCACCTCGATCTGACGGGCCGCACCGTTCCGCAGGCGGAGCAGCGCGCCGGCCACCGGTACACCGTGGAGAACATCGACCTGCCCGCCCTGCTCGCCTACCGCCGCAGCGGGTACACGACACCGCACGCCCCGTCCCGAGCCAGCGGCACGGAGCTGGCCTGGCTCGCCGGGGACGACCTGGGGCCCTTCTTCACCATGCTCGCGCGCTCCGTCGGGCCGGGAGCCAGACACTTCTACCAGCTGTGGCGCACCAGCCGCCGCGGCAGCACAGCACCACGAGCGCGGGCGAGTCGGCCCGGCTCGGCCAGGTGACACCACGAAGTAGGCAACACGCGTCCTGGGGAGGGACTTCGTGATTCAACCGGTAGCAGTCATCGGCGCCGGGCCGTTCGGCCTGTCCACCGCCGCCCATCTGCGGGCCCGCGGCATCCCGGTACGGGTCTTCGGCGAGCCCATGGTGAGCTGGCGGGACCACATGCCCGAGGGCATGCTCCTGAAGTCGACACCCGCCGCCTCCAGCCTCGACGCGCCCCAGCGGGGCCACACCCTGGCCGACTACTGCGACGCGGCCGGCGTCCCACGGCTGGTGAGCGACGAGGACATCATCCCGGTCGACACCTTCATCGCCTACGGGGAGTGGTTCCAGCACAAGCTGGTGCCCGAGCTGGAGCGGGTCCGGGTGGTGTCCGTGGACCGCCGCCCGCACGGCGGCTTCGACCTGAAACTGGACTCGGGCGAGCAGTTCACGGCCCGGGCGGTCGTGGTGGCGACCGGCCTGTCCGGACTGGCCCACCTCCCGCCCGAGCTGGGCGCGGCGGCGGACGGACCGGCGCCCACCGGCCCGATCTCCCACAGCTCCCAGCACCACGACCTGACCCGGTTCCGCGGCAAGGAGCTGGTCGTGATCGGCGCGGGACAGTCCGCGCTGGAGACGGCGGCCCTCGCCGCGGAGGCGGGCGCGCGGGTGCGGGTCGTCTCCCGGGGGCACGGCCGGGTCGCCTTCGGCGCGCCCCCGTGGAAGCAGCCGAGGCTGCGCCCCGAGTCGCCGTTCGGACGCGCCTGGTCGCTGTGGGCGCTGAGCCACTACCCGCATCCGTACCGCTTCCTGCCCGACCAGGCCCGCCACTACCTGGTCCGCCGGGTGCTCGGCCCGCTCGGCGCGTGGTGGCTCGAGGACCGGTTCGCGGGCGCGGTGCAGGTCAGCGAGGTCGCCCGCGTCGTCCGCGCCTCGGTCTCGCCGGACGGCCCGGCCCTGACGGTCCTGACCCACTCGGGCCGCACGGAGGAGGTGACCGCGGACCATGTGATCGCGGCGACGGGATATCGGGTGGACATCGCCGCGATGGACTTCCTCGGCCACGGGCTGCGGACCCGTCTGGCGGTGAGCCGGGGCGCGCCGCGGCTCGGCGCGGGGTATGTGTCGTCCGTTCCGGGCCTGTACTTCACGGGGCTGCCGGCGGCGTCCTCGTACGGTCCGGTGATGCGCTTCGTGTGCGGCACGGAGTTCGCGTCGCCGAGGCTCGCGAAGCATCTGGCGGCGGCGCACGGCTGAGGGCCGGCGCGCGCCGGCGGGTGGGGGAGCGGGCGGACCGGGCCGTGCGGGGCGGTCCGCCCGACGGCTTCGCGGCCCGGCGGATCCGGTCGGGGACGTGAGGGAATCCGGTCGGGGCCGTACGGGGACGCGGTCGCGTCCGTGCGGGGATCCGCCCGGACCGGAGGCTTTCGGTCCGGGCCGGAACGTCGGCGCGTTTCCATCCGTATTCTCTGATCATGATGGCCGCACCCCTCGCATACGAACTCATCGCCACGGACCTGGACGGCACTCTGCTGCGGGGTGACGACACGCTCTCCGACCGGTCGAGGGCCGCTCTGGCGCGGGTCGCTGCGGCGGGTGCCCACCACCTCGTGGTGACGGGGCGCCCGGCGCCGAGGGTCAGGCCGCTGCTGGAGGACCTCGGGGGCAGAGGGCTCGCGGTGTGCGGTCAGGGCGCGCAGGTGTACGACGCGGGCGCGGACCGGCTGCTGTTCTCGGTCACCCTGGACCGGGACCTGGCCGAGACCGCCCTCGGCAAGATCGAGGCCGAGGTGGGCCAGGTGTACGCCGCCGTCGACCAGGACGGGGTGGACGGGCTCACCCTGATCGAACCGGGCTATCTGATGCCGCACCCGTTCCTGCCGGCGGTGCGGGTGGAGCGGCGCGACGACCTGTGGTGCGAGCCCATCAGCAAGGTGCTGCTGCGCCATCACACCCTGACCGACGACGAGCTGGCCACGGTGGCCCGGGGAGCGGTCGGGTCGCTCGCGACCGTCACGATGTCGGGGCCCGGCACCGTCGAGCTCCAGCCCTGCGGCATCACCAAGGCGACGGGGTTGGCGCTGGCCGCCGAGTTCCTGGGCCTGCGGCGGTCGCGGACCCTCGCCTTCGGGGACATGCCCAACGACATCCCCATGTTCCAGTGGGCGGCTCGCGGTGTCGCCATGGCGAACGCGCACCCCGAACTCAAGGCGGTCGCCGACGAGATCACCACGTCGAACGAGGACGACGGCATCGCCGTCGTCCTCGAACGTTTGTTTGCCCGCGACTCCGTTGCCAGGCCTCAGTAGGCGCTGTTGACGTTGTCGATCGAGCCGTAGCGGTGGGCGGCGTAGTTGCAGGCCGCGGTGATGTTCGCGACCGGGTCGTACGGGTCGAAGGCCGTGCCCGGCACGTGGTACGTGCGGAAGGTCGGGTCGATGACCTGGAGGAGCCCCTTGGAGGGGATGCCCTTCTTGGCGTTCGAGTCCCAGAGGTTGATGGCGTTCGGGTTGCCCGACGACTCGCGCATCACGTTGCGGTAGATGCCGTTGTAGGAGCCGGGGATCCCGTGCTGCGCCATGATGGCGAGCGACTGGCGTATCCAGCTGTCGAGGGTGCCGGCGCGGTAGGTGGCACCGGCGGCCTTGGTGGTCGTGGACGAGGCCGGGGTGGCGGCGGAGGCGCCGGTGGCTCCCATGACAGGGAGGGCGATGACGGCGGCTCCCGCTCCCGCGACAGCGAGGGCGCGGGCGACGCGGGCGGCCTTGGAGCTGTGGTCCCGGCGGCGTGCGGGCAATGCGAAAGCGGACACGGTGGATTCCTCTCCGTCGCCTGCGAGGTGAGCTGTCGGGTTCGGGCGGGGAGGTGCCCGGCCGCTTCCTCGGGGTCGAGGTCGCGGCTTCACCCCTAGCCGTTCCGGACGGTGTCCGGCTCGGCGACTTACCTGGGTCCCCCGCTCCTGCCGTGGTGGGGTCGAAGGGTCCTTGAGCGGTGGCAGGATTCGGCGTTCCGCTCGGGTCCATGGAAGGTATGCGACAGCACATGTCGGGAACAAGGGTCGAAATCGCGCACTGAGGGGATTGATCCTCACCTGCAGGAATAGGGCGATTGATCCACTGTGCGCGGAAGCGGCAACGTGCCGTTCGCGAAGGACGTGTTGACGGTGCGTCCGCAATGCCCGTGATCATGGGGTAGTGACCCATTTCACGCGCCGGGTGCGCTCGCGGGATGACGTGAAGGCGGGGTGGATTATCGGGCGAAGCGGACATTTAACCCAAAAGGTGCCACTGCGTCAGCAGGGGTGGGCGACTGGAGCGCGATTCCTAGATCGGACATTGAGTGCGATAAAGGGGCAAAAGGCGCGAGCGTGCGACGTCGAGCTCTGCGACGGGCTCGGCGGGGTACCCGGATTGGCGTGAATCCGCGGCACCGTCTGCGCAAGGGTGGCGCTTATCGGCTATGTAGATGAATGTGTGTTCGTATCACCCGATCAAGAACATACCGTTCGTGATCCGATACCGCCCGGCCTGGAACTGTGGGCGCTCGCGGTGATCGAAACCTGACCGGATACGCTGACTTGAGTGAAGGCGACGACAGATCGACAACTCGACGAGTCGCGGCGACAGACGTGGCCCTCACCCAAGTGACCGTCCTTGAGACCGACCGTGTGATCGTCAGCAGACGTCAGCAGACAGGAGACCCCACGTGACCGTCGTCGGGCCGTTCGGGCTGAGCGTGCGGGACCAGGCTCTGGAAGCCGATGTCCAGGCCGGATTGGTCGCTGTCGAGGAGGGGTTGCTCGACGCCACCAAGAGCGAGGTCCCCTTCATCACGGAGGCCGCCCAGCACCTCCTGCGCGCGGGCGGGAAGCGGTTCAGGCCCCTGCTGGTGATGCTCGCGGCGCAGTTCGGCGACCGGTACGCGCCGGGCGTCGTGCCCTCGGCGGTGGTCGTGGAGCTGACCCACCTCGCCACGCTCTACCACGACGACGTGATGGACGAGGCCGACGTGCGGCGCAGCGTCGACAGCGCGAACACCCGCTGGGGCAACTCGGTGGCGGTCCTCACCGGCGACTTCCTGTTCGCCCGGGCGTCCCACATCCTGGCCGACCTCGGCCCGGAGGCGGTCCGCATCCAGGCGGAGGCGTTCGAACGGCTGGTCACCGGACAGATCCTGGAGACGGCGGGACCGCGGGACGGCCGCGACCCGGTGGACCACTACCTCGACGTACTCGCCGGCAAGACCGGTTCGCTGGTTGCCGTGGCCTGCCGCTTCGGGGCGATGATGTCGGGCGCCGACGAGACGGTCGTGGACGTCCTGACGCAGTACGGCGAGCGGCTCGGCGTGGCCTTCCAACTGGCCGACGACGTCCTGGACATCGCGTCCGACTCGCACGAGTCGGGGAAGACCCCCGGCACGGACCTGCGCGAAGGCATCCCCACCCTCCCGGTCCTGCGCCTGCGCGAACGCGCCGAGCGCCTGGGGCTGCCGGAGGACATCGCCCTGGTCGACCTCCTGAACTCGGACCTCACCGACGACGGCCGGCACGCGGAGGCCCTCACGCGGCTGCGCGCCCACCCGGCCCTGGAGCAGGCGCGCCGCGACACCGTCCGGTACGCGGAGGACGCCCGCGCGGCCCTGGCGCCGCTGCGTGAATGCGGCGCGAAGACCGCCCTGACCCAGCTGTGCGACGCCGTGGTGCACCGGGCGGGCTGACGCCCCCGTCCCGGATCCCCGGAGGTCCGGGCGGAGCGCCCCCTGAGGGGAGCGGGCCGCCGTGTCATACCCCAGGATTACGCGGAGTTGGGCCCGCGGTCTGACGATTCCCGCCCGTCGTTTTGGTCAGATGGGAGACACCACCTCACAGGAGTCTGGGCGACAATGGCGGCGCGGGGGTGGACGAGTGCACGGACAGAAGGCCGCCGCCGACGACGGAGGTAAGGCACACATGGCACCCTACGAATCCGACGAGAGCACACCGGCAGGGACGGCCGAGGGCGTGCGCGACGGGCGGCGCAAGGCCACGCGGTACGCCGTCCCGGTGGCCGTGGTGGGAGTGGCCGCGGCGACGATCGGTCTCGTCCCGGCCTTCGCGGGGTCCGGCGACCCGGACCTGCCCAGGATCAGTGCCCAGCAGCTCATCCAGAAGGTCGCCGAGTCCGACGTCCAGCAGGTGTCCGGCACGGTGAAGATCAGCACGGACCTCGGCCTGCCGGACCTCGGCGGCCTGCAGGACACCTTCGCCTCGGGCGCGCTGTCCCAGGGGGCGGGCGGCAAGGACGGCTCGGCCGCCGACCCGAGCTCCAGGCTGCTCGCGCTGGCCTCCGGCACCCACACCCTCCGCGTCGCCGCGGACGGCCAGGACAAGCAGAAGCTGTCGCTCCTGGAGAAGGCGGCCGAGTACAGCGTCATCCGCAACGGCGGCGACGTGTGGGCGTACGACAGCGCCTCGAACCAGGCCTACCACTCGACCGGGGCCGACGCGCACCAGGGCGGGAAGGCGGCGCCCCGGGACATGCCGGTGACGCCGAAGGACTTCGCCGAGCAGGCCCTGAAGGCCGCGGGCTCGACGACGTCCGTCACGGTCGACGGCACGGCCCACGTCGCGGGCCGGGACGCGTACAAGCTGCTGATCAGGCCGAAGCAGTCGGGCACGACGGTCGGCGCGATCAGCATCGCGGTGGACGCGAAGACCTGGACACCGCTGAAGTTCACGCTGACTCCGGCGGCGGGCGGCGCGGCCGTGGTGGACGCCGGCTTCACCGAGGTCTCGTTCGCCAAGCCCGCCGCGTCGACGTTCGACTTCACCCCGCCCAAGGGCACGAAGGTCACCCAGGGCGACGACCAGAAGGCAGCCGAGCGGCACATGGAGCCCAAAGGGCCGGGCAAGGACCCGTCCGCGAAGGGCACCGACCTGTTCGGCGGGGCCGGGGCCGGGGCGAAGGCCGGTCACCGGACCATCGGCGAGGGCTGGAACTCGATCGTCGTCCTCGACACCGGGGCCAAGGGCGGGATGCCGTCGGGCGCGGAGGCCGACAAGGGCGCCGCGGCCGGATTCCTGGACTCCCTGGGCGACCACGTCTCCGGCAGGTTCGGCAAGGGCACCGTCTACTCCACCCGCCTGATCAACGCCCTGATGACGGACGACGGCAAGGTGTACGCCGGCGCCGTCACCAAGGACGCGCTGCTGAAGGCGGCGAACGCGGGGAGGTAGCCCCGCGGACGGGACGGGCGGGAGAGCCATGGAGGAGCCGTCCGCCGCGCGAGCGGGAGCACGGGCGACGGCCGGGACGGCCGCATCGGCCGCCGTCGGGGCAGGGCCGCGACCGGAGCCGGGGGCTCCGGTCATCGCCACCCGGGGCCTCACCAAGCGCTATCGCGGCGGTCAGCTCGCCGTGGACGGACTCGACCTGACCGTCCCGGCGGGCAGCGTCTTCGGCTTCCTGGGGCCGAACGGCTCCGGCAAGACCACCACCATCCGCATGCTGATGGGCCTGATCGAGCCCACCTCCGGCACGGCCCGGGTCCTCGGGCAGCCGATGCCCCGCGCCACGCGCTCCGTGCTCCCGCACGTCGGCGCCCTCGCTACTGGCACGACCTCACCCGTGACCTCGGCCTCCAGGCCCTGTACGCCGCGGTCTTCGGCACGGCGGCCTGGGCACGCTTCACGACGAAGGACGTCACCTCGTAGGGCGGGGCGCGGTCCGCGCCGCTGCCTGTGCCCCGCGCGCGGTTCAGGTCGTGCCGGAGCCGAGATCGAGCAGCATCGCCATCACGCCGGCCAGCGTCGCGCCGCTGACGATCTCCCGCCGGGCGATCATGCCGGCGAGCCGGGAGAGCGCCCTCCACTCCACGCGGTCCGACTCGTTGCGTTCGGTCGGCGGCCCGATCCGTCGGGCGTCGTCCGTACGGAACACGAAGTGGCGGGCGTCGGTGACACCGGCCGCCGGCTCCGAGTACACCAGCTCCCGCAGCGTGCCCGGACGCCAGCCCGTCTCCTCCTCCAGTTCCCGCGAGGCCGCCCGCGCCGCCTCTTCGCCGTCCTCGACCTGCCCCATGGGCAGTTCCCAGGCCCAGCTGTCCGTGACGAACCGGTGGCGCCACATCATCCCCGCCGCTCGCCGTCGACGGCGGCCGTCACCGCGACGTCCCGCAGTCTGACCACGGTGTAGTCGACCCGCGCGCCGTCCGGCTGCTCGACGTCCAGGGAGCGGAGCCGGACCCAGGGGTCGTCGTGGAGGGGGCGTTCGCCGTGGACGGTCCACCGCATCATCGCGGGAACTCCTTCGGGCCGGGAAACGGGCTCGTCAGCCGGGCGAGCTCCGCGCAGTCGCGTGGGGGAGGGCCGCCCAGGTCACCGGTGCGCCAGGCGGGCACCCACGGCACCCGGTGGACGTCGATCACCGCGTCGAACGCCTTTGCGCGCTGCGCCAGCTGCCGTGGCAGCCGGCCCGGCGCGTCGGCGACCAGCACGACCGCGTCGAGGTCCAGCCCGGGCGGCGCGTCGCCGCGTCGGAAGATGTCCAGGGTGTACGCGATCGCGTCGAGCCCCGCCGCGTGCGTCCTGCCCACCAGCAGGACCGAGGAGGGTTCCCCGAGGTCGGGCCGGGGCCAGCCGCGTCCGGCGTCGTGCCCGCCGAAGACGGTGGCCAGCGTCGTGGTGCCGGCACCACCGTGGGTGGCGACCCAGGCGAACCGCCTGGGCACGGCGGTGAGCCGCGCGGCCCCGGTCCCCGGCCGCGGCACGGGCGTCCCGTCCACCGGCCCGCGCACCCAGATGCCGGGCCCGGCAGGTCCGTTCTGCGCGATCCCTCGCATCGCCACCCTCCTCGGTCGGCCGTCGGCCCTCGACACCGGTCGGGTGCCGGGCCGCTCAACGCCGTACACCCGTAAGGATCTTGCGGCGGGACGGGGCAGAAGTCCAGTGACGCCCGCGGTGACCGCGTGGCCCGCCCCGGGACGGGGCCGTGGGGCCCGACCGGCCGTCGGTGGCAGCCGCCCACGGGCCGGCACGCGTACGCTGGGCTGTCGGTGCCCCTCGTCGAGGGCGCAGCCCACCAGCCGCGACGGCGGGCCGGGGACAGGGCCTCGGGGCGACGCGTCCTCGACCGACCGACCCGAGTGAGGGAACGATGTCTCGACTCAGCCGCGAACACCGGCGCGGGCCCGACCCCGCGCAGGCCGCCCCCACGGGCGCCGCGGAGGCCGGAGCGACGCCGATCGAGGTCCGTGTGCCGGTGGTGCCCGGCGGCCCGGCCGGCGCCTTCGGCCCGGGGGCGACCGTGGACGGGGTGCCGGTGGTCGCCGGGGCGGGGGAGGCCCTCCAGGAAGCCGTGCTGAACCACCTCCACCGTGTCGCGACGGCCGCCGGGCGCCCTGTCCTCGCGACGGTCCATGACGAGCGGATCGGCTTCGTGGTGCCGATCCGGGTCCGGGTGGACGGGTCGAGCGAGTTCGCGGGAGAACCCACGCGGCTCGACCCGCCCGCGACGGCCACGCCCGCCCCGGTGCCGGGGACCGGGGCGCCCGTCCCGCACCCGTCGGAGGCCGCGCCGCCCACCACCGGCCCCGGGCACGCTCCGGAGCTCGACAGGCCGACGCACGTCCTGCGCGCCCTCGGGGAGCAGCGGCCCGCCCCCGCGCAGGCCGCCCCCGGGCCGCCCACTCCCGCGGCGGCCAGTCGCGTGCCGCACCAGCAGGAGCCGACGCCCGCGGATCGCGGTCCGGCTCCCTCCCCCTTCGTGTCGCGGCCCGCCCCCGAGCAGAACCCGTTCACCAGCGCGCCCTCCGGGCCGGCGCGGCCCCTGCCGGAGCACGGCACCGCCCCCACGGGCACGGTCTCGCCGCCGACCGGCGTCTTCGGGCCGCCGCCGCCGACCGGTCCGGCCGCCCAGCCCGCACCGGCTCCCGTGTGGCGGGCGCCCGAGACCGGGCCGGACGAGCCGAAGACGCTCAGGCCCGACTTCGGCCCCGACCCCGTGCCCGAGGCGGAAACCGAGTTCGGCTCGGCACACGGCCTCGGCCCCCGACCGAGCGACGCCCAGCCGGCCCCCGCACCCGCTCCCGCCCCCCGCCACGTGTCCTTCCTCGACGTCGCGCGCGGCGGCGAGGAAGAGGAGGAGGTCAAGGAGCCGCCCGTGCGGGAGTTCGACTCCGTGGCGGAAGCCGTCCTCGCGCCCGATCCCGGGGCGGAGTCCCCGGGCGCCGCGGGGGGACCGTACGCCGGGTCCATGGCCCGCATCAGCGCCGCCGTTCGGCAGGGCCGCATCGAGGAGGCGGCGGGTCTGGCCGCGCAGACGTCCGCCGAAGCCTCGGCGTCCCTCGGTGACGACCATCCCGATGCGCTGCATCTGCGCGAACTCACCGCGTACGTCGCCTATCTGGCCCAGGACCCGCTGCGCTCCTTCCAGCTGTCACTGGACCTCGCACGGCTCCGCCACCGACTGCGCGACCCGCGCGGCGCGTACGGCAACGTGCAGAGCGCGGCAGCCGCCTGGCGCGCCGTCCGCGACCCGATCCAGGGGTTGGAGTTGGGCGGTGACCTCATCGCGCTGTGGAGCGAGCTCGCCGCCGGCGAGGGCCCCGCGGCGCAGGACCTGGAGCAGTTGGAGAAGGCCCGCGGCCGCATGGGCCGCCTCGCCGAACGAGCCCGCGCCCACTGATCGCGGGACCGGAACGCCGGGGCGTGAAGGGGTCTTGGGGTCGTGAGGGGGCTTGAGGGGGGCTTGAGGGGACGGAAGCCGTGAAGGGCCCCGACCCCAGCCTGCACCGGCTCAGGGCTATGCGTCCACCGGCCGGCCCGACCCCGCTGCCGCGTCCTCGGGGCCGCACGGCACGTTCGCGGCGTCCGCGCCGGCCGCGACGACCGTGCCGACGGGTGTGCCGGGCGCGGCCACCGCGTTCCTGAGCGCGGCGGCGGCCCGGCGGGCCGTGCGCAGGGCGTCCGCCGTGAGCAGCGCCAACGCCAGCCACACCAGCGCGAACCCCGCCCAACGCTCCACGGGCATCGCCTCGTGGAAGTAGAGGATGCCCAGTCCGAACTGGAACACCGGGGCCAGGTACTGGAGCAGTCCGAGCGTCGACAGCGGCACACGGATCGCGGCGGCCCCGAAGCAGACGAGGGGGAGCGCGGTGACGACACCGGTCGCGGCGAGCAGCGCCGCGTGTCCGGGACCGTGGTCCGTGAACGTCGCGCCGCCGTGGACCGTGAGCCACGCCAGATAGGCCAGGGCGGGGACGAACTGCACGGCGGTCTCCGCGGCCAGCGACTCGATGCCGCCCAGGTTGACCTTCTTCTTCACCAGGCCGTAGGTGGCGAAGGAGAAGGCGAGGCACAGCGAGATCCAGGGCGGCCGGCCGTAGCCGACGGTCAGGACGACGACGGCGGCGAAGCCGGTCGCGACCGCCATCCACTGCGTGGGCCGCAGCCGTTCCTTGAGCAGCAGGACGCCCATGGCGATGGTGACGAGCGGGTTGATGAAGTAGCCGAGCGAGGCCTCCACGACGTGGCCGCTGTTCACGGCCCAGATGTAGACGCCCCAGTTGACCGTGATGACCGCCGCGGCGATCGTGATCAGCCCCAGTTTGCGCGGCTGCCGCAGCAGCGCGCCGGCCCAGGCCCAGCGGCGCATCACCAGCAGGACGATGCCCACCCCGACCAGGGACCAGACCATCCGGTGGGCGAGGATCTCGATCGCTCCGGCGGGCTTCAGCAGGGGCCAGAAGAGGGGGACGAGCCCCCACATCCCGTACGCCGCGAAGCCGTTCAGAAGACCTGTCCGCCGTTCGCTCGTCGGCTTCTCGGCCATGGGCCACCTCCCTCTCGTAGGCAGAAGGTAGCGCCGGGCACCCCCGCCTGTCATGCCCGTATCGCCATACGGTCATGACAGGCGGGGGAAACGGTGAGCCCTGGGGCCCGCCGGGTGCGCGAGGAGGCCCGGGCGCAGACGTCCCGGGCCTCCTCGTGATCCGCGCGCTCTTCGCCGCGGTGCCTGCGGCCGTCCTAGCCGACGACGGTCCAGGTGTCACCGCCGGCCAGCAGCGCGGCCAGGTCGCCCTTGCCGTTCTGCTCGACGGCCGTGTCGAGCTGGTCGGCCATCTGGGTGTCGTACACGGGCCGTTCGACCGAGCGGAAGACGCCGACCGGCGTGTGGTGCAGGGTGTCCGGGTCGGCCAGCCGGGACAGGGCGAACGCGGTGGTGGGGGACGCCGCCCCCGCGTCATGGACGAGAACGTCCCCCTCGTTGTCCGGGGTGACGGTGACGACCTTCAGGTCACCGGTGCGGGCGTCCCGCACGACACCGCGCGAGCCCTGCGGCCCGAACCGGATCGGCTGTCCCTGCTCCAGGTGGATCACCGCCTCCTCGGCGGTCTGCCTGTCCTTGAGGGCGTCGAAGGCACCGTCGTTGAAGATGTTGCAGTTCTGGTAGATCTCCACGAGCGCCGTGCCCCGATGGGCGGCGGCCTGGCGCAGCACCTCGGTCAGGTGCTTGCGGTCGGAGTCGACGGTGCGCGCCACGAACGACGCCTCGGCGCCGATCGCCAGCGACACCGGGTTGAAGGGCGCGTCCAGCGAGCCCATCGGCGTCGACTTGGTGATCTTGCCGACCTCGGAGGTCGGACTGTACTGGCCCTTGGTCAGGCCGTAGATCCGGTTGTTGAACAGCAGGATCTTCAGGTTGACGTTGCGACGCAGCGCGTGGATGAGGTGGTTGCCGCCGATGGACAGCGCGTCGCCGTCGCCCGTGACCACCCACACGGACAGGTCGCGGCGCGACACGGCCAGGCCCGTCGCGATCGCGGGCGCACGACCGTGGATCGAGTGCATGCCGAAGGTGTTCATGTAGTACGGGAAGCGGGACGAGCAGCCGATGCCCGAGACGAAGACGATGTTCTCCCTGGCCAGGCCCAGCTCCGGCATGAATCCCTGGACCGCGGCGAGGACCGCGTAGTCACCGCAGCCGGGGCACCAGCGCACTTCCTGATCGGACTTGAAGTCCTTCATGGACTGCCTGGCCACGGCCTTGGGGACGAGGCTGAGCGCCTCGATCGTGCCCGTGCCTTCCCTGGACGTCTCAGCCATCGATGGCCTCCTTGAGAGCCGTGGCGAGCTGTTCGGCCTTGAACGGCATGCCGTTCACCTGGTTGTACGAGCGGGCGTCGACCAGGTACTTCGCCCGGACGAGCGTGGCGAGCTGACCCAGGTTCATCTCGGGGATCACCACCGTGTCGTAGCGCTCCAGAACCGAGCCGAGATTGCGGGGGAAGGGGTTGAGGTGGCGCAGGTGGGCCTGCGCGATCGACTCCCCGGACCTGCGCAGCCGCCGTACCGCCGCGGTGATCGGTCCGTAGGTGGAGCCCCAGCCGAGGACGAGGGTCCGCGCGCTGTCCGGGTCGTCCACCTCGATGTCGGGCACCGCGATCTTGTCGATCTTCGCCTGGCGCGTGCGCACCATGAAGTCGTGGTTGCCCGGGTCGTAGGAGATGTTGCCCGTGCCGTCCTGCTTCTCGATGCCGCCGATGCGGTGCTCGAGCCCCGGGGTGCCGGGGATCGCCCACGGCCGGGCGAGGGTGTGCACGTCACGCTTGTACGGCCAGAACACCTCGGTCCCGTCGTCCAGGGTGTGGTTCGGGCCCTGCGCGAACTGCACGCTCAGGTCCGGCAGCTCGTCCGGCTCGGGGATCCGCCAGGGCTCTGAGCCGTTGGCCAGATAGCCGTCCGACAGGAGGAAGACGGGCGTGCGGTAGGTGAGCGCGATCCGTGCCGCCTCCATGGCCGCGTCGAAGCAGTCGGCCGGGGTGCGCGGGGCGACGACCGGGACCGGCGCCTCGCCGTTGCGGCCGAACATCGCCTGCAGGAGGTCGGCCTGCTCGGTCTTGGTCGGCAGGCCCGTCGACGGTCCGCCGCGCTGGATGTCCACGACCAGCAGCGGCAGCTCCAGGGAGACCGCGAGCCCCACGGTCTCGCTCTTGAGGGCCACGCCGGGTCCCGACGTCGTGGTCACGGCGAGCGAGCCGCCGAAGGCCGCGCCCAGCGCCGCGCCGATACCCGCGATCTCGTCCTCCGCCTGGAAGGTCCGCACCCCGAAGTTCTTGTGCCGGGACAACTCGTGCAGGATGTCCGAGGCCGGAGTGATCGGGTAGGAACCGAGGAACAGCGGCAGATCCGCCTGCCGGGAGGCGGCGATCAGCCCGTACGCCAGGGCGAGGTTCCCTGAGATGTTCCGGTAGGTGCCCGTGGGGAACGCCGCGGCCGCCGGCGCGACCTCGTAGGAGACCGCGAAGTCCTCCGTCGTCTCGCCGAAGTTCCACCCGGCGCGGAAGGCCGCGATGTTGGCGGCCGCGATGTCCGGCTTCTTGGCGAACTTCGACTTCAGGAACGCCTCGGTGCCTTCGGTCGGCCGGTGGTACATCCAGCTCAGCAGGCCGAGAGCGAACATGTTCTTGCTGCGCTCGGCCTCCTTGCGGCTGAGCTCGAACGCCTTCAGCGCCTCGACGGTGAGCGTGGTCAGCGGCACGGGATGCACGTGGTAGCCGTCGAGCGACCCGTCGTCCAGGGGGCTGGCGTCGTAGCCCACCTTCTGCATGGCGCGCTTGGTGAACTCGTCGGTGTTGACGATGAGCTCCGCGCCGCGCGGCAGGTCGCCGATGTTCGCCTTCAGCGCGGCCGGGTTCATCGCCACCAGCACGTTCGGCGCGTCCCCCGGGGTGAGGATGTCGTGATCGGCGAAGTGCAACTGGAAAGAGGAGACGCCCGGCAGGGTGCCTGCGGGGGCGCGGATCTCGGCGGGGAAGTTCGGCAGCGTGGACAGGTCGTTCCCGAAGGAGGCTGTCTCCGATGTGAAACGGTCACCGGTGAGCTGCATGCCGTCACCGGAGTCCCCCGCGAACCGGATGATGACCCGATCGAGCTTGCGTACATCCTTCGCGCTCGCCGGTTTGCGCTGTTCTGCTACGAGGGCTTCGTCTGCTTGCTCCGCTGGACTGCTGACCTGGCTGGTCACTGAACTGGACCTCCCTCAAGGGGGCTGACCGGGAGCGGCCGTCGCGCCGGCCTTCCCAGGATCAACCCTACGTCGGTAAGGGTCGCCTTCCCTGGGTCGTGCGCAGGGTGGACCACATGGTGAGATGGTCCGGCGCCCTGAGTTGTCATGATTTACTCGCCCCCCGACGCTGGTTTCGAAGACGCTCTGTGCTCATCCTTCGGTTCTGGTGGTCCGGACGTGTGCCGGTTCCCGTGCTCCGGACGGGTGAGGCCACGCCGGCGCCGCGGCCGGCCTGCGGCGCGGGCCCGGCGGCACGCCCGGTCCGTGCACGATGACACCGCTTCCTGACACAGTGTCAGTGGATCAGGACTTGAGGTAGGTCAGAACGGCGAGAACACGCCGGTGGTCCCCACCACTCGGTGACAGGCCGAGCTTCGTGAAGATGTTGCTGACATGCTTCTCCACGGCTCCGTCGCTCACCACGAGCTGCCGGGCGATCGCCGCGTTGGTGCGCCCCTCGGCCATCAGCCCCAGGACCTCGCGCTCCCGCGGAGTGAGGGCGCTCAGCACGCGCTGCTTCCTGCTGCGCCCGAGCAGCTGCGCGACCACCTCCGGATCGAGGACGGTGCCCCCCTGGGCCACCCGCACCACGGCGTCCACGAACTCGCGCACCTCCGCGACCCGGTCCTTGAGCAGATAGCCGACGCCCCGACTGGAATCGGCCAACAGTTCGGTGGCGTACTGCTCCTCGACGTACTGCGACAGCACCAGCATCCCCAGGTCGGGGTACGCCTTGCGCAGCTGGACCGCGGCTCTGACGCCCTCGTCCGTGTGCGTGGGTGGCATCCGTACGTCCGCGACGACGGCATCCGGCAGCTCACCGCGCTCCGCCAACTCCGTGATGGTCTTGACCAGAGCTTCCCCGTCCCCCACACCGGCGACGACCTCATGCCCGCGGTCGGTGAGCAGCCGAGTCAGCCCTTCCCTGAGAAGCACCGAGTCCTCGGCGATGACGACCCGCACCCTGTTCTCCACTGTCCCTGGCCCCCGCAGCTCCCCGTGCGCCGGGCGTGCGGTGCGCGCGTCCGGCGGTGTCCCGGGCGGCCTTTCTCCGGCCGCCCGCTGGCACCTCAGTATCGCGCTGTTCGCGGATTCTCACGGGGCCTGTGGACAACTCCGGCCCGCCGTGTCCGCGGCCGACGCCGCCCCGCGGCGGACCGCTGTCAGGCGGACCGCCAGGGCAGTTCGGCGGTGATCCGGGTCGGCCCCCCGTCCGGGGAGTCCACCACCAGGACCCCGTCCACCGCGTCGAGCCGCTCCGCGAGCCCCGCCAGCCCGGATCCCGCGGACGCGTCCGCACCGCCCGCCCCGTCGTCCGCCACCTGGAGCAGCAGCCGGTCCTCGACCCGCCACACGTCCACTGTCGCCCGCGTCGCCCTGGCGTGCTTGCTGACGTTCTGCAGCAGCTCGGAGGCCGTGAAGTAGGCGATGCCCTCGATCGCCGGTGCCGGCCGCGCGGACAGATCCACCTCCACCTGCACCGGGACGGTGCATCGCGAGGCCACCGCCGAGAGCGCCGCGTCCAGCCCGCGGTCGGTGAGCACCGCCGGATGGATGCCCCGTGCCAGATCCCGGAGTTCCCTGAGAGCCGTCTTCACCTCTCCGTGCGCCTCGTCCACCATCCGCGCGGCCGCCCCCGGGTCCTCCGCCAGCTTCTCCTTCGCCAGCCCCAGATCCATCGCCAGGCTCACCAGCCGAGCCTGCGCCCCGTCGTGCAGATCGCGCTCTATGCGCCGCAGGTCCGCCGCCGCCGTGTCGACCACCGTCCCGCGGTCCGACTCCAGCTCCACGACCCGTGTCGCCAGCCGTGAGGGACCGAGCAGCCCGTGCACCAGAAGCCGGTCCACGGTGGTCAGCCCCCGGACGATCCACGGAGTGGCCAGGGCGATCAGCAGCCCCACCAGCGCGGTCACCGCGATCTCGAACGGATTGTCGAGATAGATCTCGTGCCCCTGGCCGCCGTACAACTGAAGCCCGCCGCGACCGGCGTACATCGGGAACACCCAGAACCACAGCGGATAGGTGACCATCGTCCAGCCGGTCAGCCAGAAGCTGATCCCCACACCGAAGGAGAACACCGCCCACGGAAAGTGCACCACCGTGTACAGCAGATGCCGCCACGACGCTCCGCTCTTGAGCGCTGCCCCCATCCAGGCGAGCGCCCCGGGCCGCCTCGTCCGCAGCGGCTCCGGATCGGCCACCTCGAGCCCCAGCAGTGCCCGCGCCCGCGCTCGCTCCAGCACCCCGAAGCCACGGCAGCCCGCCAGCGCCGCCGCCAGGACCGGGATGCCGAGAAACGTCACCAGCAGGCCGGCGCCGACGGAGAGCATGGTGACGCCGTAGGTGAACATCATGATCCCGAGCGGGAGATTGAGCAGGAGGTAGCAGAGCTCACCCCAGCTGCGTCTGTCGAGCGGCGCCCGCAGCGCGGCCGGAAGCCGGCGCGGTCCCGCTCCGGAACCCTGGGGTCCAGGGCCTTCCCACTCTCCGTATCCCTGGCCGTACTGCGTGGTCATCGGCGTCGTCCGTCCCCTCGTCAACCCTGCCGGCGCCGGCCCCCGCGGGGCGGGTGCGCCGTTTCGTACCTCCACCTTGCTGTGCCCGCGTCCGCCGGGCCATGGAGCGCGTCGGCGTCTTGGCCCGGGGGTTATCCCCACCTCCATGTGCCGGGCCGTGCTTGATCGGGCCGTGCCTCACCTCGGGCGGGACTCGTCCTCCCGGTCCCTCCAAGGCAGTTCCGCCGTGATCGTCGTCGGCCCGCCCACCGGGGAGTCGACGAGGAAGACGCCGTCGACCGCGCTCAGCCGCTCCGCGAGCCCGGCGATTCCGCTGCCGCCGTCGAGGCGGGCGCCCCCACGGCCGTCGTCCCGCACCTGTATGAGCAGCCGCGCGTCAGCGCGCCACACGTCGACGGAGGCCGAGCGGGCACCGCTGTGCTTGCTGATGTTCTGCAGCAGCTCGGAGACCGTGAAGTACGCGATGCCCTCGATCGCCGCGGCCGGTCTCGTCCGCAGGGCCACGGTGACGCCCACCGGCACGGTGCAGCGCGCCGCCACGGACGAGAGCGCCGCGTCCAGCCCGCGGTCGGTCAGCACCGCCGGATGGATGCCGCGGGCGAGATCCCGCAGCTCCTGCAGCGCCAGCTTCACCTCGCCATGCGCCTCCTCGACCATCGCCGCGGCCGCGTCCGGGTCCTCGAGGAGCTTCTCCTTGGCCAGGCCGAGCCCCATCGCCAGATTCACCAGCCGGGCCTGCGCCCCGTCGTGCAGATCCCGCTCGATACGCCGCAGGTCCGCCGCGGCCGTGTCCACGACCACCCCCCGGCCGGACTCCAGTTCCGCGATCCGACGCTCCAACTCGTCGGAGGGGGACAGCAGACCGCGCACCATCGCCCTGTCCACCTGGGTCAGCCCCCGCGCGATGAACGGCAGCACCGGCCACAGGACGAAGAGCGACACGAGCGTCACCGTGAACGTGGCGACGCCCCAGGGCAGCCGGACGAAGCCGTACAGCGCCGTCCGCCAGCCCACCGGATCCTTCAGCGCCATCCACAACCGGGGGAGCGGCCCCCCGCTTCTGCGCAACGGCAGCGGAGTCGGTTCCGGCACCCCTACCCCGAGCAGTGCCCTAGCCCGCGCCCGCTCCAGCCTTCCCCACTGGCGCGCCCCCAGCAGCCCGGCCGCCAGAAGCGGGAACCCGATCACGGTCACCGTCAGGCACGCCCCCGTGAGCAGCACCGTCATGACGTAGACGAAGCCCACCAGGCCCATCGGGAGATTCGCGAGCAGATACGTGATCTCCCGCCAGGTGTATCCGTCCAGAGCGAAGCGCAGCGCGGGCGGGCTCTCGTCGTCCGGAGCGTCGGGTCTGGCGGCGCGGTCGGTTCCCGCGATGTGTTTCGTCATGGCTTCCGGCCTCGTTCGGTCATGTACGCCAGCGTGCCCTTGCGGTGGCCCGTGCCGCCATGAGGCGGGCCGCCGGGTCCCACGGGGGCTAACCCCACCCCTCGGGAGCCCGTGCGAAGCGGACGCGGGCCCGCCGAGGGCACGGGGTCGGGGGTCGCGCGGGGAACACCGGGGCGTCCCGAGGCGCGACGGGCTGCTTACCCTCTCTTTAGCAGGGCCTAGACTCCCGTGCGTACAGAACGTCGAACACCATGTTCACCAGGGTCACGAGGTCAGGGAGCGAGGGGCTGACGTGCCGGATCCGACCGCCGTCATCGTCATGGCGGAGACAGGGAACGTGAGGAGCGCCGCGCACTCCGTGAACGCGGTGGGCGCGGGCGACGTCGTCGCGGCGGGTTACTTCGACTCCTACTCCGTCGTCGGGCTGCTCGCCGTCGTCGGTGTCCTCTTCGTCGCCGTCTCGTTCGGCGCGAGCCGCCTGCTGCGCCCCGTCGTGCCCACCCCCGAGAAACTCCTGACGTACGAGTGCGGTGTCGACCCGGTCGGCGAGGGCTGGGCCCACACACAGGTCCGCTACTACGTCTACGCCTTCCTGTACGTGATCTTCGCGGTCGACTCGATCTTCCTGTTCCCGTGGGCGACGGTCTTCGCCGATCCCCGCTTCGGGGCCGCCACCCTCGTGGAGATGTTCGTGTTCCTCGGCTTCCTGGCCGTGGGACTGCTGTACGCATACAAGAAGGGCGTCCTGACATGGACGTGAACCCCTCGACTCCCGACGTGCCTCCTGCGGCACCCGCGGCACCCGCGGCACCCGCGGTCGCGGAGCCGAAGCCGCTGGGCATGCTCTCGCGCCTCGCGCCCGAGCCGATGAAGGTGGTCCTGAACTGGGGCCGCCGCTACTCGCTGTGGGTCTTCAACTTCGGTCTCGCCTGCTGCGCGATCGAGTTCATCGCGGCGTCGATGGCCCGGCACGACTTCATCCGGCTCGGGGTGATCCCGTTCGCGCCGGGTCCGCGCCAGGCCGACCTGATGGTGGTGTCCGGCACGGTCACGGACAAGATGGCCCCGGCCGTCAAGCGCCTGTACGAGCAGATGCCCGAGCCGAAGTACGTCATCTCCTTCGGAGCGTGCTCGAACTGCGGCGGCCCGTACTGGGACTCGTACTCCGTCACCAAGGGCGTCGACCAGATCATCCCGGTGGACGTGTACGTCCCCGGCTGCCCGCCCCGCCCCGAGGCGCTGCTCCAGGGCATCCTCAAGCTCCAGGAGAAGATCGCGCGGGAATCGCTGGGCGAGCGGTACGGCGTGTCCCGGCCCTCCACCGCCGCCCTGAGCAGCGGCCTGGTCCCACCGCCGTCCGCGCCGTCCACGCCGTCGGCTCCGGGGCGGGATTCGGGTCCGGGGGTGGCGCGATGACCGCGGCAGGCTGGCTGCCCGCGTCCGCCGAGGAGCTCTTCGGCGCGCAGGCCACGGCCGAGGAGTCGTACGACGTCCTCACGGTCGACGTGCCGCCGGGGCACTGGATCACGGCCCTCCGGACCGCCCGCGACACCCTGGGCTGCACGTACTTCGACTGGCTGAGCGCGGTCGACGAACCGGGCACCGGCCTGCGCGTCTCGGCCCACGTGGTGGCCCTGTCCCCGCTGCGCCGGCTCCTGCTGCGTACGACGGTGCCGCACGAGAGCCCCGTTCTGCCGTCGGCGGTGGACGTCTACGCGGGGGCCGCCTGGCACGAGCGTGAGACCCACGAGATGTTCGGTGTCGCCTTCGAAGGCCACCCGTCGCTGGACCACCTGCTCCTGCCCGACGGCTTCGAAGGCCATCCCCTGCGCAAGGACTTCGTGCTGGCGGCCCGCGTCGCCAAGGCATGGCCCGGCGCCAAGGAGCCCGGCGAGTCCGACCACGGCGGCCCCAAGCGCCGCCAGATGCTGCCTCCGGGCGTGCCCGACCCGAACGAGTGGGGCCCCCTCAAGGGGCAGCTTCCCCCCGCTCCCGCCCGCCCCGCCCGGGCGGCGGGCGACCGGCCGGTGCGTCGCGCCCGTACGGCGACGGAGGGCTCGGCGACGCAGGCCCCCGCCGCGGGTGAGCCCACCGAGGCGCGTCCCGCGCCCCGCCGTGCGCGCAGCGTCTCGCAGGGGTCCGCCTCCCAGCGCGGAGCGGAGAGCGGTGGCGTGCCCGAGGCGGCCTCGTCCGGCCCGCGCCGTGCCCGCAGCGCGTCCGGGGGATCGGCCTCGCAGCGCACGGAGGCCACGGAGGCCACGGAGGCCACGGAGGCCACGGAAGGAACGGGCACGGAGACCACGCGAGGCGCGGAAGGCACGCGAGAAGCGGGGACGGGGGCCTCTTCCGCCGCTCCCGCCACCGGTCCGCGCCGTGCGCGCAGCGCCTCGCAGGGGTCCGCCTCCCAGCGCGCGGGCACGCGTGCCGACGCCGACGAGCCCGCCGAGGGCACGACCGCTCAGCCGCAGCCCGAACCAACGGCGCCCCTGCGTGGTTCGGACGCCCCCTGGCACCATGCCCGCCCGGCCTACGACGAGCCCGGGCACGCCGACGCCGAGGGGGCGGTCCCCCCCACAGCCGCCGAGGCCGCCGAGCCGGAGTCCGCGCCGGCCGAAGCGCCAGTGGCCGAGCCGGCGGACACCCCTCCCGGTCCCGCGACCCCCGCTGAGCGCCCGGACTCCGGTGACACCACCGACGACGAAGTCCCCGACCCCCACGACCACCCCGGAGGCACGCGGT
This sequence comes from Streptomyces sp. NPDC048664, assembly GCF_040650555.1. Taxonomy (NCBI): domain Bacteria; kingdom Bacillati; phylum Actinomycetota; class Actinomycetes; order Kitasatosporales; family Streptomycetaceae; genus Streptomyces; species Streptomyces sp. NPDC048664. Next base: position 245,451 of record NZ_JBEZHK010000001.1, on the reverse strand, counting down.
GAACGACGCTCTCGACGTCGCCCTGCGACTCCTCGCCGTGTTCGTCGTCTTCCTCTCCTTCCCCCTGATCGTCGGCCAGACCGAGCACAAGGTCATGGCCCATATGCAGGGCCGCCTCGGCCCGATGTACGCCGGTGGCTTCCACGGCTGGGCGCAGCTCGTGGCCGACGGCGTGAAGTTCGCGCAGAAGGAGGACGTGGTCCCGTCGGGCGCCGACCGCCGTGTCTTCCAGCTGGCTCCCGCCGTCGCGCTGCTGCCGTACCTCCTCGTCCTTCTCGCCATCCCGATCGGCCCGGGCAGGGGCGCCGTCGGCCAGGCCGTGGACGCGGGCATCTTCTTCGTCCTGGCCGTCATGGGCGTGGGCGTCCTCGGCTCCCTCATGGCGGGATGGGCGTCCGCCAACAAGTTCTCCCTGCTCGGCGGCCTCCGTACCGCCGCGCAGCTCCTCGCCTACGAGCTCCCGATGCTGCTGGCCGCGGCCTCGGTCGCGATGGCGGCGGGCACCGTCTCCCTCCCCGGCATCCTCGACGCCTTCGCGTGGTGGTGGGTGCCGTGGCAGATCGTCGGCGCGTTCGTCTTCTTCGTGGCGGGGCTGGCCGAGTTGCAGCGCCCGCCCTTCGACATGCCCGTCGCCGACTCGGAGATCATCTTCGGTGCGTACACCGAGTACACCGGTCTGCGCTTCGCCCTGTTCCTGCTCGCCGAGTACGCCGGGATCGTCGTGCTGTGCGGCCTGACCACCGTTCTCTTCCTGGGCGGCTGGCACGGACCCTGGGGTGCCGACGGCCTCGGCTGGCTCTGGACGCTCCTGAAGACCGCGATCCTCGCGTTCGTCGTGATCTGGCTGCGTGTCACCTACCCCCGCCTGCGCGAGGACCAGCTCCAGAAGTTCTCCTGGACCCTCCTCGTCCCACTCTCCCTCGCCCAGATCGCCCTCACCGGCATCGTCAAGGTGGTGATCTCCTGATGTCCCGCCTGCCGATCCCCGGCTCCGGGCTCGCCAAGGGTCTTGCCGTCACCCTGCGCACGTTGACGAAGAAGTCCGTCACCGAGCAGTACCCGGACACCCAGCCCGCCCTTCCGCCCCGCAGCCGAGGTGTCATCGGGCTGTTCGAGGAGAACTGCACGGTCTGCATGCTGTGCGCCCGCGAATGCCCGGACTGGTGCATCTACATCGACTCCCACAAGGAGACGGTCCCTGCCGCGACCCCCGGCGGCCGGGAGCGCAGCCGCAACGTGCTCGACCGCTTCGCCATCGACTTCTCCCTCTGCATGTACTGCGGTATCTGCATCGAGGTCTGCCCCTTCGACGCCCTGTTCTGGTCACCGGAGTTCGAGTACGCCGAGACCGACATCCACGACCTCACCCACGAGCGCGACAAGCTCCGTGAGTGGATGTGGACCGTTCCCCCTCCGCCCGCGCTGGATCCGGGTGCCGAGGAGCCCAAGGAACTCGCCGCCGCCCGCAAGACCGCGGAGAAGCTGGCCGCCGCGGCCCAGGCCGAGCCGACCGCACCAAGCGCACCGACTGCACCGAGCACACCGACCGGGCCCACCGGACCGACCCACGGTTCGCAGGAAGGAGCGTCGTGAGTCCCGCCTTCGCGGTGACGGCCGCGGCCGTCACCGAAACGCACGGCTTCCTCTCCCCGAGCGGTGTCGAGATCGTCTTCGTCCTCGTCGGCCTGGTCACCTTCGGTGCCGCGCTCGTCAGCGTCACGACCAGGCACCTCGTGCACGCCGCCCTGTGGCTCGTGGTGACCCTCGGCGGTCTGGCCGTCGAGTACCTGCTGCTCACCGCCGAGTTCATCGCGTGGACGCAGGTCCTGATCTACGTGGGATCCGTCGTCGTCCTCCTGCTGTTCGGTCTGATGCTCACCAAGGCCCCGATCGGCCGTTCCCCGGACGCCGACTCCGGCAACCGCTGGGCCGCCCTGACGGTGGCCGGCGCCGCCGCGGCAGCCCTGGTGTGGGTGGTCGTCGACGCGTTCCGCACCACATGGATCGACCTCGTGGGCCCCGCCTCCGGCTCCACCAAGGTGACCGGCGCGAGTCTCTTCCGGTACTGGGTCCTCCCCTTCGAAGCCCTGTCCGTCCTCCTGCTGGCAGCCCTGGTCGGGGCGATCGTCCTCTCCCGCAAGGCGAAGAGCGAGGCGGCCACCACCGCGGGCACACCGTCGGGCGCGGTGGCGCGCGGCGAGAAGGAAGACGTGCGCTGATGCATCTCGCCTATCCCGCCGTGCTCTCCGCCCTCCTCTTCTGCACGGGCCTGTACGGCGTCCTGGCACGCCGTAACGCGATCCTCGTCCTGATGTCGGTCGAGCTGATGCTCAACGCGGTCAACCTCAACCTCGTCGCCTTCGACGTCTGGCTGAGCAGGACCGCCCGCGACACACTGCACTCCGGCCAGGCCCTGACCCTGTTCACCATCGCCATCGCCGCCGCCGAGATCGGCATCGGACTCGCGATCGTCCTCGCCGTCCACCGCAACCGCGGCACCTCGGACATCGACGCCCTCCGCGACACCGCCGAGGGCCACGACAGCGACACCGCCGCGGGTGAGAAGGCGGAGGCCACCGCGTGACCACGACCACCCTCGCCGTACTCGTCCCCCTCCTTCCCTTCCTCGGCGCCGCGGCCGGACTGCTGCTGGGCCGCACCGCCCCCGGCTTCGTCCGCCCGCTGGCGGTCCTGCCCAGCCTGGTCTCGCTCGCGCTGGCCGTGCTGGTCGCCGTACGCCAGGGCGGCGGCGCGGCCATCGACTCGGCCACCGAACTCACTCCCACCGGCTCGGTCCCGATCGACCTCGCCCTCCACGTCGACGGCTTCGCAGCACTGGTCGCCGTCCTCGTCGGCGTGGTCGCCACCTGCGTGCAGATCTACTCCACCGGCTATCTGCGCGACGACCCGCGCTACGCCTCGTACGCCGCGCTCGTCTCCCTGTTCACCTCCGCGATGCTGCTGGTCGTCTACTCGGGCGACCTGATCGTCCTGCTGGTCGGCTGGGAGGTCATGGGCATCTGCTCCTACTTCCTCGTCGGCCACTACTGGGAGACGCCCGAGGCCCGCGCCGCCTCCATCAAGGCCTTCCTGGTCACCAAGCTCGGCGATGTCCCCTTCCTGATCGGCCTGTTCGCACTGGGCACCGACGCCGGCTCCTTCCGCATCACCCGGGTCCTCGGCGCCGTCGCGAGCGGCGGCCTGCACCATCCGACCCTCGTCGCCCTGCTGCTCCTGGCAGGAGTGGCGGGCAAGTCGGCGCAGTTCCCGCTGCACACCTGGCTCCCCGACGCCATGGCGGGCCCGACACCCGTCTCCGCGCTGATCCACGCCGCGACCATGGTCGCGGCCGGTGTCTACTTCATCGCCCGTCTCCTCCCGGTCTTCCAGGCCTCCGCCGCCGCGATGACCGTCCTCGCCGTCCTAGCGGCCGTCACCATGGCCGGCTCGGCGCTCGCCGCGCTCGCCCAGGACGACATCAAACGCGTCCTCGCCTACTCGACGATGGGCCAGCTCGGCTACATGACCGGCGCCCTCGCCGTCGGCGACCGCGACGCCGCCGTCTTCCACCTCCTGTCCCACGGCGCCTTCAAGGCGCTGCTGTTCCTCGGCGCCGGTGTGGTCATCCATGCCGCCGGGACCAACTCGCTGGCCGCCATGTCCCGGATGAAGGACCTGCGCGCCCGCGTGCCCGACGCCTACTGGACGATGACCGTGGCGCTGCTCTCGCTCGCCGCGATCCCGCCGTTCGCCGGCTTCTTCTCCAAGGAGTCCGTCCTCGGCGCGGCCGAGCACGCCGCCACCGGCCGCACCGAGCACGCCCCCGGCGCCGCCGGCTGGATCGTCCTCGTCGCCGGCATGCTCACCGCCCTGCTCACCTCCGCGTACGCGACCCGTCTGTGGCTGCTCGCCTTCCGGGGCCACGGCACCGAGGCCCCAGACCACGGCAGGCAGCCCCTCGTCATGAACGCGGTGCTGTGGGTGCTCGCCCTGCCCTCGCTCGCGTTCGGCCTCACCTACGGCGTCCTGCCCGACTGGTTCGACGGCCGCTCCCTGGCACCCGAGCTGACGACCGCCGTCCTCGGCACGGGCCTCGCCCTCGTCGGGGCGCTCATGACCTACGGCGCCTGGCGGCACACCACCGCGCTCGCCGCCCGGGTCCCCCTGGGCGCCGTCGCCGCCCACCCCGACGCGGACGCCGCACTCGTCGAAGCCGAGGCCATCGCGAGCCACACAGCCGCCTACGGCGACATCGCCCGCGCCCCCGACCCGGCGGATCCGGGCCAGCTGCTGCTCGGCCCGCTCCACCGCCACGCCGCCGCCGGCTTCCACCTGGACGCCGTGTACGACACGCTCTTCGTCCGGCCCGTGCTGGCCGCGGCCGGTCTCGTCCGGTTCCTGGACCGGGAGGTCGTCGAGACGTACGTGCGCGGAGCCGGAGCCCTACCCCGCCTGCTCGGGGCCGCTGTACGGCGTGCCCAGACCGGCAATGTGCAGACCTATGTGAGCGCGCTGCTCGCAGGCACCGTCGTCCTGGCGGTGGCCGTCCTCCTCTTCGCCACGGGAGCGTGAGCAGGCGTGATCGATATCAGTGAGTCCGTGATGCGCTTCCTTCTGGCATTCATCGTCGTCGTGCCCCTCATCGGTGCGCTCGCCGCCCTCCTGCCCGCCCCACCCGGGCTGCGGGGGAAGTCACCGGAGCAGGCCGTGCTGCGGCACGGGGTCACGGTCACCGGCGTCGTCCTCATCGCGGCGATCGCCCTGGCGCTCGGCTTCGACCACGACCACCCGTCGAAGATGCAGGCCACCACCGACATCAGCTGGATCCCCGCACTCGACGTGCGGATCCACCTCGGCATCGACGGCATTTCCCTCCCCCTTCTCGTCCTGACCGCGCTGCTGACCTTCCTCTGCGCGCTCCACTCCTACTTCAAGATGCCCGCGGGCCCTTCCCCGAAGGCCTTCGTCGCCCTGCTGCTCGTCCTGGAGTCCGGCACCCTCGCGACCTTCGCCGTCCTCGATCTGCTGCTGTTCTTCCTCGCGTTCGAGACCGTCCTCGTCCCGATGTACTTCCTCATCGCCCGCTGGGGCGGTGCGGGGCGGACCCGGGCGGCGTGGCGGTTCATCCTCTTCACCCTGCTCGGCTCCGTCGTCATGCTGCTCGGCCTGCTCCTGATCGGACTCAAGGCGGGCACGTTCGACATGGTGGCACTCGCCACTGACAACGGCCGCTCACTGACCGCGTCCGTGCAGGTCATCGCCGTACTGGCGGTCGGGCTCGGGCTCGCCGTCAAGACGCCGATGTGGCCGCTGCACAGCTGGCTGCCCGAAGCCCACACCGCGGCCCCGACCGTAGGCTCCGTCCTGCTGGCCGGTGTCCTGCTGAAGATGGGTACGTACGGTTTCGTCCGCATTCTCCTGCCGGTCGCGCCGGACGGCTTCCACACCTTCGCGCCCTACCTCGCCGCGTTCGCCGTCGTCGGGATCATCTACGGCTCCCTCGCCTGTCTCGCCCTCGCCCGGCGCGGGGCGAAGGGCGACCTCAAACGCCTCATCGCCTACTCCTCCGTCGGCCACATGGGCTTCGTCCTGCTCGGCATCGCCACGATGACCCCGACCGGAGTGAACGGCGCACTGTTCGCCAACATCGCCCACGGCCTCATCACCGGCCTCCTCTTCTTCCTGGTCGGCGCCCTCAAGGACCGCACCGGAAGCGCCGACCTCGACACCCTCGCCCTCCCGGCGCCCGACCGGGGCCCCGCCACGAGCGGCTCCGCCGCACCGGACCGGTCCGGCGCCGCCCTCTACGGCAGGGCGCCTCGCCTCGGCGGACTGCTCGCCTTCGGCGCCGTGGCCTCGCTCGGCCTGCCCGGCCTGGCCGGGTTCTGGGGCGAGATGCTGGCACTGTTCGGCGCCTTCAAACCCGCCGCGGACCTCAGCCGCCCGGCCTTCCTCACCTTCATGGGCATCGCCGCGTTCGGCACCCTGCTCACCGCCGCGTACATGCTCCTTGTGGTGCGCAGAGTGTGCATGGGTGACGCACCGTCCGAGGCTCCCGCCCTCGCCGACGTCCACAGGTACGAATTCGCGGCCTGGACACCGCTCGTCGTCCTCACCGTCGTCGCCGGGCTGTGGCCCCGGGCCCTCCTCGGCCTGACCGACCCGGCCGTGCAGCAGCTCCTCGCAGGAGGCACCCGATGAGCTCCCTCGTCCAGTCCGTCGACTGGCTGGCCATCGCGCCGCCCGCCCTCGCGGCCCTCGTCGCCCTCGCCGTCCTCATCGCGGACCTCTTCCTCGCCGAGGAGCGCAAGGCACTCCTCGGCTGGATCTCCCTGGCCGGGCTCGCCACCGCCGCACTGACGCTGCTGCCCCTCCTGGGCAAGGACCGCGCCACCTTCTGCCTGACAGGCGACCCGCACGTGTGCAGCTACACGGCGGACCGTTTCACCCTCGTCATCCAGTTCCTCGTCCTCGGCGGCGCCTTCCTCGCGGCTCTCGTGTCCATCACCACCCTCAAGGACTCCGAGAAGCGGATCCCCGCAGGGGAGTACTGGTTCCTGCTCCTCTCCTCGGCGGCCGGCGCCGCCCTGCTGCCCGCCTCCCGCGACCTGGCCACCCTCATCGTCGCCCTGGAGGTCGCCTCCCTGCCCGCGTTCGCCCTGGTCGGCATCCGGTACGGCGACAGGAGGTCCTCCGAAGCGGCCCTGAAGTTCTTCCTCTCCTCCGTCACCGCGACCGCCGTCAGCCTCATGGGCGTCAGTTTCGTGTACGCGTCCACCGGCACCCTCTACCTCGCCCGGATCGCGGACCGGATCCAGCACGTGGACGGGCAACTGCACACGCTCGCCCAGACCGGAGTGGTCCTCACCCTGGTCGGCTTCGCGTTCAAGACCGCCGCGGTCCCCTTCCACTTCTGGGTGCCCGACACCTACGTGGGCGCGCCGCTGCCCGTCGCCGCCTACCTGTCGGTCGTCGGCAAGGCGGTCGGCTTCTCCGGCCTCATCCTCGTCACCGTCGTCGCCCTGCCGTCCTACGCCGACGTCTGGGGTCCGGCGCTCGCCGTGCTGGCCGCCCTCACCATGACCGTCGGCAACCTCGGGGCGCTGCGGCAGCAGTCCACGCGCGCGTACAGCGCCGTACGCCTGCTCGCCTGGTCCTCCGTCGGCCAGGCCGGCTACCTCCTCGTGCCGATCGCCGCGGCCGCCTACGCCAAGGACGCGCAGAAGGCGATCGGCTCCACCGTCGCGTACGCGCTGATGTACACGGCGGTCAACCTGGGCGCCTTCGCCGTGGCCGCGCTCGTGGGCCGCGCGAGGGCCCTGAACCGTGTCGCCGACTACCGCGGCCTGTACACGTCGAACCCGCTCGCCGCCCTGCTGCTGGCCTTCTTCCTGCTCTGCCTGGCGGGCCTGCCACCGGGTGTCATCGGCCTCTTCGCGAAGGTCACCGTCTTCTCCGCGGCCGTCAACGCGGGGCTGGGCTGGCTCGCCGTGGTGATGGCGGTCAACGTGGTGATCGCGCTCTTCTACTACCTCCAGTGGACGGCTCTGCTCTTCAGGGCACCCGAAGCCGGGGCCGAACCCGAGAGGCACCGGGTGCCCGCCCCGCTCACGGCGGCCATCGCGCTCGCCGCCGTCCTCGGCATCGTGCTGTCCGGAGCACCTCAACTCGTCCTGCGCTTCTCGGCCACCTCGCTCTTCTGACGTCCGCCGCCACTCCCGCCGCCCCGCACGGGCCTCCTCCCACCGGCACGGCGCCGACGCGGCGCGCCCCGACGCGTCACCCGGACGGCCCACCCGCCGCGGCATACGTGCCAGGGAACTCGCGCTCCTCGCCTCGCGTTGACCAGTACGGGAGGGTCCACTGAGAGGTGGAGTCGACAGCATTCGCAGACAAGGGTTCCCCTGCCGCACCACTTGGAGGGCGTACCGTGCACCGCCGGCACAACGGGCTAAGGACCGCAGTACTCCTCGGGGGACTGTCCGCACTCATCATCGTCATCGGCAGCTTCTTCGGCCGCACCGGGCTGATCGTCGCCGTCCTCATCGCGCTCGGCACGAACGCGTACGCGTACTGGAACAGCGACAAGCTGGCTCTACGCGCGATGCGTGCGCGCCCGGTGAGCGAGTTCGAGGCCCCCGGGCTGTACCGCATGGTCCGCGAGCTCTCCAACCAGGCCCGGCAGCCCATGCCCCGCCTCTACATCTCCCCGACGGAGGCACCGAACGCGTTCGCGACGGGCCGCAACCCGCGCAACGCCGCCGTGTGCTGCACCGACGGCATCCTCCGCCTGCTGGACGAGCGGGAACTGCGGGGAGTGATCGGCCACGAGCTGAGCCATGTCTACAACCGCGACATCCTGATCTCCTCGGTCGCCGGCGCCCTCGCCTCCGTGATCATGTTCCTGGTGAACTTCGCCTGGCTGATCCCGGTGGGCCGCTCGGACGACGACGACGGTCCCGGCTTTCTCGGCCTGCTCCTCATCATGATCCTCGGTCCGCTCGCGGCCACCGTCATCCAGCTCGCCATCAGCCGTTCCAGGGAGTACGAGGCGGACGCGTCAGGCGCCCAGCTGACCGGCGACCCGCTCGCCCTGGCCAGCGCCCTGCGCAAACTGGAGACCGGCACCCAGCAGCTTCCGCTGCCGCCCGAGCCGCGCATCGAGACGGCGAGCCACATGATGATCGCCAACCCCTTCCGTCCAGGGCAGGGAATCTCCAAGATGTTCTCCACGCACCCGCCGATGGCGGAGCGCATCTCCCGGCTCGAACAGATGGCAGGTCGCCACCGATGAAGGCAATCCTGAACGTCATATGGCTCGTCCTGAGCGGCTTCTGGCTGTTCCTCGGGTACGTGCTGGCCGGCGCGCTGCTCTGCCTCACCATCATCGGCATCCCCTTCGGCATCGCCGCGTTCCGCATCGGCGTCTACGCGCTGTGGCCCTTCGGCTATACGACGGTCGAGCGCCGCGACGCCGGGGCGCCCTCGTGCATCGGCAATGTCCTGTGGCTGGTCCTCGCGGGCTGGTGGCTGGCGCTCGCCCATGTCGTCACCGGCGTCGCCCTGTGCCTGACGATCATCGGCATCCCCTTCGGCGTCGCCAACTTCAAGCTCATCCCCGTCTCGCTGCTCCCTCTCGGGCGCGAGATCGTCCCCACCAGCGAGCCCTTCGCGCAGCGCTGACGAGCGGACGGGCCGAGGCGACGCGAGTTGTCCACAGGCCCGTCCCGTTGTCGGTGGCAGCCTGCATCATGAACCCATGACCGAGAACGAGCAGTTGCTGGACAAGGTGGTGGAGCAGGCCCGCGACGTCCGCCCATGGGGCTGGCCTTCGCTTCCCGCGCCCGTGGAGGAGGCCGCCCTCGCCCGCGCCGAGGCCACCCTGGGCTTCACCCTGCCCCCGCTGCTCGCCTCGCTCTACCTGCGCGTAGGCGACGGCGGGTTCGGCCCGGAGTACGGACTGCTGCCCCTGCTCGACAGTGCGCCCTCCGGAGAGCCGGCCGCCGTCCCGCAGTACCTCGCGAACCGTGAGAGCGGCCGCAGAGATCCCGCATGGCCCTGGCCCGAGGGCCTGCTGCCGATATCGCACTGGGGCTGCGGAATGTACGCGTGCGTGGACTGCGACACCCCGCAGGGCATGGTGCTGCTCTACGAGCCGAACGCCGACGACGCCCGGCAGGCCTGGTACGTGGACGCTTCCAGCCTCGCGGAGTGGCTTCAGGCCTGGCTCGACGGCACGGGCTGGTACGAGGAGTCCCACGAGGGCGCGGACCTGGCGCTGTGGCCGGACTTCGCGACCCGCACGGGGGCGCCTGCCGTGACGCGGACCGTGTAGCCGGACGGGCCGCGGCTCTTCGGCGGTCGAACCGTCGGTGGCCCCGCCTGCGTGCCGTCGCGCCTCGGGCCGTGTCGTGAGGCGCCTCGCGCGCGGCTCCCGCAGTCGGCCGCGGATACCTGCAACCGGCGGTTGGGAAGGAAGCGTCTTCCTCGGCGTCGGCGAGCGTGTTCGTGCGCTCGAACGCGAGATCGAGCCCGATTGTCGTCCCCGGCGGTTTTGACGAATGAACACAGCCTGGCCGGAGCAAGAGGACAGCACAGGCACAGCGCGGAGAGGCGGGGTCAGGGCATGGGTATTGTCGGTTGGATTCTTCTGGGGCTCCTGGCGGGCGCCATAGCCAAGTTCCTTCTGCCGGGCAAGGACCCCGGCGGTTTCATCGGCACGACCCTCATCGGTGTCGCGGGTGCCTTCATCGGCGGCTGGATCTCCGCCCGCTGGCTGCACCACCCGATCAGCAAGCACTTCTTCGACGGCCCCACCTGGGCCGCCGCGATCGGCGGCTCGCTGGTGCTGCTGATCATCTACCGCGTGCTCTTCGGTGACTCGCGCCGCTGAGCGAGCCCCAAGGAGCTCCGGCGCGGCAGGGGCGCGACGCACGAGGGTGGGCATCCCGTCGCGGGGCGCCCACCCTCCGCCGTACCGCCGAACGGACTACCGGTAGTTCACGAACTGCAGCGCGAATTCGAAGTCCTGGCCCTTGAGGAGGGCGATGACTGCCTGGAGGTCGTCACGGCTCTTGGAGGTGACGCGCAGCTCGTCGCCCTGCACCTGCGCCTTGATGCCCTTGGGGCCCTCGTCGCGGATGATCTTCGCCACCTTCTTGGCGTTCTCCTGCGAGATGCCCTCCTCGATCGAGGCGAAGATCTTGTACTCCTTGCCGGAGAGCTGAGGCTCGCCGGCGTCGAGCGACTTCAGGGAGATCCCGCGCTTGACCAGCTTCGACTGGAAGACGTCGAGGACGGCGTTCACCCGGTCCTCGGAGTTGGCCTGCATCAGGATCTTCTCGCCGGACCAGGCGATCGAGGCGCCGACGTTCTTGAAGTCGTACCGCTGGGAGATCTCCTTGGCGGCCTGGTTGAGGGCGTTGTCGACCTCCTGCCGCTCGACTTTCGAGACGATGTCGAAACTGGAGTCGGCCATGTCCTGTGGCTCCTAAGTATCGGGGTGGATCGGGATGGAACAGGGTGGAACAGCGGCCGAACGGGGCGGTCGCCACCGCGCGGAGGCGAGGCCGCCCGGCCCGGTGAGGACCCGGGCCGCATCCGGCTAAGCCTAGCCACCCAGGCCCTTCGGGACGCCGACCTATTGGGTGGCGAAGCACCCCGCCGGATCAGGTATTGTTTACGTCGTTGCCAGGGAGCGCCGCGGAAGCGCGGCTCCAGGGCGGCAACCCCGGCGGTGTGCCCGAGCGGCCAAAGGGAGCAGACTGTAAATCTGCCGGCTCAGCCTTCCCAGGTTCGAATCCTGGCGCCGCCACATTGGGGAAGACCCCCTTCGACCAGCCTCTACGGATGGTCGAAGGGGGTCTTTTTCGTTGCCTGCGGCTGATGTTCCCGCTGTCGCGGGAAAGCGGTGGGCGAGTGACCGTGGAGGGGACGGAGCACGGTTCGGCGGAAGGGCGGTCCAGTGTCCGGTGTCCTCGGCATCGCGGGTGCGGGCTCCTCCTGGCTGCCCCGCAGGGCACGCGTCCTCGCGATCGCCGGGTACGCGCTGGTCCTGGCGGCCGTGGTCGCCGACGTCGTGCTGGGGACCCATGTCACGTTCTCCCCGGTCCTCGCAACCCTCCCCGTCCTCGCGAGCATTGGCACCCGTCGGGCCACGGTCCCCCTGACGGCGGGGGTGTTCGCCGGCGCGCTCTTCGTCGCTCTGGCGCTGTACGACATCAACGTGCCCGGCCCCGTCCTCGCGACCGCGGGGGGCACGATCGCGGCGATCACCTTCTTCAGCTGCGCCAGCGTCATCGTGCTGGCGACCCAGGAGCGGGAACTGGCCAGGGTGCACACCGTCGCCGAGGCCGCGCAGCGGGCGCTGCTGCGGCCCGTGCCCCGCCGCATCGGGCCGCTGGTGGTGGCGGTGCGCTATGTGGCCGCGGAGGCCGAGGCGCGGATCGGCGGGGACCTGTACGAGGCGATGCCCACCCCCTACGGCGTACGGCTGATCATCGGCGATGTGCGCGGCAAGGGCTTGGCCGCGGTGGAGACGGCCGCGGACGTGCTCGGGGTCTTCCGCGAGGCCGCGCGGGCCGAACCGGATCTGGCCGAGGTCGCCAGACGGCTGGACTCGGCGCTGGCGCGGTGTCCCACGACCGAGGAGTTCGTCACGGCGGTCCTGGTCGGTGTTCCGGACGCGCCCGGACCGGCGGTCGTGGTCAACTGCGGACACCCCCCGCCGCTGCTCTGCCGTAACGGCGAGTACAGCGAGGTGGAGCCGCCCGTCGCCGCACCGCCGCTCGGGCTGCGGGACCTGGCCGGTGGGGACTACCAGGCCTGCCCGCTCCACCTCGTCAGCGGTGACCTGCTGTTGCTCTACACCGACGGTGTGGCCGAGGCGCGGGACGCCACCGACCGCTTCTATCCACTCGCCCCGCGCCTGACCGCCCTGTCGCACGGGGACCCGGAGGTACTGCTGGACGAACTGCTCGCGGACGTGCGGGCGTACGTCGGCTCCGGGCTGAACGACGACGCGGCCCTGCTGGCCCTGCGCCGGGAATGAACGCCGGGGGCCTTCGGTCTGAGCGCCGGTCAGACGGCCGCGTGGGCCCGGGCCGCCACCGTCGTCACGAGGCGCGGCCGGCCCGGTGGAGGCGCTGGAACACCTCGGGGGTCGTCCAGCCGCGCAGTGTCGCGTGGAGGGTGGAGTCGAACGTCGCCTCGGCCGTGCCGGCGTCGAGGGCGCCCGTCAGTTCGAAGGTCACCAGGCCGTGCAGGGTCACCCAGACGGAGAGGGCGATGGACGTCGCCTCGCCGGCGAGGACGGACTTCGCCAGGCCGCGGTCGATGGCCGCCAGAAGGGGCCGGACGGGGTCCGCGGCGCCGACGGCTCCCGACGGGTCGAAGGGCCGTACGCCGCCGAACAGCACGGTGTAGAGGTGGCTGTGCGCGCGCCCCCAGCGCCGGTAGGCGGCGGCCAGCGCGTACAGGTCGGCGAGCGGGTCCTCGGAGGTCGGCACCGCCGACAGGTCCTGGAACAGGCCCATGACCGCACGCTCGCGGACCTCCTCGATCAGTCCGTCCTTGCCGTCGAACAGGGAGTACACCGCGGTCGTGGACGTCCCGGCGGCAGTGGCCAGGGCGCGGACGGTGACGGACTCGCGCGGCCGGGTGGCGAGCATCTCGGTCGCGCACTCCACCAAGCGCTCTTTGACGGTCTCGTCGTTCGTTCTCGGCCTGCCCATGGCGAGCAGCCTACCCGCTTTGGTAACGTCGTTCTGGAACGTTGTTCTGGAACAAGGTTCCGAAAACGATGCGTGTCACGACCACGGGGGACTCATGCTCACGTTCGCGCCACCTCGCCTCGCTCGCGCAGCGGGACGCCTTCTCCTGGCCCTGGCCGTCGCGGCGGGCTGGATCCTGCTGTTCCTGACCCTCCTCGTGCTCATGGACGGGGCGGCCTCAGGGATCCCCGCATGGCTGGCGACCTTCGCGGTCGCGACGGCCGTCGCGGTGCGGCGAGGGCGGCGAGCGCGCCCGAGCCGGGACGGCCGGGCGCGGGGGCTTCCCACCCGGCCGTCCCGGTCGTCCCGGCTCGCGCCGTTCCTGCCGGTGGCCGTCGCGGCGGCACTGGCGGCGTCGGTGTGCGTGCCGACCGCGCCCACGGAGCGGCGGTATCCGCCCGACCTGCCCTTCGTGACCACACAGCACTGGAGGCTGGCCACGGGAAGCCGGGTCGCCGTGTACCACTATCCGCCCGAGGGCACGGGCGGTCGGCACCCCGTTCCGCTCGTGTACCTCAACGGCGGTCCCGTCCGCGGCATCTCGGTCCTCGACCACCGGTTCCTGCGGCTCCTGGCGGGTCAGGGCTACGACGTCTACGCCTTCGAGCAGGCCGGCGGCGGGCGCAGCGACCTGCTTCCGATGGCGCAGTACACGATCTCCAGGACGGTGCGCGACCTCGCCGCGTTCCTGGACCGCCTGGGCAAGGGCAGGGCCGACGTTCTCGGGTTCTCCTCGGGCGGGACGGTCCTCACCCGAGCTCTGGCCGATCCTCGGGTCGCGGCCCGCGTGCACCGGGCGATCATCGCCGAGCCCGGGCCGATGGACGGTCCCACCGCGCACGCCCCCGGACACCGGGGGCGGCCTTCCGCGCGCGGACTCGCGCCCGCCCCCAGCGGGCCGCGCTCGACCCGCACGCCCCGGTACGCGGTCGTGTTCGGCCTCATGCGGCTCGGGCTCCTCAGCCCCGGCACCGGGCTGATCGGACAGGCGGAGGGCGACAACGCGTTCACCGCCGCCGACCTGGGTGGCGACACCGCATCCGGGTACTGCGCGCGCGACGCGCACCGCATCCCGGTGGAGGACACGGCACGCACCTTCTCCTTCAGCCCCGCCGCCAGCCTCCGGGTCCAGCGGACGGTCGAGGACTCGCCCTCCATAGCCGCGCGGCTCGGGCGCTCCCGGACGCCCGCCATGCTGATGATCGCCGAGTGCTCCTCGCAGGTCCGCCAGTGGGAGACCGCCGTGCTCGCCGACGACCCCGCCGTGCGGCGCACGCAGTACATGCCCGGGGTCGGACACCACATGTGGAACGGGCTCGACGACAACAACCGGCGAGCCGCCGCCGTCATCACCGCGTTCCTGCAGGACAGGCCCGCGCCCCTGCCCGACTACCCGTCACGCGCCGACATCCCGGCCTTCCTCCGCGACCACCGCTGACACACCCCCCGGCCGCCGCGACCACCACCGGCCGCGCCACCTTCACCCGCCGTGCCCTTGCCGCGCGCCTGTCGGGTGCCCGCCACGCCCCCGCCACGCGCCCGCCTCCGCCCGGCCGGAGCGCCGCGACGACACGGCCCGTCACCCCCTTCCCGCCACCGGAAGGGGGTGACGGAACGTCAATCCCGGGCAGAGGCTCGTAGCCGTCCCGTACGCTGGGCGTATGTCGTCCCGCCGCAGGAAGTGCCCCGAGTGCCGCCGGGACATCGCCGTCGTCGCGGGGCGGTTCGCCCGTCATGACCCGCCCGGGACACGCCCGAGCGGAGACCTCGTCTCGTGCCCCGGCTCACGCCGACTCGCGCCGGACGACACCTCACAGCCCGCCCTCGACGGTTACGCCGTCCCGGAGTTCCCCGGCCAGCTCCCCCTCTTCTGACGCGCCTTCCGAGCGCCGTCCGGGTCCGCCCGGCCGGGTCTCAGTTCCCCGCCACCGACTTCACCGCCACCGACACCGGCGTGGAACCGCCGACCAGTTCCAGGGTCAGGCCGGCCGTCGCGGGCGTGTCCACGAGTTCCGCGAGCACCGCCGCCACGTCGTCGCGCGGGACGGGCCCGCGGCCGGTGTGCGCCTCCAGGCGTACGAGGCCCTTGCCCGCGTCGTCCGTCAGCGCGCCGGGGCGCAGGATCGTCCACTCCAGAGACCTGTGGGCGCGCACATACGCGTCGGCCTCCCCCTTCGCCCGCAGATACACGTCGAACACCTCGTCGCCGGGGTGGTCCGGATCGGCGCCCATCGAGGAGACGACGACGAACCGCCGTACGCCCGCCCGTTCCGCCGCGTCCGCGAACAGGACGGCCGCGTCCCGGTCCACCGTGAACTTGCGGTCGACCCCGCTGCCCGGGCCCGCACCCGCCGCGAAGACGGCGGCGTCGGCGCCTTCCAGGAGCGCGGCGACCTGCTCCAGCGACGCCGACTCCAGGTCGCACACGACCGGTTCGGCACCCGCCGCCCGCAGGTCGCCGGCGTGTTCCGCCCGGCGGACGATCCCCACGGCCTCCTCACCGCGCGCGGCGAGCAACCGCTCCAGCCGCAGCGCGATCTGTCCATGACCACCAGCGATGACAATGCGCATGTCTTTGACCGTACGCCTGTCCCGGACCACGTGCCCGCACGGACGTCGACCGGTCCGCGCCCCGGTCCGCGCCCCCGGCCCACGCCGCCCCGGCCGGGACCCGCGACTCGCCCGACGCCACCGGCCCGCGCCCCCGGCCTCTCAGTGCTCGGTGCGCCCCTGCCGGGGCAGATCCAGGGCGGCCGTCGCCGAGTTGCAGTACTCCCGCACCGCGCTCGTGCGGGCCACCACGCGCCCCCGGTGGACGACGATGCGGCTGTACGCGAGCGACAGCGCGCTCGAGAGCCGGTCACCGCGCACGGCGAGGAGTTCCGCCGGGAAGCCGGCCTCCACGCGCACCTCGGGCAGCCCGAGCGCGGCCCGCGCCGCCGCGCTGACGGTGTCGTACGCGTCCTGCGGGGGCAGCCCGTACCGCGACGCGAGCAGAAAGGCCGCCTCCAGCGGATCTCCCCGCCCCACGGGGTTGGACACGTCCCGCAGCGCCCCGCTGCCCGCCGCGACCCGTACCCCGGCCGCCCGCAGCAGCCGCACCGGAGCCGTGCCGCGCTCCTCGGCGGCTCCGCAGCGGCCTTGCGGCAGGCAGACCACCGTCACCCCCGCCGCCGCGAGCCGTTCCGCGCTGCGCGCGGCGGTTCCCGCCGACAGGCGCCCGAGGCCCCCGCACGGGCCGAGCGTCACCCCGGGACGCAGGCCGCCGGACATCGCGGCGAGCCGTGCCAGGCGCGCCGGATCGGCGGCGTCCGTGTGCAGGTCCACCGGGCAGCCGAACTCGGCGGCCAACTCCAGAACGGCCTCCGCGTATCCGGTCGGATCAGGGTCGGCGTCCGGGCAGCCGCCCACCGCCGTGGCGCCCATCTTCATCGCGTCCCGCAGCATCGCGAGCCCGTCCGCCCCCGCGGCCCCGGTCAGCACCCGGGGCATCGCCACGGTCGTCAGGTCGGCGAGCCCGCGCAGCGAACGCCGCGCCCCGAGCACCGCGCTCAGCGCCTCCAGGCCCTGGACATCGCCGATGCGCACATGCGAGCGCAGGGCCGTGGCGCCGTGCCCGAGTTGCAGCAGTGCGGCCTCGGTGGTGCGGCGCTGCACCTGCTCGGGCTCGTAGGACACCGGCCCGTCGGTGTCGGCGGACAGGGCCGAGTCGCCGTGCGCGTGCGGTTCGGCGGGGGCCGGCAGAAGCAGAAAGCCGCGGAGGTCGATCCGGGCGCCGACGGTGTCCGCGGCCAGGCTGCCGACCGTGCCCACGGCCTCGATGCGGCCGCCGCCCAGGCGGACGTCCACCGTCCGCCCGTCGGTGAGCCGGGCCCCGCACAGCAGCGTCCCGTCGGCCCGCGCCGACGACGAGGACGACGGGCCGGGCGGCCGCGGTCGGCTGTCGGGCATCGCGCTCCTGTGGGTCGGGGGCGGCGGCTGCGCGCCGGAGGCAAGATCACGCAGAGTGAGTCCGAGCCTAGGGTGACGAACCGGTCGTCGCGGGGAGGAGCGCAATAGTCGTACCGGCGTGTACGCACACCGTGCGTCATCGTCCGCGCCTTCGAGCCCACCGGCCGGAAGGGCTCGGGGCGATGCCCGGAGGGTGCCCGAGGGGCGCGGGGAAACGCCTGGGACGGCACCGCCGGCGGACCCGGTGGGAGCCGGACGACAGGCCCGGACGGGCGCCGTGAAACGGATTTGGGCGAACGGCGGGCGACCGTGTAATGTCTTCATCGCTCGCCCCAATAGCTCAGTCGGCAGAGCGTCTCCATGGTAAGGAGAAGGTCTACGGTTCGATTCCGTATTGGGGCTCTGGTGTGAGAGGTTCCCGCCGAGAGGCGGGACCCGATCGCATCAAAGCGGTGTAGCTCAGTCGGTAGAGCAAGCGGCTCATAATCGCTGTGTCACCGGTTCAAGTCCGGTCACCGCTACTGACAGTAGCCGATTGCGGGGTCGGTCCTTCGATCGGCTACTCTTTCTTGCGTTGTATTGACCCATCCGTTCGTCAAGGAGCACTCACGTGGCTGCCACCGACGTCCGCCCGAAGATCACGCTGGCCTGCGTGGAGTGCAAGGAGCGGAACTACATCACCAAGAAGAACCGGCGCAACAACCCGGATCGTCTTGAGATGAAGAAGCACTGCCCGCGTTGCAATGCGCACACCGCGCACCGCGAGACGCGATAATCAAGGCTCGTTCGCGAGGCCGTCCCCAGCAACCAGGGGGGCGGCCTCGCGGCGTTGTCATGGTCAGGCACCGACCACGGAGCCGGCCGCGCGGTCGCGCGTCCTGCGGCGGGTCCGGCGGCGCCGGACCCGAGGAACTACGAGGAACCAGCAGGAGGTGCCGGACGCATGGCGCTCGACCAGTCCTTCGTGGGGCGGTCCTACCCGCCCACCGATCCGTACGAGGTCGGCCGGGAGAAGATCCGCGAGTTCGCGGAGGCCGTGGGCGACACGAACCCCGCCTACAGCGACCCTGAGGCCGCCAAGGCGCTCGGCCACCCCGATGTGATCGCCCCGCCGACCTTCGTCTTCGCGATCACGTACAAGGCCGCCGGACTGGTGGTCCAGGACCCCAAGCTCGGCCTGGACTTCAGTCGGGTGGTGCACGGGGACCAGCGGTTCGCCTATGTGCGCCCGGTTCGCGCCGGCGACCGCCTGAGCGTCACCTCGACCATCGAGTCCATCAAGTCCCTGGCCGGGAACGACGTCCTGGACATCCGCGGCGAGGTCCACGACGAGGCGGGCGAGCAGGTGGTGACCGCCTGGACCAAGCTCGTGGCCCGGGCGCCGGAACCGGAAGAGGAGGCGTGACGCGGATGACCGCGAAGATCGCGTACGACGCCGTCGAGGTCGGCACCGAGCTGCCGGCCCAGTCCTTCCCCGTCACCCGCGCCACGCTCGTGCGGTACGCGGGCGCCTCCGGGGACTTCAACCCGATCCACTGGAACGAGAGGTTCGCCAGGGAGGTCGGGCTGCCGGACGTCATCGCGCACGGCATGTTCACCATGGCCGAGGCCGTCCGCGTGGTGACCGACTGGGTGGGCGACCCGGGGGCGGTCGTCGAGTACGGCGTCCGGTTCACCAAGCCCGTGATCGTCCCCGACGACGACGAAGGGGCCCTGGTCGAGGTCAGCGCCAAGGTGGCGGCCAAGCTGGACGACAACGCCGTCCGCGTCGACCTCACGGCCACCAGCGCCGGACAGAAGGTGCTCGGCATGTCCCGGGCGGTCGTACGACTGGCCTGACCCGGCCCCGGTCCGACCCGAGCCTCGATCGGCCTGACAGCACCTCGTAAGGGGCGCCCGCAATGGTGGGCGCCCCTTACCTGTGCGGGGTGAGTCCTGATGCGCGGGCTCACCTGGACTTAGTTAGTGATTGAGTACTAACTTAGTCGCATGGTCAGGATGAGCGCAGAAGACAGGCGCGAGAGCGTCGTCCGCGCGGCGGTCGCGGAGTTCTCTCGGCGCGGGTACCACGGCACCTCCACCGAGGCGATCGCCAGGCGGGTGGGAGTGTCGCAGCCGTACCTGTTCCGGCTCTTCCCGAGCAAGAAGGCGATCTTCGCCGCGGCCTCGCTCCGGTGCGTCGAGGACACCTGCCGGGTGTTCGCGGAGGCGTCGAAGGGGCTGGAGGGCGAGGAGGCCCTCCATGCCATGGCGAACGCGTACACGCGGCTGATCGCGGAGCACCCCGAGACGCTCCAGATGCAGATGCAGACGTACCTCACCGTGGCCGCCGTCGAGGCGGAGGGCGACAGCGAGTTCGGCGAGACCGTGCGCACCGCCTGGATGGAGCTGTGGGACACGGTGCATCTCCCGCTGGGGGCCGACGTGAACGAGACGACGACCTTCATGGCGTACGGGATGCTCATCAACACCCTGGTGGCCATGGGTTTTCCTGCCGGGCACCGGGTCTGGAGCGGGATGTACGATCCGGCCAAGCCGCCGATCCGGCCCGCGCCGTAGGGGGCGGCCGGGCGCGCGTGTGGCGGCTCGGGTCACGGTCCGTACGGTCGTACGGTGCAAAGAAGTTAGTCATCGATAACTAAGTGAGATTCACCCGCTGGGGGAGAGCGATGTCACAGCAGCAGACAGCACGTAGAGGGGGAGCGGTGTGGGCCCTCGTGATCACCGGTGTCGCCGGGTTCATGGCGGCCCTCGACAACCTGGTCGTCACCACCGCCCTGCCCTCCATCCGCGCGGATCTCGGAGGGGGACTGGACGACCTGGAGTGGACCGTGAGCGCGTACACGCTCACCTTCGCGGTCCTGCTCATGTTCGGCGCCGCCCTCGGTGACCGCTTCGGCCGCAGGCGGCTCTTCCTCGCCGGTATGGCCGTCTTCACGCTCGCGTCCGCCGCCGCGGCCCTCGCGCCCGGTATCGACTCCCTGATCGCGGCCCGCGCCGTCCAGGGCGTCGGCGCGGCCGTCATGATGCCACTCACACTGACACTGCTCACCGCCGCCGTACCGGCCGAGAAGCGCGGCATGGCCTTCGGGATCTGGGGCGCCATCAACGGGCTCGCCGTCGCCTCGGGACCCCTCATCGGGGGCAGCCTCACCGAACACGTCTCCTGGCACTGGATCTTCTGGCTGAACGTTCCGCTGGGCCTCGCCGTCATGCCGCTCGCCCGCCTGCGCCTGGCCGAGTCCCACGGCAGCGGCGCCGCGCTCGACATCCCCGGCACCCTCCTCGTCAGCGGCGGACTCTTCGGGATCGTCTACGGGCTGGTGCGCGCCCCCTCCGACGGCTGGACGGACCCGTTCGTCCTGACCGGCCTGATCGCGGGAGGCGTGCTGGTCGGACTCTTCGTCCTGCACGGCACCCGGAGCAGGAACCCGATGCTCCCCATGCGGCTCTTCCGCTCCCGCGCCTTCTCCGGCATCAACGCCGCGAGCCTGCTGATGTTCCTGGGCATGTTCGGCTCGATCTTCCTGCTCAGCCAGTACATGCAGGGCGTCCTCGGGTACTCGCCGACCGAGGCGGGGCTGCGGATGCTGCCCTGGACCGGCATGCCGATGATCGTCGCCCCCGTCGCCGGCGTCCTCTCCGACCGGCTCGGAGGCCGTCCGGTCGTCGCCGCCGGACTCCTCCTGCAGGCCGTGGGCCTCGGATACATGGCCGCCGTGGTCACCACACACGCCTCCTACGCCACCCAGCTGCCCGCCCTGATCATCAGCGGCGTCGGCATGGCCCTGTTCTTCGCACCGGCCTCCAACCTGGTCATGTCCAGCGTCCGTCCGCAGGAGCAGGGCATCGCCTCCGGCGCCAACAACGCGCTGCGCGAGGTGGGCGGGGCTCTCGGCATCGCCATCATGGCCTCGGTCTTCTCCGCCCAGGGCGGCTACGAGTCCGCGCAGAGCTTCGTCGACGGCCTGCGTCCGGCCCTCGTGCTCGGCTCCGCGACGGTGGCGCTGGCAGCGGTCGCGACCCTGTGCATCCCGGGCCGGCGGCGCGCCCCCAAGGCCGTCGACCTCGCACGGGACGAGCCCGGAGCCGGGTCCGCCGACCAGGAACCGCTCCTGGGCACCGCCACGTCCTGAGCGCCGCCCCGCACATCGCCGCGCGCGCTCCCCGTGCCCGCGGCGGAGCCCCGCACGGACGGCCCCGGCCCCGCACTCCCCGGAGCGCGGGGGACCGGGGCCCTGCGGCGCACCCCCGTGCGGCCCCGTGCGGCCCCGTCCCCTGCGGCGGGGCCGCACCCCCGTGCCGCCGGGGCAGCCGCCGCCGTCTCGTACGCTTGGGCGCGTGCAGGAACTCCATGACGCCCCGCTCGCCCCGCTGACCACCTTCCGTCTCGGCGGCCCCGCCACCCGCCTGATCACCGCCACCACCGACGCCGAGGTGATCGCCGCGGTCCGCGAGGCCGACGACTCCGGCACGCCGCTGCTGGTGATCGGCGGCGGATCGAACCTGGTCATCGGCGACAAGGGCTTCGACGGCATCGCCCTGCGCCTCGCGACCGAGGGCTTCGACCTCGACGGCACGCGGCTCGAGCTGGCCGCCGGGGAGGTGTGGAGCGACGCCGTCGCCCGCACCGTGGAGGCCGGGCTCGCCGGCGTCGAGTGCCTGTCCGGCATCCCCGGTTCCGCGGGCGCGACCCCGATCCAGAACGTGGGCGCCTACGGCCAGGAGGTCTCCTCGACCATCACCGAGGTCGTCGCCTACGACCGCCGGACGCGCCGGACCGTCACGATCCCGAACGCCGAGTGCGCGTTCTCCTACCGCCACAGCCGGTTCAAGGCCGAACCCGACCGGTTCGTCGTCCTGCGGGTCCGGTTCGCGCTGGAGGACGCGCAGGGGCTCTCCGCCCCCGTCAAGTACGCCGAGACCGCCCGCGCCCTCGGCGTCGAGCCCGGCGACCGGGTGCCGCTGGCCGCCGCCCGCGAGACCGTGCTCGGGCTGCGCGCGGGCAAGGGCATGGTCCTGGACCCGGCGGACCACGACACCTGGTCCGCGGGCTCCTTCTTCACCAACCCGATCCTCGACCGCGCGCAGTTCGCCGCGTTCCGCGCGCGCGTGAAGGAGCGCCTGGGCGCCGAGGCGGAGCCGCCCGCGTTTCCGGCGGGGGAGGAGCACACCAAGACCTCCGCGGCCTGGCTGATCGACAAGGCGGGCTTCACCAAGGGCTACGGCAGCGGCCCCGCCCGTATCTCCACCAAGCACACCCTGGCCCTCACCAACCGCGGCGGCGCCACCACCGAGGACCTGCTCGCCCTGGCCCGCGAGGTCGTCGCCGGGGTGCACGAGGCCTTCGGGGTCACGCTGGTCAACGAGCCGGTGACGGTGGGCGTCAGCCTCTGACCGCGCCCGGCACCGCACCGGTGCGGTGCCGGACCGGCGCGCCGGTCAGGAGGCGGGCGCCGTGAGCCAGGCGTCCACCCCCGCCAGCAGCTTCGCCTTGACGTCCTCGGGCGCCGCCGAGGCCCGCAGCGACTGCCGGGCCAGTTCCGCGAGTTCCCGGTCCGTGAAGTCGTGGTGGCGGCGGGCGATCTCGTACTGGGCCGCCAGACGGGAGCCGAACAGCAGGGGGTCGTCGGCGCCCAGGGCCATCGGGACGCCCGCTTCGAACAGTTTCCGCAAGGGGACGTCCTCGGGCTTCTCGTAGACGCCGAGCGCCACGTTCGAGGCCGGGCACACCTCGCAGGTCACGCCCCGGTCCGCCAGCCGCTTGAGCAGGCGCGGGTCCTCCGCCGCGCGAACGCCGTGCCCCACCCGGTCCGCGCGCAGGTCGTCCAGGCAGTCGCGGACCGACGAGGGGCCCGTCAGCTCGCCGCCGTGCGGGGTCGAGAGCAGGCCGCCGTCCCGCGCGATGGCGAACGCGCGGTCGAAGTCCCGCGCCATGCCCCGGCGCTCGTCGTTGGAGAGGCCGAAGCCCACCACGCCACGCTCCGTGTACCGCACCGCCAGACGCGCCAGCGTGCGCGCGTCCAGAGGGTGCTTCATCCGGTTCGCGGCGACCAGGACGCGCATACCGAGCCCGGTCTCGCGCGACGCGCTGTCGACCGCGTCCAGGATGATCTCCATCGCCGGGATCAGCCCGCCCAGACGCGGGGCGTACGAGGTCGGGTCGACCTGGATCTCCAGCCACCCGGAGCCGTCCTTGACGTCCTCCTCCGCGGCCTCCCGCACCAGACGCCGGATGTCCTCCGGCTCCCTCAGACACGAACGCGCCGCGTCGTACAGCCGCTGGAAGCGGAACCAGCCCCGCTCGTCCGTGGCCCGCAGCCGCGGCGGCTCCCCGCCCACCAGGGCGTCGGTCAACGCCTCGGGCAGGCGTACGCCGTACTTGTCGGCCAGCTCCAGCAGGGTGGAGGGCCGCATCGACCCGGTGAAGTGCAGATGCAGATGGGCTTTCGGCAGTTCGGCGACATCACGTACGTGCTCCATCCAAAGATCCTGCCGTACGTTCCCGCCACGCCGGTAGCACTTTCCCCTTCCGACCTCTTTGGAGGCCTTGCTCGCACAAACGAACGGGGCGGTCACCTTCCTTCAGGAAGGTGACCGCCCCGGAAGACGACCGACGACGACCGACGTCAGGCCTTCGCCTCCGCGAGCAGCTTCTGCATCCGGCTCACGCCCTCGACCAGGTCCTCGTCACCGAGCGCGTACGACAGCCGCAGATAGCCGGGCGTACCGAACGCCTCGCCCGGAACGACCGCGACCTCGGCCTCCTCCAGGATCAGCGCCGCCAGCTCCACCGAGCTCTGCGGGCGCCTGCCCCGGATCTCCTTGCCGATCAGCGCCTTCACCGAGGGGTACACGTAGAACGCGCCCTCCGGCTCCGGGCAGACCACGCCGTCGATCTCGTTGAGCATCCGCACGATCGTCCTGCGGCGCCGGTCGAAGGCCTCGCGCATCATCGCGACCGCCTCCAGGTCGCCCGACACGGCCGCGAGCGCCGCGGCCTGCGCGACGTTGGAGACGTTGGAGGTGGCGTGCGACTGGAGGTTCGCCGCCGCCTTGACCACGTCCGCCGGGCCGATCATCCAGCCCACGCGCCAACCGGTCATCGCGTACGTCTTGGCGACGCCGTTGACCACGATGCACTTGTCGCGCAGCTCGGGAAGGAGCGCCGGCAGCGACGTGAACGTCGCGTCGCCGTAGACCAGGTGCTCGTAGATCTCGTCCGTCAGCACCCACAGGCCGTGCTCGGCGGCCCAGCGGCCGATCGCCTCGGCCTCCGCCTCGCCGTAGACGGCGCCGGTCGGGTTCGAGGGCGAGACGAACAGGAGGACCTTGGTCCTCTCGGTGCGGGCCGCCTCCAGCTGCTCCACGGAGACCCGGTAGCCGGTCGTCTCGTCGGCGACGACCTCCACCGGGACACCGCCGGCCAGCCGGATCGACTCCGGGTAGGTGGTCCAGTACGGCGCCGGGACGATCACCTCGTCGCCCGGGTCCAGGATCGCGGCGAAGGCCTCGTAGATCGCCTGCTTGCCGCCGTTGGTGACCAGGACCTGCGAGGCGTCCACCTCGTAGCCGGAGTCCCGCAGCGTCTTCGCCGCGATGGCCGCCTTCAGCTCGGGCAGGCCGCCCGCCGGCGTGTAGCGGTGGTACTTCGGGTTCTTGCAGGCCTCGATGGCCGCTTCGACGATGTAGTCCGGGGTCGGGAAGTCGGGCTCACCGGCGCCGAAGCCGATCACCGGACGCCCGGCCGCCTTGAGGGCCTTGGCCTTGGCGTCCACGGCGAGGGTGGCGGACTCGGAGATCGCGCCGATCCGGGCGGAGACCCGGCGCTCGGTCGGAGGGGTTGCAGGGCTCATGTGCCCATCGTTCCAGACGCGAAACGCCCGCGGAACACGGGTTTCACAGACTGGGCGGACCGCGGCCGGGGATTGAACAGGCATCCGAATCCGGGGCGTGGCCTGGGTGATCTTGTCACCGCACCGCCCGTGCGGGCCCTTTCTGTTCGACGGAGGGCCGTGGACCACGTACACTCTGACGTCGTTGGCCTCCACGGCCGCGATCGAGTGGGTGCACATGGAGCACCCGGCCGAATGCGGTACGTTGGGGACACACCAAAGGGTCGTAGCTCAATTGGTAGAGCACTGGTCTCCAAAACCAGCGGTTGGGGGTTCAAGTCCCTCCGGCCCTGCTACACACTCCCACCAGGAAGTGTGCGCACAGTACGTTTGTATTGCATACGCCGTGCGGCTCCACCGGGCGCGGCACGGCCATGACCCGGGAATCAGGTGAGGACGAGTGACGGACGCCGTGGGCTCCATCGACATGCCTGATGCCCAGGACGAGGTCCAGGAGCAGAAGAAGACCCGCAAGGGCGGTAAGCGAGCCAAGAAGGGCCCGCTGAAGCGCCTTGCCCTCTTCTACCGTCAGATCATCGCGGAGCTCCGCAAGGTCGTCTGGCCGACGCGGAACCAGCTGACGTCGTACACCACAGTGGTGATTTTCTTCGTCGTGATCATGATCGCCCTGGTGACTCTGATTGACTATGGGCTCAACCACGCCGCCAAGTACGTCTTCGGCTGAGCCGAGAGCGAAGGACGCCGAGGTTCTCGGCGTCCCTTTCGCATGTTCCACCCCCATGTATCCAGGAAGAAGCAGCCACCGTGTCTGACCCGAACCTGAACGACGCCATCGAGCCGGATGAGTCCGTGGATGACGAGCTCGACATCGTCGAGGGCGCGGACGAGCGGGACGAGTTCGAGGCTGCCGACGCCGAGGCGGGCGAGCCGGCCGAGGAAGCCGCCGTGCACGTCGAGGACGCGGACGAGGTCGCGGACGAGGACGAGGTCGCCGCGGGCGAGGACGCCGACGACGAGCCCGTCGAGGCCGAGGACGCTTCGGACGCCGAGGACGCGGAAGAGGCCGTCGAGGAGGCCGAGCCGGCGGAGCCCGTCGACCCGGTCCAGGCCCTGCGCGAGGAACTGCGCTCCCTGCCCGGCGAGTGGTACGTGATCCACACCTACGCCGGCTACGAGAACCGCGTGAAGACCAACCTGGAGCAGCGCGCCGTCTCGCTGA
The DNA here is from genome assembly GCF_040650555.1 of Streptomyces sp. NPDC048664. Classification (NCBI taxonomy): domain Bacteria; kingdom Bacillati; phylum Actinomycetota; class Actinomycetes; order Kitasatosporales; family Streptomycetaceae; genus Streptomyces; species Streptomyces sp. NPDC048664. The sequence continues at coordinate 219,154 of NZ_JBEZHK010000001.1, read as the reverse complement.
ACGTCGAGGACTTCATCTTCCAGGCCGAGGTGCCGCAGGAAGAGGTCGCGCAGATCAAGAACGGCGAGCGCAAGACCATCCGTCAGAACAAGCTCCCCGGCTATGTGCTGGTGCGCATGGACCTGACGAACGAGTCCTGGGGCGTCGTCCGCAACACGCCCGGCGTCACCGGCTTCGTGGGCAACGCCTACGACCCGTACCCGCTGACCCTGGACGAGATCGTCAAGATGCTCGCCCCGGAGGCCGAGGAGAAGGCCGCCCGCGAGGCCGCCGAGGCCGAGGGCAAGCCCGCCCCGCAGCGCAAGGTCGAGGTCCAGGTGCTGGACTTCGAGGTCGGCGACTCGGTCACCGTCACCGACGGTCCGTTCGCCACGCTGCAGGCCACCATCAACGAGATCAACGCCGACTCCAAGAAGGTCAAGGGCCTTGTGGAGATCTTCGGCCGCGAGACCCCGGTCGAGCTGAGCTTCGACCAGATCCAGAAGAACTGAGCCCGATCACGGGCTGACGTTCTGGTACGAGTGCTTCCGAACAGGTCGGACGGGCTGCTGAAGCCGGTCTGACCTGCTCGGTTTTTGGCCGCGCATGGATACCCGTTATCGTTGTGCGGTATGCCTCCATCCGGATGATCCGGATCGGACGGCGAAAAACTCTCACTAAGGACCCGGAGAGAGCAATGCCTCCCAAGAAGAAGAAGGTCACGGGGCTTATCAAGCTCCAGATCCAGGCCGGTGCCGCCAACCCGGCTCCGCCGGTCGGCCCCGCGCTGGGTCAGCACGGCGTCAACATCATGGAGTTCTGCAAGGCCTACAACGCCGCGACCGAGTCGCAGCGCGGTTGGGTCATCCCGGTGGAGATCACGGTCTACGAGGACCGTTCCTTCACCTTCGTGACCAAGACTCCGCCGGCCGCGAAGATGATCCTCAAGGCCGCGGGCATCGAGAAGGGCTCCGGCGAGCCGCACAAGACCAAGGTCGCCAAGATCACCGAGGCGCAGGTCCGCGAGATCGCCACCACGAAGATGCCCGACCTCAACGCCAACGACCTGGACGCCGCCGCGAAGATCATCGCCGGTACCGCGCGTTCCATGGGCGTCACGGTCGAGGGCTGAGCACACCCCTTGTAGAACCATGCGGCTCCGGCCGCGCGTGGCAGGGCCTGCTCGGCCCCAACCACGACTCCTTTCAGAACACACAGGAGCAGATGTGAGCAAGCGCAGCAAGGCTCTCCGCGCTGCGGACGCCAAGATCGACCGGGAGAAGCTGTACGCCCCGCTCGAGGCCGTCCGTCTCGCCAAGGAGACCTCCACGTCCAAGTTCGACGGCACCGTCGAGGTCGCCTTCCGTCTGGGTGTCGACCCGCGTAAGGCCGACCAGATGGTCCGTGGCACCGTGAACCTCCCGCACGGCACCGGTAAGACCGCCCGGGTCCTGGTCTTCGCGACCGGTGACCGTGCCGAGGCCGCTCGTGCCGCCGGCGCCGACATCGTCGGCTCCGACGAGCTGATCGACGAGGTGTCGAAGGGCCGTCTGGACTTCGACGCCGTCGTCGCCACCCCGGACCTCATGGGCAAGGTCGGCCGCCTCGGCCGCGTGCTCGGTCCCCGTGGTCTCATGCCGAACCCCAAGACCGGCACCGTGACCCCGGACGTGGCGAAGGCCGTCACCGAGATCAAGGGCGGCAAGATCGAGTTCCGCGTCGACAAGCACTCGAACCTGCACTTCATCATCGGCAAGGTGTCCTTCGACGACACCAAGCTGGTGGAGAACTACGGCGCGGCGCTGGAGGAGATCCTCCGCCTGAAGCCGTCCGCCGCCAAGGGTCGTTACGTCAAGAAGGCCGCCATCACCACCACGATGGGCCCCGGCGTTCCGCTCGACCCGAACCGCACCCGCAACCTCCTCGTCGAGGAGGACCCGGCCGCCGTCTGATCCTGACGGCAGCCGTGGAGCTGTGAGCGGGCCCCGCACCCTTCCGGGTGCGGGGCCCGCCGCGTTGCGGTGATCAAGGGTGCGTCGAACTGACCTGTGACTGTCGGGGCCCCGGTATATGCTCCTTCCCTTGCTGTACAAGAGATGTGAGTTTCCTGGGGGGAACAACATGGCCTTTGTCGTGCGCAACCGGGCGGAGCGCAGGGTGGCGGGTGCCGTACTCGCGGCGCTGGTCCTCGGGAGCGGAGCGGTCGCCTGCTCCAAGGGCGGCGGCAGCGAGGAGTCCCCGCAGATGACGCCCGCCGCCGCGGTCGCCGCGGCGGCGAAGAACAGCGCCGGCATCACGGCACTGCACTACAGCATGTCCGGCACCATGCCGGGCGCGGGCACGATCCGGGCCGAGGCCCGGATGTCCATGAAGCCGCTGGCGATGACCATGAAGATGTCCTCGTCGGTGCAGAAGACCGCCGAGCCGGTCGAGATCCGGTACGTCGGCAGCGTGATGTACATCAACGGGGGCGCCGAGGCCGCCAAGGAGCTCAAGGGCAAGCACTGGCTCAAGTTCGACCTGTCGGGCACGGCCGCCGCCCAGCAGATGAACTCCCAGCCCGCGGGCGCCGGTCAGGCGAACCAGAACCCGGCCCAGGACTCCACGTTCCTCTCCACGTCCAAGAACGTGCAGAAGGTCGGCACGGAGACCGTGAAGGGCGTGAAGACCACCCACTACAAGGGTGAGATCACCGTCGGGCAGATGCGCGAGGCGCTCAAGAACCAGAAGCTCGGCAAGGCGGCTCGGGAGCAGCGCGAGAAGAGCATCGACCAGTACGCCGCGCTGGGCGCCGACAAGATGTCCATGGACCTCTGGATCGACGGCGACAGCCACGTGAAGCAGTTCCGGATGCGCGGTGACACCTCCAAGGGCGCGATGGACGTCACCACCGTCTTCCTCGACTACGACAAGCCGGTGTCGGTGACGGCCCCCGCCGCGGGGGACACCGTCGACCTCGCCGCGATGATGAAGGACGCACAGCAGGGCTGAGGCCCGCCGGCATCCGCCGAGGGAACGGATTTGCCCCACGGCGATCCGTTCCCGTACTCTTCCTACCGAAGCCAAAGACCGCTGGTCGTTGCCGTGTTCTCAGCCGAGGGCGCGGTGGCCGAAGGATCCGCTCAACTGCGGACGACCCGCGCAGGTGACTGTGGAAGAACTCCCGGAATGTGCACGCCTCATCGCGTGTGTGTCCGGTCGAGTCCGCCCCGTGCGCCTGCGCCGGGGCGTTTCGTTTTGCGCAGCCCCTTCCGAGCGGTCTCATCACCCGGAAGGAGGCCGACGCTCATGGCAAGGCCCGACAAGGCTGCCGCGGTAGCCGAGCTCGCGGAGCAGTTCCGCAGCTCGAACGCCGCTGTGCTGACCGAGTACCGGGGTCTCACCGTGGCGCAGCTGAAGACGCTGCGCCGCTCGCTCGGTGAGAACGCCCAGTACGCCGTGGTGAAGAACACGCTGACCAAGATTGCGGCCAACGAGGCCGGGATCTCGACGCTCGACGACCTGTTCAACGGTCCGACGGCGGTCGCCTTCGTCACCGGTGACCCGGTGGAGTCGGCGAAGGGTCTTCGTGACTTCGCCAAGGACAACCCGAACCTCGTCATCAAGGGCGGTGTCCTTGACGGCAAGGCGCTGTCCGCCGACGAGATCAAGAAGCTCGCGGACCTCGAGTCCCGCGAGGTTCTGCTCGCCAAGCTGGCGGGCGCCTTCAAGGGCAAGCAGACCCAGGCTGCTCAGGTCCTCCAGGCGCTTCCGTCGAAGCTCGTCCGCACCGTGGACGCTCTTCGCGCCAAGCGGGACGAGCAGGGCGGTGCCGAGTAACTCGGCTCGCGACATGACCGCTGCCTGACGCGGTGGTCGTAGCGGGCCGAACGTCTACGCAGTAACGCCGCAAGGCGCACGCCCGCCAGACATGTACATCCGGCACCTGCCGAATCAGTGGAAGGATCGCCCATCATGGCGAAGCTCAGCCAGGAAGACCTGCTCGCGCAGTTCGAGGAGATGACCCTCATCGAGCTCTCCGAGTTCGTGAAGGCGTTCGAGGAGAAGTTCGACGTCACCGCCGCCGCCGCGGTGGCCGTCGCGGGCCCGGCCGGTCCGGCCGCCGCCGTCGAGGCCGAGGAGGAGAAGGACGAGTTCGACGTCATCCTCACCGGTGCCGGCGACAAGAAGATCCAGGTCATCAAGGTCGTGCGCGAGCTGACCTCCCTCGGCCTGAAGGAGGCCAAGGACCTGGTGGACGGCGCCCCGAAGCCCGTCCTCGAGAAGGTCGCGAAGGACGCCGCCGAGAAGGCCGCCGAGTCCCTCAAGGGCGCCGGCGCCTCCGTCGAGGTCAAGTAACACCTCCGCGGGCCCCTACCGGGCCCGCGAGTCCGCACAGGACTCATGAGTCCGTACCACGGGCTCACAGGGCCGTACGGGGCTTCACCGCCCCGTGCGGCCCTGCCGCGTTCCCGCCCCGGGACGGGGGCCCACACGCGCTCTCCCGCCCCGCCCGGACCGCCGATGCCCCCGGCTCCGCCCGCGTTCACCCGGTCGCCGGACACGGCACGGAAACGGGTCGGTCACGGCTCACCCGTGGGGCTGTAACGCGGACGCACCGACGAGCGATCATCCATCCGGGTGGTCGCTCCTCGTCGTTCCAGGGGGTCCGGCGGCGGCTGCCTTGCGCCTGTCGCCGCGGAGAGTATGGTGATCTTCGTCGTGCCTCCGAGGCCCCCGGTGACAGGTCGCACGTGACGATGGCAGCACCCGGTTCAGGCAAGAGGGGCCTTGACGAACTGCACGCAGCGCGCAATTCTCAGGACGCGTCGTCACAACGATCCGAATCCGAGGCATGGATCGACGGCGAAGAGGGCAGTATCGATGTGCATCGAGGGCGTGCTTGCCGCAGCAGTTGAGGGACAAGAGGGTCTCCACCGTGGACCTGCAAACCCGCACTGGACATCAGTGTGCCAAGTGGCTACACTGACCCTTTGCGCTGCCTGTTAGCTGCCTCCTGCCCGTCACCAGGAGCACGCCCCATGCATGAGCACACCGAGTAGAAGTCTCTGACCTGTGACTTTCCATCTCTGTGCTTGGCGGGGACCGGGACGCGCGTAGTGAGTCCGAGCCCTCGGAAGGACCCCCTCTTGGCCGCCTCGCGCACTGCCTCGAACGCGAATACGAACAACGGCGCAAGCACCGCCCCGCTGCGCATCTCCTTTGCAAAGATCAAGGAGCCCCTCGAGGTTCCGAACCTTCTCGCGCTGCAAACCGAGAGCTTCGACTGGCTGCTCGGCAACGACGCGTGGAAGGCTCGCGTCGAGCGGGCCCTGGAGTCCGGTCAGGACGTCCCCACCAAGTCCGGTCTCGAGGAGATCTTCGAGGAGATCTCCCCGATCGAGGACTTCTCCGGGTCGATGTCGCTGACGTTCCGCGACCACCGTTTCGAGCCGCCGAAGAACTCGATCGACGAGTGCAAGGACCGCGACTTCACGTACGCCGCGCCGCTCTTCGTCACGGCCGAGTTCACCAACAACGAGACCGGCGAGATCAAGTCCCAGACGGTCTTCATGGGCGACTTCCCGCTCATGACGCACAAGGGCACCTTCGTCATCAACGGCACCGAGCGTGTCGTGGTCTCGCAGCTGGTCCGTTCGCCGGGTGTCTACTTCGACTCCTCGATCGACAAGACCTCCGACAAGGACATCTTCTCCGCCAAGATCATCCCCTCCCGGGGTGCCTGGCTGGAGATGGAGATCGACAAGCGCGACATGGTCGGTGTCCGCATCGACCGCAAGCGCAAGCAGTCCGTCACCGTCCTGCTCAAGGCGCTCGGCTGGACCACCGAGCAGATCCTCGAGGAGTTCGGCGAGTACGAGTCCATGCGCGCCACCCTGGAGAAGGACCACACCCAGGGTCAGGACGACGCGCTGCTCGACATCTACCGCAAGCTGCGCCCGGGCGAGCCCCCGACGCGTGAGGCCGCGCAGACGCTGCTGGAGAACCTCTACTTCAACCCGAAGCGCTACGACCTCGCCAAGGTCGGCCGCTACAAGGTCAACAAGAAGCTGGGCGCGGACGCCCCGCTCGAAGCCGGTGTCCTGACCGTCGAGGACGTCATCTCGACGATCAAGTACCTGGTGAAGCTGCACGCCGGCGAGGCCGAGACCGCGGCCGACAACGGTCAGACGATCGTCGTCGAGACCGACGACATCGACCACTTCGGCAACCGCCGCCTGCGCAGCGTCGGCGAGCTCATCCAGAACCAGGTCCGTACGGGTCTGGCGCGTATGGAGCGCGTCGTGCGCGAGCGCATGACCACGCAGGACGTCGAGGCGATCACGCCGCAGACCCTGATCAACATCCGGCCGGTCGTCGCCTCCATCAAGGAGTTCTTCGGCACCAGCCAGCTGTCGCAGTTCATGGACCAGAACAACCCGCTGTCGGGTCTGACGCACAAGCGGCGTCTGTCCGCGCTCGGCCCGGGTGGTCTGTCCCGTGAGCGGGCCGGCTTCGAGGTCCGTGACGTGCACCCCTCGCACTACGGCCGCATGTGCCCGATCGAGACGCCCGAAGGCCCGAACATCGGTCTGATCGGTTCGCTCGCCTCCTACGGCCGCGTCAACGCGTTCGGTTTCGTGGAGACGCCGTACCGCAAGGTCGTCGACGGCCAGGTCACCGACGAGGTCGACTACCTGACCGCCGACGAGGAGGACCGCTTCGTCATCGCGCAGGCCAACGCCACGCTCAACGACGACCTGCGGTTCACCGAGAACCGCGTCCTGGTCCGCCGTCGTGGTGGCGAGGTCGACTACGTCGCCGGTGACGACGTGGACTACATGGACGTCTCGCCGCGCCAGATGGTGTCGGTCGCGACCGCCATGATCCCCTTCCTCGAGCACGACGACGCCAACCGCGCCCTCATGGGCGCGAACATGATGCGCCAGGCCGTGCCGCTCATCAAGAGCGAGTCCCCGCTCGTCGGCACCGGCATGGAGTACCGCTCCGCCGTGGACGCCGGCGACGTCGTGAAGGCCGAGAAGGCGGGTGTGGTCCAGGAGGTCTCCGCGGACTACATCACCACGGCCAACGACGACGGCACGTACATCACGTACCGCCTCGCCAAGTTCGCCCGCTCCAACCAGGGCACCTCGGTCAACCAGAAGGTCATCGTCAACGAGGGTGACCGGCTCATCGAGGGCCAGGTCCTCGCCGACGGCCCGGCCACCGAGAACGGTGAGATGGCGCTCGGCAAGAACCTGCTCGTGGCGTTCATGCCGTGGGAGGGTCACAACTACGAGGACGCGATCATCCTGTCGCAGCGCCTCGTGCAGGACGACGTCCTCTCCTCGATCCACATCGAGGAGCACGAGGTCGACGCCCGTGACACCAAGCTCGGCCCCGAGGAGATCACCCGGGACATCCCGAACGTCTCCGAGGAGGTCCTCGCCGACCTGGACGAGCGCGGCATCATCCGTATCGGTGCCGAGGTCGTGGCCGGCGACATCCTCGTCGGCAAGGTGACGCCCAAGGGCGAGACCGAGCTGACCCCCGAGGAGCGCCTGCTGCGCGCGATCTTCGGCGAGAAGGCCCGTGAGGTCCGTGACACCTCGCTGAAGGTGCCGCACGGCGAGATCGGCAAGATCATCGGCGTCCGCGTCTTCGACCGCGAGGAGGGCGACGAGCTGCCTCCGGGCGTGAACCAGCTGGTCCGCGTCTACGTGGCTCAGAAGCGCAAGATCACCGACGGTGACAAGCTCGCCGGCCGTCACGGCAACAAGGGTGTCATCTCCAAGATCCTGCCCATCGAGGACATGCCGTTCCTCGAGGACGGGACCCCGGTCGACATCATCCTCAACCCGCTCGGTGTGCCGTCCCGAATGAACCCGGGACAGGTCCTGGAGATCCACCTCGGCTGGCTCGCCAGCCGCGGCTGGGACGTCTCCGGTCTCGCCGACGAGTGGGCGCAGCGCCTGCAGGTCATCGGCGCCGACGCGGTCGCCCCCGGCACCAACGTCGCCACCCCGGTGTTCGACGGTGCGCGCGAGGACGAGCTCGCCGGCCTCCTCCAGCACACCATCCCGAACCGCGACGGCGAGCGCATGGTGCTCCCGTCCGGCAAGGCGAGGCTGTTCGACGGCCGCTCCGGCGAGCCGTTCCCGGACCCGATCTCGGTCGGGTACATGTACATCCTCAAGCTGCACCACCTGGTCGACGACAAGCTGCACGCCCGGTCGACCGGCCCGTACTCCATGATCACCCAGCAGCCGCTGGGTGGTAAGGCTCAGTTCGGTGGCCAGCGCTTCGGTGAGATGGAGGTGTGGGCCCTCGAGGCCTACGGCGCCGCGTACGCCCTCCAGGAGCTGCTGACCATCAAGTCCGACGACGTCACCGGCCGCGTGAAGGTCTACGAGGCCATCGTCAAGGGCGAGAACATCCCCGAGCCCGGCATCCCCGAGTCCTTCAAGGTGCTCATCAAGGAGATGCAGTCGCTCTGCCTGAACGTGGAGGTGCTGTCCAGCGACGGTATGTCCATCGAGATGCGTGACACCGACGAGGACGTCTTCCGCGCTGCGGAGGAGCTCGGCATCGACCTGTCGCGGCGCGAGCCGAGCAGCGTCGAAGAGGTCTGACGGGAGTCCGGCAGGGGCCGCGCCACCGCGCGTGGCCCCCGCCGACCCCCAGGCCCCCGTTTCAGACCACAGACTCACGACCCTGAGAGGGATTGACGCATAGTGCTCGACGTCAACTTCTTCGACGAGCTCCGGATCGGCCTGGCCACCGCTGACGACATCCGTCAGTGGAGCCACGGCGAGGTCAAGAAGCCCGAGACCATCAACTACCGCACCCTCAAGCCCGAGAAGGACGGACTCTTCTGCGAGAAGATCTTCGGCCCCACCCGGGACTGGGAGTGCTACTGCGGCAAGTACAAGCGTGTCCGCTTCAAGGGCATCATCTGCGAGCGCTGTGGCGTCGAGGTCACGCGCGCCAAGGTGCGCCGTGAGCGGATGGGCCACATCGAGCTGGCCGCTCCCGTCACGCACATCTGGTACTTCAAGGGCGTTCCGTCGCGGCTGGGCTACCTGCTCGACCTCGCCCCGAAGGACCTGGAGAAGGTCATCTACTTCGCGGCGTACATGATCACGTACGTCGACGAGGAGCGCCGCACGCGCGACCTGCCCTCCCTGGAGGCGCATGTCTCCGTCGAGCGGCAGCAGATCGAGAACCGCCGCGACGCCGACCTCGAGGCCCGTGCCAAGAAGCTCGAGACCGACCTGGCCGAGCTGGAGGCGGAGGGCGCCAAGTCCGACGTCCGCCGCAAGGTCCGCGAGGGTGCCGAGCGCGAGATGAAGCAGCTGCGCGACCGCGCGCAGCGCGAGATCGACCGCCTGGACGAGGTGTGGGCCCGGTTCAAGAACCTCAAGGTCCAGGACCTCGAGGGCGACGAGCTGCTCTACCGCGAGCTGCGTGACCGCTTCGGCACCTACTTCGACGGTTCGATGGGTGCCGCGGCGCTGCAGAAGCGCCTGGAGTCCTTCGACCTGGACGAGGAGGCCGAGCGCCTCCGCGAGATCATCCGCACCGGCAAGGGCCAGAAGAAGACCCGCGCCCTGAAGCGGCTGAAGGTCGTCTCCGCGTTCCTGCAGACGTCCAACAGCCCCAAGGGCATGGTCCTGGACTGCGTCCCGGTCATCCCGCCGGACCTGCGTCCGATGGTGCAGCTGGACGGTGGCCGCTTCGCGACCTCCGACCTGAACGACCTGTACCGCCGTGTGATCAACCGGAACAACCGTCTCAAGAGGCTCCTGGACCTCGGTGCCCCGGAGATCATCGTCAACAACGAGAAGCGCATGCTTCAGGAGGCTGTTGACGCCCTCTTCGACAACGGCCGCCGCGGCCGCCCGGTGACGGGCCCCGGCAACCGTCCGCTGAAGTCCCTCAGCGACATGCTGAAGGGCAAGCAGGGCCGCTTCCGCCAGAACCTGCTCGGTAAGCGTGTCGACTACTCGGCGCGTTCCGTGATCGTCGTCGGCCCGCAGCTCAAGCTGCACCAGTGCGGTCTGCCGAAGGCGATGGCGCTGGAGCTCTTCAAGCCGTTCGTGATGAAGCGCCTGGTCGACCTGAACCACGCGCAGAACATCAAGAGCGCCAAGCGCATGGTCGAGCGCGGCCGCACGGTCGTGTACGACGTGCTGGAAGAGGTCATCGCGGAGCACCCGGTTCTGCTGAACCGTGCGCCCACGCTGCACCGCCTCGGCATCCAGGCCTTCGAGCCGCAGCTGGTCGAGGGCAAGGCCATCCAGATCCACCCGCTCGTCTGCACCGCGTTCAACGCGGACTTCGACGGTGACCAGATGGCCGTGCACCTGCCGCTGTCCGCGGAGGCGCAGGCCGAGGCCCGCATCCTGATGCTGTCCTCGAACAACATCCTCAAGCCGGCCGACGGCCGCCCGGTCACGATGCCGACCCAGGACATGGTCCTCGGTCTGTTCTTCCTGACCACCGACGGTGAGCTGCGTGACACCAAGGGCGAGGGCCGGTCCTTCGGCTCCACGGCCGAGGCGATCATGGCGTTCGACGCCGGTGAGCTCGCGCTGCAGTCCCCGGTCGACATCCGCTTCCCGGTGGGCACCATCCCGCCGCGCGGCTGGACCCCGCCGGTGCAGGAAGAGGGCGACGACCAGATCGGCGCGGGCGAGTGGCAGCAGGGTGACACCTTCCGTCTGCGCACCACCCTGGGCCGCGCGCTCTTCAACGAGCTGCTGCCCGAGGACTACCCGTTCGTCGACTACTCGGTGGGCAAGAAGCAGCTCTCCGAGATCGTCAACGACCTCGCCGAGCGCTACCCCAAGGTCATCGTGGCGGCGACGCTCGACAACCTGAAGGCGGCCGGCTTCTACTGGGCGACCCGTTCCGGTGTCACCGTCGCCATCTCCGACGTCGTCGTTCCCGAGGCGAAGAAGGAGATCGTCCGCGGCTACGAGGCGCAGGACGAGAAGGTCCAGAAGCAGTACGAGCGCGGTCTGATCACCAAGGAAGAGCGCACTCAGGAGCTCATCGCGATCTGGACCAAGGCGACCAACGAGGTCGCCGAGGCGATGAACGCGAACTTCCCCAAGACGAACCCCATCTTCATGATGGTTGACTCGGGTGCCCGAGGAAACATGATGCAGATGCGGCAGATCGCCGGTATGCGTGGTCTGGTGTCGAACGCCAAGAACGAGACCATCCCGCGTCCCATCAAGGCGTCCTTCCGCGAGGGCCTGTCCGTGCTGGAGTACTTCATCTCCACGCACGGTGCCCGTAAGGGTCTGGCGGACACCGCCCTGCGTACCGCCGACTCGGGTTACCTGACCCGTCGTCTGGTGGACGTCTCGCAGGACGTCATCATCCGCGAGGAGGACTGCGGCACCGAGCGCGGTCTGAAGCTGCGGATCGCCCACCGCGACGAGGCGGGCGTGCTGCGCAAGGCCGACGACGTCGAGACCAGCGTCTACGCCCGCATGCTCGCCGAGGACGTCGTCATCGACGGCAAGGTGATCGCGCCGGCCAACGTGGACCTGGGCGACGTGCTCATCGACCAGCTCGTGCACCACGGTGTCGAGGAGGTCAAGACCCGCTCGATCCTGACCTGCGAGTCGCACGTCGGCACCTGTGCCATGTGCTACGGCCGTTCGCTCGCCACCGGCAAGCTGGTCGACATCGGTGAGGCGGTCGGCATCATCGCCGCCCAGTCCATCGGTGAGCCCGGTACCCAGCTGACGATGCGTACCTTCCACACCGGTGGTGTGGCCGGTGACGACATCACCCAGGGTCTGCCGCGTGTCGTCGAGCTCTTCGAGGCCCGTACCCCGAAGGGTGTCGCCCCGATCTCCGAGGCCTCCGGCCGCGTGCGGATCGAGGAGACCGAGAAGACCAAGAAGATCGTCATCACGCCGGACGACGGCAGCGACGAGACGGCCTTCCCGATCTCGAAGCGTGCCCGTCTCCTGGTCAGCGAGGGCGAGCACGTCGAGGTGGGCCAGAAGCTCACCGTGGGTGCCACCAACCCGCACGACGTGCTGCGCATCCTGGGCCAGCGTGCCGTCCAGGTCCACCTGGTCGGCGAGGTCCAGAAGGTCTACAACTCGCAGGGTGTGTCGATCCACGACAAGCACATCGAGATCATCATCCGGCAGATGCTGCGCCGTGTGACGATCATCGAGTCGGGCGACGCCGAGCTGCTGCCCGGCGAGCTGGTCGAGCGCTCGAAGTTCGAGACCGAGAACCGTCGTGTGGTCCAGGAGGGCGGTCACCCGGCCTCCGGTCGTCCGCAGCTGATGGGTATCACCAAGGCCTCGCTGGCGACGGAGTCCTGGCTGTCGGCCGCCTCCTTCCAGGAGACGACCCGAGTCCTGACGGATGCGGCGATCAACGCCAAGTCCGACAGCCTCATCGGCCTCAAGGAGAACGTCATCATCGGTAAGCTCATCCCGGCCGGTACGGGTCTGTCCCGCTACCGCAACATCCGGGTGGAGCCGACCGAGGAGGCCAAGGCCGCGATGTACTCGGCCGTCGGCTACGACGACATCGACTACTCGCCGTTCGGTACCGGTTCCGGTCAGGCTGTGCCGCTGGAGGACTACGACTACGGTCCGTACAACCAGTGACCTCGCGCCTGGCGCTGAGGTGAGGTGAAAGGGCGGCCACCCCGTGATGACACGGGGTGGCCGCCCTTTCGCGTGGGGGAGGGGCGGCCTACGGGATGCCCAGTTCGAAGATCAGGTAGTTGGCGTACCAGCCCGACGCCACCGCGGTCGTGGTGAACAGGACCAGCAGGCTCGGCCACTTCAGGCGGCTCAGAGCCGCTGCCGGCGCCAGGAGGAGAGGGAAGACGGGGAGCAGGTAGCGGGGGGTGTTGCCGAACATCTGCTGGGTGCCCAGGACCGTCACGATCGACGCCAGGGTGTACGCGGTCAGCACCAGCGGGGGCCGCTTCCGCAGCATCAGCGCCACCAGGAACGGCAGGGCCACCACCAGCTGCACGGCGACGAGGTCCGGCACCGGGAAGGCGAACAGGTAGTCGCTGTGGCCCACGGCCACGTTCCGCAGCACGTCGAGGGTGTAGGCGCCGTAGTCGAAGTAGTGGGCCCAGGCCTCGCGCTGGAGGGTGAAGTACGCGGTGAGGTCGCCCATCGCGTGGCCGACCCACGCCACGTAGGCCAGCAGCCCGAGCGGCGCCGCGATCATCGCGTACAGCGGGCCCGCGAGGCCCTGCTCACGCCGGCTGTCCCGGCGCAGCACGGTCACCAGCGCGGCCAGTCCCACCGCCCCGATGAGCGCCGCGGCGGTGGGGCGGCTCAGCCCGGACAGGAAGGCGAGCATCCCGGCCGACACCCAGCGGCGCCTGAGCACCGCGTAGCAGGCCCAGGCGGTGATCGCGACGAAGAGGGACTCCGTGTACACCGCCCACTCGACGCCGGCGGCGGGGGCGACGGCCCACAGGCCCGCCGCGATGGTCCCGGCCCGGGCGCCGGCGAGGAGTGAGATCACCGCGTAGATGCCCGCGGCGGCGATGAAGGAGCAGACGACCGAGACGAGGATCGCGGAGCCGAGAAGGCTGAGGCCCGTGAGGTCCGCGACCCCGCGGATCAGGGTCGGGTAGAGCGGGAAGAAGGCGACGGAGTTCTGCTGGGCGGTGAAGGCGCCGCCCGGTGCGAGCGGCTTCAGGGGCTCCGGCCGGTAGCCGTTCTGGGCGACCTGGAGGTACCACCAGCCGTCCCAGGTGCCCAGCACGTCCCACCAGTGCGCGCCGCCGCCGAAGCGGGGCGGCTTGCGGTGGTAGTCGCCGCCGTACTCCAGCAGCCAGGCGAAGACGCCCAGGCTGAGCACCTTCGCCCCGCCGTAGAGCACGAGGGCCGGGAGGTAGGGCCGGACGGCCGTGCGCAGGCGGCGATGCCACGCGACGTCCCCCGCGGGCTCCCGCCTCTCCGGGGCCGCGGTCCCGGCCGGTTCGTGGGCGGCGTCGTCCTGTGTGGGCGGCGTCTCGCGCGAAGTCGTACTCATTGCCGTGGTCCCCCCGAACTGCGGGTCGAACTGGTTGTCGCAAGCGGTTCAGGGTTGCACATCCGGCAATCCGGCACGTGGGATCCGGTCCGCGGGCGCTTCCGAGCGGCGGTCCAAAGGTCCGGCGTGTCGGTTGCGCTGCTTTTGTTTTGACCGAAGTGAATGCGCTGGGTACGCTCATACCTTGTGCCTGGGGTGTGCCCTGGCTCTCGTGCGTGCCTTCAACCGCACAGCGAGCCGTCACCGGACACCGCAATCTGCGCCCTCCCCGCTTGGTCGCGGGGAGCTCGCTGGATTCGACACACCCGACCGCGTGGGTCGGAGTTGTTCCAGGTTAGCTTTACCTATCGGCACACAGAAACCGGAGAAGTAGTGCCTACGATCCAGCAGCTGGTCCGTAAGGGCCGGCAGGACAAGGTCGAGAAGAACAAGACGCCCGCACTCGAGGGTTCCCCTCAGCGTCGTGGCGTCTGCACGCGCGTGTTCACGACCACCCCGAAGAAGCCGAACTCGGCCCTGCGTAAGGTCGCGCGTGTGCGTCTGACCAGCGGGATCGAGGTCACCGCTTACATTCCGGGTGAGGGACACAACCTGCAGGAGCACTCCATCGTGCTCGTGCGCGGCGGCCGTGTGAAGGACCTGCCGGGTGTTCGCTACAAGATCATCCGCGGCTCGCTCGACACCCAGGGTGTCAAGAACCGCAAGCAGGCTCGCAGCCGTTACGGCGCCAAGAAGGAGAAGTAAGAATGCCTCGTAAGGGCCCCGCCCCGAAGCGCCCGGTCATCATCGACCCGGTCTACGGTTCTCCTCTGGTGACCTCCCTGATCAACAAGGTGCTGCTGAACGGCAAGCGCTCCACCGCCGAGCGCATCGTCTACGGCGCCATGGAGGGCCTGCGCGACAAGACCGGCAACGACCCGGTCATCACGCTCAAGCGCGCTCTCGAGAACATCAAGCCGACGCTTGAGGTCAAGTCCCGCCGTGTCGGTGGTGCGACGTACCAGGTTCCGATCGAGGTCAAGCCCGGTCGTGCCAACACGCTCGCGCTGCGCTGGCTGGTCGGTTACTCCCGCGCCCGTCGCGAGAAGACCATGACCGAGCGTCTGCTCAACGAGCTCCTCGACGCCTCCAACGGCCTCGGTGCCGCTGTGAAGAAGCGCGAGGACACGCACAAGATGGCCGAGTCCAACAAGGCCTTCGCGCACTACCGCTGGTAGTCGCAGTCCACATCGAGACCGAGAGAAGACTGAAGCCTTATGGCTACCACTTCGCTTGACCTGGCCAAGGTGCGCAACATCGGCATCATGGCCCACATCGACGCGGGCAAGACGACCACCACCGAGCGGATCCTGTTCTACACCGGTGTGTCCTACAAGATCGGTGAGGTCCACGACGGCGCTGCCACCATGGACTGGATGGAGCAGGAGCAGGAGCGTGGCATCACGATCACCTCTGCTGCCACCACCTGCCACTGGCCGCTGGAAGACGTCGACCACACCATCAACATCATCGACACGCCGGGCCACGTCGACTTCACCGTCGAGGTGGAGCGTTCCCTGCGCGTGCTCGACGGTGCTGTCACGGTGTTCGACGGCGTCGCCGGCGTTGAGCCGCAGTCCGAGACGGTGTGGCGTCAGGCGGACCGCTACGGCGTTCCGCGTATCTGCTTCGTCAACAAGCTCGACCGCACCGGTGCCGAGTTCCACCGCTGCGTCGACATGATCACCGACCGTCTGGGTGCTCAGCCGCTGGTCATGCAGCTGCCGATCGGCGCCGAGGCGGACTTCAAGGGCGTCGTCGACCTGGTGACGATGAAGGCCTTCGTGTGGTCCGCCGAGGCCACCAAGGGCGAGATGTACGACACCGTCGACATCCCGGCCACGCACACCGAGGCCGCCGACGAGTGGCGCGGCAAGCTCATCGAGGCTGTCGCCGAGAACGACGAAGAGATCATGGAGCTGTACCTGGAGGGCGAGGAGCCTTCCGTGGAGCAGCTGTACGCCGCGATCCGTCGTATCACCATCGCGTCCGGCAAGTCCAAGGACACCACGGTCACCCCGGTGTTCTGCGGCACCGCGTTCAAGAACAAGGGCGTTCAGCCCCTGCTCGACGCGGTCGTGCGCTACCTGCCCTCCCCGGTCGACATCGAGGCCATCGAAGGCCACGACGTCAAGGACCCGGAGACGGTCATCAAGCGCAAGCCGTCCGACGACGAGCCGCTGTCCGCGCTGGCGTTCAAGATCATGAGCGACCCGCACCTCGGCAAGCTCACCTTCGTCCGGGTCTACTCGGGCCGCCTGGAGTCCGGCACCGCCGTGCTGAACTCCGTCAAGGGCAAGAAGGAGCGCATCGGCAAGATCTACCGTATGCACGCCAACAAGCGTGAGGAGATCGAGTCGGTGGGCGCCGGCGACATCGTCGCCGTCATGGGCCTGAAGCAGACCACCACCGGTGAGACGCTGTCCGACGACAAGAGCCCGGTGATCCTGGAGTCCATGGACTTCCCGGCGCCGGTCATCCAGGTCGCGATCGAGCCCAAGTCCAAGGGCGACCAGGAGAAGCTGGGTGTCGCCATCCAGCGTCTCGCGGAGGAGGACCCCTCCTTCCAGGTCCACTCGGACGAGGAGACCGGCCAGACCATCATCGGTGGTATGGGCGAGCTGCACCTCGAGGTGCTGGTCGACCGTATGCGCCGTGAGTTCAAGGTCGAGGCCAACGTCGGCAAGCCGCAGGTCGCGTACCGCGAGACGATCCGCAAGGCCGTCGAGCGCGTCGACTACACGCACAAGAAGCAGACCGGTGGTACCGGTCAGTTCGCCAAGGTGCAGATCGCGATCGAGCCGATCGAGGGCGGCGACGCCTCGTACGAGTTCGTGAACAAGGTGACCGGTGGCCGTATCCCGAAGGAGTACATCCCTTCGGTGGACGCCGGTGCGCAGGAGGCCATGCAGTTCGGCATCCTCGCGGGCTACGAGATGACCGGCGTGCGCGTCACGCTGATCGACGGTGGCTACCACGAGGTCGACTCCTCCGAGCTCGCCTTCAAGATCGCCGGCTCGCAGGCCTTCAAGGAGGCCGCGCGCAAGGCCAGCCCCGTGCTCCTCGAGCCGATGATGGCCGTCGAGGTCACCACGCCCGAGGACTACATGGGTGAGGTCATCGGCGACATCAACTCCCGCCGTGGTCAGATCCAGGCCATGGAGGAGCGGGCCGGTGCCCGTGTCGTGAAGGGCCTCGTGCCCCTCTCGGAGATGTTCGGCTACGTCGGAGACCTCCGCAGCAAGACGTCGGGTCGCGCAAGCTACTCGATGCAGTTCGACTCCTACGCCGAGGTTCCGCGGAACGTCGCCGAGGAGATCATCGCGAAGGCCAAGGGCGAGTAACGCACCGCGTTTCCACGCTTTAGGCTTGACTCCGGAGCCGCCAGGGGCATTCACCCGCATTCGCGGGGGAATGCCCCCGGCCCCGGGCTTTCCAGCAAAGATCACCTGGCGCCGATGAAGCAAGGCGTTCAGAACCACTCCACAGGAGGACCTCGTGGCGAAGGCGAAGTTCGAGCGGACTAAGCCCCACGTCAACATCGGCACCATCGGTCACATCGACCACGGTAAGACGACCCTCACGGCCGCCATTACCAAGGTGCTGCACGACAAGTACCCGGACCTGAACGAGGCCTCGGCCTTCGACCAGATCGACAAGGCTCCCGAGGAGCGTCAGCGCGGTATCACGATCTCGATCGCGCACGTCGAGTACCAGACCGAGTCGCGTCACTACGCCCACGTCGACTGCCCCGGTCACGCGGACTACATCAAGAACATGATCACGGGTGCCGCGCAGATGGACGGCGCCATCCTCGTGGTCGCCGCCACCGACGGCCCGATGCCGCAGACCAAGGAGCACGTGCTCCTGGCCCGCCAGGTCGGCGTTCCGTACATCGTCGTCGCCCTGAACAAGGCCGACATGGTGGACGACGAGGAGATCCTGGAGCTCGTCGAGCTCGAGGTCCGTGAGCTCCTCTCCGAGTACGAGTTCCCGGGCGACGACGTCCCGGTCGTCAAGGTCTCGGCGCTCAAGGCACTCGAGGGCGACGCGACGTGGGGCCAGTCGGTCCTGGACCTCATGGAGGCCGTGGACACCGCGATCCCCGAGCCGGAGCGCGACGTCGACAAGCCGTTCCTCATGCCGATCGAGGACGTCTTCACGATCACCGGTCGTGGCACCGTCGTCACCGGTCGTATCGAGCGTGGTGTCCTCAAGGTCAACGAGACCGTCGACATCATCGGCATCAAGACCGAGAAGACCACCACCACGGTCACCGGCATCGAGATGTTCCGCAAGCTGCTCGACGAGGGCCAGGCCGGTGAGAACGTCGGCCTGCTGCTCCGCGGCATCAAGCGCGAGGACGTCGAGCGCGGCCAGGTCATCATCAAGCCGGGCTCGGTCACCCCGCACACCGAGTTCGAGGCGCAGGCCTACATCCTGTCCAAGGACGAGGGTGGCCGTCACACGCCGTTCTTCAACAACTACCGTCCGCAGTTCTACTTCCGTACGACGGACGTGACCGGCGTCGTGACCCTCCCCGAGGGCACCGAGATGGTCATGCCGGGTGACAACACCGAGATGAAGGTGGAGCTCATCCAGCCCGTCGCCATGGAAGAGGGCCTGAAGTTCGCCATCCGTGAGGGTGGCCGCACCGTGGGCGCCGGCCAGGTCACCAAGATCAGCAAGTGAGCCTCGCTCTCTTGACGGTCCGACCCCTCGGGGTCGCCTGACCTGAGGAGGCCCGTACGACTCCGGTCGTACGGGCCTCTTCGTCGTTCCCGGCCGGGTCATGGTGGCGGGCTGTCCGGGGGAACGGCGCGTGTCGCGTCCGGCCGCCGTGCACACCGGGGTCATACGTTCGGTCGGTATGAGCAGCGCGGCGATGTCGGGACCCAGTAGGCGCGGCACCCTGACCGGCATGGCCGGCGCGGCCCTGCTGGCCGCCGGATGCACGGTCACGGACGGGTCGCCGGCGCGGAGCACCCGGCCCTCCCGCCCCGCCGCGGCCCCGGCGGGCGGCACCGGGGCACCCGGCGTGATGACGCTCTTCGACGACCCGGAGTTCAACTTCTCCGTGCTCCTGGCGCTCGGGGCGGCCGGGCAGGGGAGCGGCGAGGTGGGCGAGGTGCTCACCGCCGTGAACACGATCAACAAGGCGGGCCCGTCGGCGCAGACGTACGTCGACACGTTCACCAGACTCGGCGACCGGCTGCTGAGGGCCCCCCAGGGCGCCGCGCCGGATCGGGAGACCCGGCGCTTCCGCGCGCTGCGGGCGGCCCAGTACTACGCGCAGGCCCTGTTCTTCGTCCTCGGCTCGGACCACCCGGGGAACGAGGAGGCGCTGTACCGGGCCGGCCGCGGCGCCTGGGACACGTTCTGCGGCTTGTGCGACCCGCCCCCGGTCACCGGGGAGGTCCCCTACGGCCTGCCCGTCAGGACCCCGCTCCCCGTGTGGCTCTTCCGCCCGGACGACTCGGGGCGCCGCCGCCCCACCGTGATCCTGACCAACGGCAGCGACGGGCAGAACGTCGACATGTGGACGTACGGTGTCGCCGCCGCCCTGGACCGTGGCTGGAACGCCCTGGTGTACGAAGGCCCCGGCCAGGGGCAGCTGCTCTTCGTGGACAAGGTGGTGTTCACCCCCCGCTGGGAGAACGTGGTCACCCCGCTGGTCGACTGGCTGGTGGCCCGTCCCGACGTCGACGCCGACAGGATCGCGCTCACCGGGCTCAGCATGGCGGGCGACCTGGCCCCGAGGGCGGCGGCCTTCGAACGGCGGATCGCGGCACTGGTGGCGATGCCGGGCTGCCTCGACCCCTGGCTGGGCTTCCCCGAGGAGATCAGGCAGGTCCTGACGCCGGACAGGGCGAGGACCAACGACATCTGGAACAAGGAGGTCGTCCCGCACCTGTCGTCCGCCGACGCGGCGACGATGAAGAAGCGCTTCGAACCCTTCTCGGCCCCGGCGATGCTCGCGGCCCGCGAGGGCCGGATCTTCACCGACTTCTTCACCCCGGCCAGGCTCGTCCGGTCACTGGACATCACGGCCGTGGTGAGCCGCGTCAAAGCCCCCACCCTGGTCCTCGACTACGAGTACGAGCAGTTCTACCCGGGCCAGCCGCGCCGGCTGTACGACGAGCTGACGGCCCCCAAGAGGTACGTCAAACTCACGGCCGCGACGGGCGCCCAGCTCCACTGCTCACCGATGGCCCCGCGGCAGCACTGCGAGGTGGTCTTCGACTGGCTGGGGGAGACGCTGAAGGTCGCTTGAGAGGCTCCCGTTTGACGTGCGTCACGTTCCGGGTAGTCTCTCCGGATCGATTGGCGGAGCCCCCGTCTGGTATGGCAGACTAGCGGGGTTGCTCGGTCGAGTGTTGATGCTGCGCGCCTCCCGCCGGGAGGACCGGAAGCGAGTCCCACAGTACTCGTCGCCCTAACTGCCTCACGGCAGCGCTGGGGCGGACGTACGGGAATCTTCCGGGAAGTGTGAGCGCAACGACGGCCAGGCGCCCGGTGGGCTCCTCGCCCCTGGATCCGCGGTTCCGGAAGGGCCGTGTTCCCCCTGCAGGGATGTCCGGACAAGGGACATCTGTGTCAGCGGGAGCGCGACACGCCCGACCGCGTGGGTCGGAGGAGAGGGTTCAGTCGCCGGGTCCCAGAGCGTTAGAGAGACAGGACTACGAAGTAGCCATGGCGGGACAGAAGATCCGCATCCGGCTCAAGGCCTACGACCACGAGGTCATCGACTCCTCGGCGAAGAAGATCGTCGAGACGGTGACCCGCACTGGTGCGTCGGTCGCGGGCCCGGTGCCGCTGCCCACAGAGAAGAACGTGTACTGCGTCATCAAGTCGCCGCACAAGTACAAGGACTCGCGCGAGCACTTCGAGATGCGCACGCACAAGCGCCTGATCGACATCCTCGACCCGACGCCCAAGACCGTTGACTCCCTGATGCGACTCGACCTCCCGGCCGGTGTCGACATCGAGATCAAGCTCTGAGGGTCGGTGATCTGAGAATGGCTAAGCAGATCAAGGGCATCCTGGGCGAGAAGCTCGGCATGACGCAGGTGTGGGACGAGAACAACCGTGTCGTCCCCGTGACCGTCGTCAAGGCCGGCCCCAACGTGGTGACCCAGGTTCGCACGAACGACGCCGACGGCTACGAGTCGGTCCAGATCGCCTTCGGCGAGATCGACCCGCGCAAGGTGAACAAGCCCCTCAAGGGCCACTTCGCCAAGGCCGACGTCACCCCGCGCCGCCACCTCGTCGAGCTCCGCACGTCGGACGCCGCCGAGTACACCCTCGGCCAGGAGATCACCGCTGAGGTGTTCGAGGCCGGCGTGAAGGTCGACGTCACCGGCAAGAGCAAGGGCAAGGGCTTCGCCGGTGTCATGAAGCGTCACAACTTCAAGGGCCTCGGCGCCGGACACGGCGTTCAGCGCAAGCACCGCTCTCCCGGCTCCATCGGTGGCTGCGCCACCCCGGGCCGTGTGTTCAAGGGCGTCCGCATGGCCGGTCGCATGGGCAACGAGCGCGTCACCACCCAGAACCTGACCGTCCACGCCGTTGACGCGGAGAAGGGTCTGCTGCTCATCAAGGGCGCGGTTCCCGGTCCGAACGGCGGCCTCGTCCTGGTCCGCACCGCGGCCAAGGGGGCCTGAGGTAACCGATGAGCACTGTTGACATCCTTTCGCCGGCGGGCGAGAAGACCGGTTCCGTCGAGCTCCCCGCGGAGATCTTCGGCGTTGAGAAGGTCAGCGTCCCGCTGATCCACCAGGTCGTCGTCGCGCAGCTGGCCGCTGCCCGTCAGGGCACGCACAAGACGAAGACCCGCGGCGAGGTCCGTGGTGGCGGCAAGAAGCCGTACCGCCAGAAGGGCACCGGTCGCGCCCGTCAGGGTTCGACCCGCGCGCCGCAGTTCGCCGGTGGTGGCGTCGTGCACGGTCCCGTGCCGCGCGACTACTCGCAGCGGACCCCCAAGAAGATGAAGGCCGCGGCCCTGCGCCACGCCCTCACCGACCGGGCCCGCAACAACCGCATCCACGTCGTCAGCGACGTGGTCGAGTCGGACATCTCCACCAAGGCCGCCAAGGCTCTCATCGCGAAGATCAGCGAGCGCAAGAACGTGCTCCTGGTCATCGACCGTGAGAACGAGAAGGCCCTGCTGTCCGCTCGCAACCTGCCCCAGGTCCACATCCTGGAGCCGGGCCAGCTGAACACGTACGACGTGATCGTCTCCGACGACGTGGTCTTCACCCAGGCCGCTTTCGAGTCCTTCGTGTCCGGCCCGAAGGCCAACGACACCGAAGGGAGCGAGGTCTGATGGCTATCCGTCACCCCGCCATTGCCTCGAAGGCCGCCAAGGCCGCCAAGGCCGCGCGCGTCGCCAAGGCGCGTCGTCACGCCGCCGAGGGCAAGAACACCGTCGTCACGCCGATCAGCAAGTCGTACACGGACCCCCGTGACGTCCTGCTGAAGCCGGTCGTGTCCGAGAAGAGCTACGCCCTTCTCGACGACAACAAGTACACGTTCGTCGTGGACCCGAGCGCCAACAAGACCCAGATCAAGCAGGCCGTCCAGGCGGTCTTCTCGGTCAAGGTCACCGGGGTCAACACGATCAACCGCCAGGGCAAGCGCAAGCGCACGAAGACCGGCTTCGGTCAGCGTGCCGCGACCAAGCGCGCGATCGTGACCCTCGCTGAGGGCGACCGTATCGACATCTTCGGCGGTCCGACCGCGTAAGCGGGTCGGATCGTCCGATATCGGACGAGGACTGAGAAATGGGAATCCGCAAGTACAAGCCGACTACGCCGGGCCGTCGTGGCGCCAGCGTCGCCGACTTCGTCGAGGTCACGCGGTCCACGCCGGAGAAGTCGCTGGTCCGCCCGCTGCACAACAAGGGCGGCCGTAACAACACCGGTCGTGTGACCGTTCGCCACCAGGGTGGCGGACACAAGCGCGCCTACCGCGTGATCGACTTCCGTCGTCACGACAAGGACGGCGTGCCGGCGAAGGTCGCGCACATCGAGTACGACCCCAACCGCACCGCGCGCATCGCGCTGCTGCACTACGCGGACGGCGAGAAGCGCTACATTCTCGCGCCGCGCAACCTGCAGCAGGGTGACCGCGTCGAGAACGGTCCCGGGGCTGACATCAAGCCGGGCAACAACCTCGCCCTGCGCAACATCCCGGTCGGTACGACGCTGCACGCCATCGAGCTGCGTCCGGGCGGCGGCGCGAAGTTCGCCCGCTCGGCCGGTGCCTCGGTGCAGCTGCTCGCGAAGGAGGGCGCCTACGCCCACCTGCGCATGCCGTCCGGTGAGATTCGCCTGGTCGACGTCCGCTGCCGCGCCACTGTGGGCGAGGTCGGCAACGCCGAGCAGTCGAACATCAACTGGGGCAAGGCCGGTCGCATGCGCTGGAAGGGCGTTCGCCCCTCCGTGCGTGGTGTGGTCATGAACCCCGTCGACCACCCGCACGGTGGTGGTGAGGGACGTACCTCCGGTGGTCGCCACCCGGTGTCCCCGTGGGGCCAGAAGGAAGGCCGTACTCGCTCCGCCAAGAAGGCGAGCAGCAAGTACATCGTCCGCCGCCGCAAGACGAACAAGAAGCGCTAGGAGCGGGTTTAGATGCCGCGTAGTCTCAAGAAGGGGCCCTTCGTCGACGACCACCTGATCAAGAAGGTGGATGTCCAGAACGAAGCCGGCACCAAGAACGTCATCAAGACCTGGTCCCGTCGCTCCATGATCATCCCGGCCATGCTCGGCCACACGATCGCGGTGCACAACGGCAAGACCCACATCCCGGTGTTTGTCACCGAGTCCATGGTCGGCCACAAGCTCGGTGAGTTCTCGCCGACGCGCACCTTCCGGGGTCACGTCAAGGACGACCGGAAGTCGAAGCGCCGCTAGCAGCGGGGTGGAATGACCATGACAGACACTGGAAGGACAACCATGGACGCCAGGGCCCAGGCGCGGTACATCCGCGTCACGCCCATGAAGGCCCGCCGAGTGGTGGACCTCATCCGTGGCATGAGTGCCACGGAGGCTCAGGCGGTCCTGCGTTTCGCCCCGCAGGCCGCGAGCGTGCCGGTCGGCAAGGTGCTGGACAGCGCCATTGCCAACGCCGCGCACAACTACGACCACACCGATGTCGACAGCCTCTTCATCTCCGAGGCGTACGTCGACGAGGGTCCGACCCTGAAGCGGTTCCGGCCGCGCGCCCAGGGCCGTGCCTACCGGATCCGCAAGCGGACCAGCCACATCACCGTGGTCGTCAGCAGCAAGGAAGGAACCCGGTAATGGGCCAGAAGGTAAACCCGCATGGGTTCCGGCTCGGTGTCACGACCGACTTCAAGTCGCGTTGGTACGCCGACAAGCTGTACAAGGACTACGTCAAGGAAGACGTCGCCATCCGTCGGATGATGACGTCCGGCATGGAGCGCGCCGGCATCTCGAAGGTTGAGATCGAGCGCACCCGTGACCGTGTGCGGGTGGACATCCACACCGCGCGTCCGGGCATCGTCATCGGCCGCCGTGGCGCCGAGGCCGACCGCATCCGCGGCGACCTCGAGAAGCTCACGGGCAAGCAGGTCCAGCTGAACATCCTCGAGGTCAAGAACCCCGAGGTCGACGCTCAGCTGGTGGCCCAGGCCGTTGCCGAGCAGCTCTCCTCCCGCGTCTCCTTCCGTCGCGCCATGCGTAAGAGCATGCAGTCGGCGATGAAGGCGGGCGCCAAGGGCATCAAGATCCAGTGCGGTGGCCGCCTCGGTGGCGCCGAGATGTCCCGCTCGGAGTTCTACCGCGAGGGCCGTGTGCCCCTGCACACGCTCCGCGCGAACGTGGACTACGGCTTCTTCGAGGCCAAGACGACCTTCGGCCGCATCGGCGTGAAGGTCTGGATCTACAAGGGCGATGTCAAGAACATCGCCGAGGTCCGCGCCGAGAACGCTGCGGCCCGTGCGGGTAACCGCCCGGCCCGTGGTGGTGCCGACCGCCCGGCCCGTGGTGGCCGTGGTGGCGAGCGGCGCGGTCGCAAGCCGCAGCAGGCTGCCGGCGCCGAGGCCCCCAAGGCCGAGGCTCCCGCGTCCGCTCCGGCTGAGAGCACTGGAACGGAGGCCTGACCGACATGCTGATCCCTCGTAGGGTCAAGCACCGCAAGCAGCACCACCCGAAGCGCGATGGTATGGCCAAGGGTGGAACGCAGGTTGCGTTCGGCGAGTACGGCATCCAGGCGCTGACCCCGGCGTATGTCACGAACCGCCAGATCGAAGCGGCTCGTATCGCCATGACCCGTCACATCAAGCGTGGCGGCAAGGTCTGGATCAACATCTACCCGGACCGCCCGCTGACCAAGAAGCCCGCCGAGACCCGCATGGGTTCCGGTAAGGGTTCCCCGGAGTGGTGGATCGCGAACGTCAAGCCCGGTCGGGTGATGTTCGAGCTGTCCTACCCGAATGAGAAGATCGCCCGTGAGGCGCTGACCCGTGCGGCCCACAAGCTGCCGATGAAGTGCCGGATCGTCAAGCGCGAGGCAGGTGAAGCGTGATGTCGGCCGGTACCAAGGCGTCCGAGCTGCGCGAGCTGGGCAACGAGGAGCTTCTGGCGAAGCTCCGCGAGGCCAAGGAAGAGCTGTTCAACCTCCGCTTCCAGGCGGCGACGGGCCAGCTCGAGAACCATGGCCGTCTGAAGGCGGTCCGCAAGGACATCGCGCGGATCTACACCCTGATGCGCGAGCGTGAGCTGGGCATCGAAACGGTGGAGAACGCCTGATGAGCGAGAAGAACGTGACTGAGAACGCAGAGGCGCGCGGTTTCCGCAAGACCCGTGAGGGTCTCGTCGTCAGCGACAAGATGGACAAGACCGTCGTCGTCGCCGTCGAGGACCGCGTGAAGCACGCGCTGTACGGCAAGGTCATCCGCCGTACGAACAAGCTCAAGGCGCACGACGAGCAGAACGCCGCGGGTGTCGGCGACCGCGTCCTCCTCATGGAGACCCGGCCGCTGTCCGCGACGAAGCGCTGGCGCGTCGTCGAGATCCTCGAGAAGGCCAAGTAATTCTCCTGCGAGGCACCCCTCGCAGGACAGTTCCGCCAGGCTCCGGGGGCCGCTCTTCTGAGCGGCTCCCGGGGAACCGGCAGACAAACAGGAGATAGACGTGATCCAGCAGGAGTCGCGACTGCGCGTCGCCGACAACACTGGTGCGAAGGAAATCCTTTGCATCCGTGTGCTCGGTGGCTCCGGTCGCCGCTACGCGGGCATCGGTGACGTCATCGTCGCCACCGTCAAGGACGCGATCCCCGGTGGCAACGTGAAGAAGGGTGACGTCGTCAAGGCGGTCATCGTTCGCACCGTCAAGGAGCGCCGCCGTCCGGACGGCTCGTACATCCGCTTCGACGAGAACGCCGCCGTCATTCTGAAGAACGACGGCGACCCTCGCGGCACCCGCATCTTCGGCCCCGTCGGCCGTGAGCTGCGCGAGAAGAAGTTCATGAAGATCATCTCGCTCGCGCCGGAGGTGCTGTAAGCATGAAGATCAAGAAGGGCGACCTGGTCCAGGTCATCACCGGTAAGGACAAGGGCAAGCAGGGCAAGGTCATCGCGGCCTACCCCCGCGAGGACCGTGTTCTGGTCGAGGGTGTCAACCGGGTCAAGAAGCACACCAAGGCCGGTCCGACCGCCAGCGGTTCGCAGGCCGGCGGCATCGTCACGACCGAGGCGCCGATCCACGTCTCCAACGTCCAGCTGGTCGTTGAGAAGGACGGCAACAAGGTCGTCACGCGTGTCGGTTACCGCTTCGACGACGAAGGCAACAAGATCCGCGTTGCCAAGCGGACGGGTGAGGACATCTGATGGCTACCACCACCACCCCGCGTCTGAAGCAGAAGTACCGCGAGGAGATCGCGGGCAAGCTGCGTGACGAGTTCAAGTACGAGAACGTCATGCAGATCCCCGGCCTCGTCAAGATCGTGGTCAACATGGGTGTGGGCGACGCCGCCCGCGACTCCAAGCTGATCGAGGGCGCCATCCGCGACCTCACCACGATCACCGGTCAGAAGCCGGCCGTCACCAAGGCCCGCAAGTCCATCGCGCAGTTCAAGCTGCGTGAGGGTCAGCCGATCGGTGCCCACGTCACGCTCCGCGGTGACCGCATGTGGGAGTTCCTGGACCGCACCCTGTCGCTCGCGCTCCCGCGCATCCGCGACTTCCGCGGCCTGTCTCCCAAGCAGTTCGACGGCCGTGGCAACTACACCTTCGGTCTCACGGAGCAGGTCATGTTCCACGAGATCGACCAGGACAAGATCGACCGCGTCCGGGGTATGGACATCACCGTGGTCACCACGGCGACCAACGACGCTGAGGGCCGCGCGCTCCTTCGTCACCTCGGCTTCCCGTTCAAGGAGGCGTGAGCGAGATGGCGAAGAAGGCTCTGATCGCTAAGGCTGCTCGCAAGCCCAAGTTCGGTGTGCGTGGCTACACCCGCTGCCAGCGCTGCGGCCGTCCGCACTCCGTGTACCGCAAGTTCGGCCTGTGCCGCGTGTGCCTTCGTGAGATGGCTCACCGTGGCGAGCTGCCGGGCGTGACCAAGAGCTCCTGGTAACAACCCACTTGGGTTGATGCCGGGCTCTCGGTAAGCATCTGGGTCGGCAGACGGCCCACCCTCACATGCCTTAGGCTAGTGGGGTTGGGCGTCTGTCGCCCGTACGACTTACTACGCCGTAGGTCCACCGCGCCGCACCCGTCCCGTCTCGGATCGGGGAGAGGGATGGCGCACCAGGAAACCCCGGCGAGAGAGGCCGAAGGCCACTTCATGACCATGACTGATCCGATCGCAGACATGCTTACGCGTCTGCGGAACGCGAACTCGGCATACCACGACTCCGTGACGATGCCGGCGTCCAAGATCAAGTCTCACATCGCGGAGATCCTCCAGCAGGAGGGCTTCATCACGGGCTGGAAGGTCGAGGACGCCGAGGTCGGCAAGAACCTCGTTCTCGAGCTGAAGTTCGGTCCGAACCGTGAGCGCTCCATCGCGGGCATCAAGCGGATCTCCAAGCCCGGTCTCCGGGTGTACGCGAAGTCCACCAACCTGCCGAAGGTGCTCGGCGGCCTCGGCGTGGCGATCATCTCCACGTCGCACGGGCTCCTCACCGACAAGCAGGCCGGCAAGAAGGGCGTGGGTGGGGAAGTCCTCGCCTACGTCTGGTAGCAGAAGGGAACGGAGGAAACAGCTATGTCGCGTATTGGCAAGCTCCCCATCACGGTTCCCGCCGGCGTGGACGTCACCATCGACGGCAGCACGGTGTCGGTCAAGGGCCCCAAGGGCTCGCTGACGCACACCGTCGTGGCGCCGATCGAGATCGCCAAGGGTGAGGACGGCGTTCTGAACGTCACCCGCCCCAACGACGAGCGTCAGAACAAGGCCCTCCACGGCCTGTCCCGCACGCTGGTGGCGAACATGATCACCGGCGTGACCCAGGGTTACGTGAAGAAGCTCGAGATCAGCGGTGTCGGTTACCGCGTGACCGCCAAGGGTTCGAACCTCGAGTTCGCTCTCGGCTACAGCCACCCGATCACCGTCGAGGCGCCCGAGGGAATCACCTTCAAGGTGGAGACCCCGACCCGCTTCCAGGTCGAGGGCATCGACAAGCAGAAGGTCGGCGAGGTTGCGGCCAACATCCGCAAGCTGCGCAAGCCCGACCCGTACAAGGCCAAGGGTGTCAAGTACGAGGGCGAAGTCATCCGCCGCAAGGTCGGAAAGGCGGGTAAGTAAGCCATGGCATACGGGCAGAAGATCCTCAAGGGCGACGCCTACAAGCGCGCCGCGATCAAGCGCCGTCACATCCGGATCCGCAAGCGGATCGCCGGTACGGCGGAGCGCCCCCGTCTGGTCGTGACCCGCTCCAACCGCCACATCGTGGCGCAGGTGATCGACGACCTCAAGGGCCACACCCTGGCATCGGCGTCCACGCTGGACACCTCGATCCGCGGTGGCGAGGGCGACAAGTCCGCGCAGGCCAAGCAGGTCGGCGCCCTGGTCGCCGAGCGTGCCAAGGCCGCCGGTGTCGAGGCTGTCGTGTTCGACCGTGGTGGCAACCAGTACGCCGGGCGCATCGCCGCCCTGGCGGACGCCGCCCGCGAAGCCGGGCTCAAGTTCTGAGCCTGCCGTAGCTAGCGGAAACAGAGAGAGGTAATTCCAATGGCTGGACCCCAGCGCCGCGGTGGCGGTGCCGGTGGCGGCGAGCGGCGGGACCGGAAGGGCCGTGACGGCGGCGCTGCTGCCGCCGAGAAGACCGCGTACGTTGAGCGCGTTGTCGCGATCAACCGCGTCGCCAAGGTTGTGAAGGGTGGTCGTCGCTTCAGCTTCACCGCGCTGGTCGTGGTGGGCGACGGTGACGGCACCGTGGGTGTCGGTTACGGCAAGGCCAAGGAGGTGCCGGCCGCCATCGCCAAGGGTGTTGAGGAGGCCAAGAAGCACTTCTTCAAGGTCCCCCGTATCCAGGGCACCATCCCCCACCCCATCCAGGGTGAGAAGGCCGCGGGCGTCGTCCTGCTCAAGCCGGCTTCGCCGGGTACCGGCGTTATCGCCGGTGGTCCCGTGCGCGCCGTGCTCGAGTGCGCCGGCGTTCACGACATCCTGTCGAAGTCGCTCGGCTCCGACAACGCGATCAACATCGTGCACGCCACCGTGGCGGCCCTCAAGGGTCTGCAGCGTCCCGAGGAGATCGCGGCTCGCCGTGGTCTGCCGCTCGAGGACGTCGCTCCCGCCGCCCTGCTGCGTGCGCGTGCAGGGGCGGGTGCGTGATGGCACAGCTCAAGATCACGCAGGTCAAGTCCTACATCGGCAGCAAGCAGAACCACCGTGACACCCTGCGTTCGCTCGGGCTCAAGCGCCTGAACGACGTGGTCGTCAAGGAGGACCGCCCCGAGTTCCGCGGCATGGTGCACACCGTCCGCCACCTCGTGACGGTCGAGGAGGTCGACTGATCATGGCGGAGCAGAACCCGCTCAAGATCCACAACCTCCGTCCCGCCCCGGGCGCCAAGACCGCCAAGACCCGCGTGGGTCGTGGTGAGGCGTCCAAGGGTAAGACGGCCGGTCGTGGTACCAAGGGCACGAAGGCCCGTTACCAGGTTCCGGAGCGCTTCGAGGGTGGCCAGATGCCCCTCCACATGCGTCTTCCGAAGCTGAAGGGCTTCAAGAACCCGTTCAAGACCGAGTTCCAGGTCGTGAACCTCGACAAGCTGGCCGCGCTGTACCCCGAGGGTGGCGAGGTCACCGTCGAGGGCCTCGTGGCCAAGGGTGCCGTTCGCAAGAACAGCCTCGTCAAGGTCCTCGGCCAGGGCGAGATCTCCGTGGCGCTGCAGGTGACGGTCGACGCCGTCTCCGGCTCCGCCAAGGAGAAGATCACCGCCGCCGGCGGTACCGTCACCGAGCTCGTCTGACCTTTTCAGGCGTCTCGATGACTTGAGCGATCCCGACCGGGGATACCCCAGAATTGGGGTATCCCCGGTCGGTCGTTCCAAGGGGGGCAGTGTCGCCGGTAAGGTGACCTGCACTGCCAACTTTCACAGAGCGCCGCTGTACGGGCACTCAGACCGGCAGTCGTGCGTTATCCCTGTCGTTGTTCAGTCGGAACTCAAGACCACCACCCTTGACGCTGTCGCGCGGGGGTCGCAGGAGGCACCGTGCTCACCGCGTTCGCCCGGGCGTTCAGGACGCCCGACCTGCGCAAGAAGCTGCTCTTCACGCTGGGCATCATCGTGGTGTACCGGGTCGGTACGCACATCCCGATCCCGGGCGTCGACTACAAGAACGTCCAGACCTGTATGGACGTGGCCAGCGCCAACCGGGGCCTGTTCAGCCTGATCAACATGTTCAGCGGCGGCGCGCTGCTCCAGATCACCCTTTTCGCGCTCGGCATCATGCCGTACATCACCGCGAGCATCATCCTTCAGCTGCTCACCGTGGTGATCCCGCGCCTGGAAGCCCTCAAGAAGGAGGGACAGGCCGGCACCACGAAGATCACGCAGTACACCCGCTACCTCACGGTCGCGCTCGCGATCCTCCAGGGCACCGGCCTGGTCGCCACCGCGCGCAGCGGCGCTCTGTTCCAGGGCTGCCCCGTGGCCACGCAGATCGTGCCCGACCAGTCGATCTTCACCACGGCCGTCATGGTCATCACGATGACGGCCGGCACCTGTGTCGTCATGTGGCTCGGCGAGCTCATCACCGACCGCGGTATCGGCAACGGCATGTCGATCCTCATGTTCATCTCGATCGCCGCGACCTTCCCGAGCGCGCTGTGGACCATCAAGCTCCAGGGCAAGCTGGCCGGCGGCTGGATCGAGTTCGGCACGGTGATCGCCGTCGGTCTCGTCATGGTCGGTCTGGTGGTCTTCGTCGAGCAGGCCCAGCGGCGGATCCCGGTGCAGTACGCGAAGCGCATGATCGGCCGCAGGTCCTACGGCGGCACCTCGACGTACATCCCGCTGAAGGTCAACCAGGCGGGTGTGATCCCTGTGATCTTCGCCTCGTCGCTGCTCTACATCCCGAGTCTGGTCGCCCAGTTCTCGGGCGGGAACTCCGGCTGGAAGACCTGGGTGCAGAGCAATCTGACCAAGGGCGACCACCCGATCTATGTCACCGCCTACTTCCTTCTGATCGTTTTCTTCGCGTTCTTCTACGTGGCCATCTCGTTCAACCCCGAGGAAGTCGCGGACAACATGAAGAAGTATGGTGGCTTCATCCCGGGCATCCGGGCTGGTCGGCCGACCGCTGAGTACCTCTCGTACGTGCTCAACCGGATCACCTGGCCGGGCTCGCTGTATCTGGGCCTGATCGCTCTCGTACCGACAGTGGCGTTGGTGGGCTTCGGGGCGAGCGGAAACTTCCCGTTCGGTGGCACGAGCATCCTCATCATCGTGGGTGTGGGCCTTGAGACGGTGAAGCAGATCGAGAGCCAGCTCCAGCAGCGCAACTACGAAGGGTTCCTCCGCTGATGCGAATCGTCCTCGTCGGGCCGCCCGGTGCCGGGAAGGGAACGCAGGCCGCGTTCCTCGCCACGAACCTGTCGATCCCGCACATCTCCACGGGCGACCTGTTCCGCGCCAACATCAGCAAGCAGACGGAGCTCGGCAAGCTCGCGAAGTCCTACATGGACCGCGGCGAGCTGGTGCCGGACGAGGTCACCATCGCCATGGCCAAGGACCGCATGGAGCAGGCCGACGCGCGCGGCGGCTTCCTGCTGGACGGCTTCCCGAGGAACGTGTCGCAGGCCGAGGCGCTGGACGACATGCTCAAGGGCGAGGGCATGAAGCTGGACGCGGTGCTCGACCTGGAGGTCCCCGAGGACGAGGTCGTCAAGCGCATCGCGGGCCGCCGCATCTGCCGCAACGACTCGGCGCACGTCTTCCACGTCTCGTACCAGGCGCCGAAGACGGACGGCGTCTGCGACGTCTGCGGCGGCGAGCTGTACCAGCGTGACGACGACTCCGAGGACACCGTCCGTACGCGCCTGGAGGTCTACCACACGCAGACCGAGCCGATCATCGACTACTACAAGGCCCAGGGCCTGGTGGTCACGATCTCGGCGCTCGGCAAGGTGGAAGAGGTCACCGCGCGCGCGATGGAGGCGCTCCGCCAGAAGCCCGACGGCAAGTAGTCGCCGCCCGCATCACCGCCTTCCCGGCCGCGGTTCCCGTGCGGAGCCGCGGCCGAGTCGTGGGCGGTGGGGGCCGGCCCGGGAGAACCCCCCTGGGCACGCCCGTATCGTTGAAGACATCGTCGTAGACGTCCGTACGCTCCGCAGGTCCAGAAAGGCCCCAGCCGTCATGGTGCAGATCAAGACTCCCGAGCAGATCGCCACGATGCGTGAGGCGGGGCTGGTCGTCGCCGCCATCCATGCGGCCACCCGTGAGGCCGCCGTGCCCGGGGCCACCACCAAGGATCTGGACCAGGTCGCGCGCAAGGTGCTCGCCGAGCGGGACGCCAAGCCGAACTTCCTCGGCTACGGCGGCTTCCCCGCGACGATCTGCACCTCGGTGAACGAGGTCGTCGTCCACGGCATCCCGTCCGACGACGTCGTCCTGAAGGACGGCGACATCATCTCCATCGACTGCGGCGCCATCGTCGACGGCTGGCACGGCGACGCGGCCTTCACCGCGTTCGTGGGCTCCGGTCACGCTCCCGAGCTCGTCGAGCTGTCGCGGGTGACCGAGGAGTCCATGTGGGCCGGGATCGCGGCGATGAAGCTGGGCAACCGCCTGGTCGACGTCTCCCGCGCGATCGAGACCTACATCCGCCGCCAGCCGAAGCCCGGCGGCGGCAAGTACGGGATCATCGAGGACTACGGCGGCCACGGCATCGGCACCGAGATGCACATGGACCCGCATCTGCTGAACTACGTGGAGCGCCGCCGCGGCAAGGGCCCCAAGCTGGTGCCAGGCTTCTGCCTCGCCATCGAGCCGATGGTCTCGCTCGGCACGCCGAAGACCGAGGTACTGTCCGACGACTGGACGGTGATCACCACGGACGGCACGTGGTCCTCCCACTGGGAGCACTCGGTGGCCCTGACCGAGCAGGGCCCGCTGGTCCTGACCGCCGTGGACGGCGGCAAGGCGAAGCTCGCCGAGTACGGAGTGACGGCGGCGCCGGACCCGCTGGGCTGAGGCCGGACCCGCCCGCGTCCTGAACTCGTTCCCGTTCGCCCCCCGCCCGCATAATGATCTTGAGGCTGGGGCAGAGTTCCCCGATTCGTCTTTCCGAGACGCCTGACGTAGACTGACTCGTCGGCTCTCGTGTACCCGCATGTCTGCATGCGGTCAGCGACGCCGATCAAGGTAGTCGATTCGAAGGGCGAAGCGTGGCCAAGAAGCAAGGTGCCATCGAGATCGAGGGCACTGTCGTCGAGTCTCTTCCGAACGCCATGTTCAGGGTCGAGCTCCAGAACGGCCACCAGGTCCTGGCACACATCAGCGGCAAGATGCGGATGCACTACATCCGTATCCTCCCTGACGACCGGGTCGTGGTGGAGCTTTCTCCGTACGACCTGACTCGTGGCCGGATCGTCTACCGATACAAGTAGATCTTGCCCGCACCCCGTGATCCACGGGGCGTGCATCCCGCTTCCCGCGGGGTGGTGGCACTGACCCGGAGAACCTCAATCCCATGAAGGTCAAGCCGAGCGTCAAGAAGATCTGCGACAAGTGCAGGGTGATCCGCCGTCATGGTCGGGTCATGGTCATCTGCGAGAACCCGCGCCACAAGCAGCGCCAGGGCTGACGCAGGACCGCACCCTCTGCCTTCGCAGAGATTCGCGCGACGCGAGCTGAATTTGTTCATACGCAGAACCCGGTCCTGAGCGATCAGGACCGACACCCTCGGTTTCGGAGGCCGGGGACCCAGTTCGTACCTGGTACGGCGGCTGGGGTCCGGTTCTGCGGAAGACCTCCGCAATCAACTGGAGCCATTGAATGGCACGCGTTTCCGGTGTTGACATCCCGCGCGAAAAGCGCGTGGAGGTCGCCCTCACCTACGTGTTCGGCATCGGCCGGACCCTCTCCCAGCAGACGCTGGCGGAGACCGGTATCGACCCGAACACCCGCGTCCGTGACCTGACCGAAGAGCAGCTGGTCGCGATCCGCGAGTACGTCGACAACCACATCAAGACCGAGGGTGACCTCCGTCGCGAGATCCAGGCCGACATCCGCCGCAAGGTCGAGATCGGCTGCTACCAGGGTCTGCGGCACCGCCGCGGTCTGCCCGTCCGCGGTCAGCGCACCAGCACCAACGCTCGTACCCGCAAGGGCCCGCGTCGCGCCATCGCCGGCAAGAAGAAGCCGGGCAAGAAGTAGTCCGCAGCGGACACCTGTCCACGGTCTTCGCTGTAGGACCGACCACCTCCCGTAGGAGTTAGTAGATGCCCCCCAAGGGACGTCAGGGCGCTGCCAAGAAGGTGCGCCGCAAGGAAAAGAAGAACGTCGCTCACGGCCACGCGCACATCAAGAGCACGTTCAACAACACGATCGTCTCGATCACGGACCCGTCCGGCAACGTGATCTCCTGGGCCTCCGCCGGCCACGTCGGCTTCAAGGGCTCCCGGAAGTCCACGCCGTTCGCCGCGCAGATGGCCGCCGAGTCGGCTGCCCGCCGCGCCCAGGAGCACGGCATGCGCAAGGTCGACGTGTTCGTCAAGGGCCCGGGTTCCGGCCGTGAGACCGCGATCCGCTCGCTGCAGGCCACGGGCCTCGAGGTCGGCTCCATCCAGGACGTCACCCCGACCCCGCACAACGGCTGCCGTCCGCCGAAGCGCCGCCGCGTCTGACGCACGGCTCTTCGCTGACGGAGGCTTCGGGCGGTACGGCTCCCGCAGGGGTCGTACCGCCCGTACCCTTGCTGTATCCGCACTCCGCAGAGTGCGGCTTGGTCGGGCGTCAAATAGCGGGCGCCCACGACTGAAGGATCTGATCCACACATGCTGATCGCTCAGCGTCCCTCGTTGACCGAAGAGGTCGTCGACGAGTTCCGCTCCCGGTTCGTGATCGAGCCGCTGGAGCCGGGCTTCGGCTACACCCTCGGCAACTCCCTCCGCCGTACGCTCCTGTCGTCGATCCCCGGCGCTGCTGTCACCAGCATCCGCATCGACGGCGTCCTGCACGAGTTCACCACCGTGCCGGGCGTCAAGGAGGACGTCACCGACCTGATCCTCAACATCAAGCAGCTGGTCGTCTCCTCGGAGCACGACGAGCCGGTCGTGATGTACCTGCGCAAGCAGGGCCCGGGTCTGGTCACCGCCGCCGACATCGCGCCCCCGGCCGGTGTCGAGGTGCACAACCCCGACCTCGTCCTCGCCACGCTCAACGGCAAGGGCAAGCTGGAGATGGAGCTGACCGTCGAGCGCGGTCGCGGCTACGTCTCCGCCGTGCAGAACAAGCAGGTGGGCCAGGAGATCGGGCGCATCCCGGTCGACTCGATCTACTCGCCGGTTCTCAAGGTCACCTACAAGGTCGAGGCGACCCGTGTCGAGCAGCGCACCGACTTCGACAAGCTGATCGTCGACGTCGAGACCAAGCAGGCCATGCGGCCGCGTGACGCCATGGCGTCGGCCGGCAAGACCCTGGTCGAGCTGTTCGGTCTGGCGCGCGAGCTCAACATCGACGCCGAGGGCATCGACATGGGCCCGTCCCCGACGGACGCCGCCCTCGCCGCCGACCTGGCGCTGCCGATCGAGGAGCTGGAGCTCACGGTCCGCTCCTACAACTGCCTCAAGCGCGAGGGCATCCACTCCGTGGGTGAGCTCGTGGCGCGCTCCGAGGCCGACCTGCTGGACATCCGCAACTTCGGTGCGAAGTCCATCGACGAGGTCAAGGCGAAGCTGGCCGGCATGGGCCTGGCCCTCAAGGACAGCCCGCCCGGATTCGACCCGACCGCCGCCGCCGACGCCTTCGGCGCCGACGACGACGCGGACGCCGGGTTCGTCGAGACGGAGCAGTACTGATCGTCCGGGTTCGCCCGGAAGATCACGGCTCTGCCGGGAGCTTCCCTTCGGGGGGCTCCCGGGCCTCCGGGGCTCGCCCCGGATCTCCGACAGGCGACCGCCTGCTCGGATACTGACCCCGGTACCTGACACGGCCGGGGCAGACACCTAGGAGAAACACGATGCCGAGGCCCACCAAGGGTGCCCGCATGGGTGGCAGCGCCGCGCACGAGAAGATGCTCCTCGCGAACCTCGCGAAGTCGCTCTTCGAGCACGGCCGTATCACCACCACCGAGGCGAAGGCCCGCCGCCTGCGCCCGTACGCCGAGCGTCTGGTCACCAAGGCGAAGAAGGGCGACCTTCACAACCGCCGCCAGGTGCTCCAGACCATCACGGACAAGAGCATCGTCCACACGCTCTTCACCGAGATCGGCCCGCGCTACGAGAACCGCCCCGGCGGTTACACGCGCATCACCAAGATCGGTCCCCGCCGTGGCGACAACGCGCCCATGGCCGTGATCGAGCTGGTCGAGGCTCTGACGGTGCAGCAGAACGCCGTCGGCGAGGCCGAGGCGGCGACCAAGCGCGCCGTCAAGGAGTCCGAGGCCAAGGCCGAGGAGACCAAGGTCGAGGACGCGGCTCCGGCCGCCGACGAGGCCGCGGAGTCCAAGGACGCCTGAGGCACACCCTCGCGCTGAGCGGGCCCGCCCCTTCCCGGGGCGGGCCCGCTTTCGCGTACCTGAGAGGATCGTGACGTGAGCGACGAAGTACAGCCCGGGCAGGTCCGCGTCCGTCTCGACCTTTCCTACGACGGCACCGGTTTCCACGGCTGGGCCAAACAGGCCGGCGGCAGGCGGACCGTGCAGTCGGAGATCGAGGACGCGCTGCGGACGGTCACCCGGTCCGCCCGGACCTATGAGCTGACCGTGGCCGGGCGCACCGACGCCGGGGTGCACGCCCGGGGGCAGGTGGCCCATGTCGACCTGCCCGAGGAGGTCTGGGGCGAGCACCACGGGAAGCTGCTGAAGCGGCTCGCGGGCCGCCTTCCCAAGGACGTGCGGGTGTGGGCGCTGCGCCCGGCTCCCAGCGGCTTCAACGCCCGTTTCTCGGCCGTCTGGCGGCGGTACGCCTACCGGGTCACCGACAACCCCGGCGGCGTCGATCCGCTGCTGCGCGGCCACGTGCTGTGGCACGACTGGCCGCTGGACGTGGCGGCCATGAACGAGGCGGCCCGCCGGCTCCTCGGGGAGCACGACTTCGCCGCGTACTGCAAGCGGCGTGAGGGGGCGACCACGATCCGTACGCTCCAGGAGCTCAGCCTGGTGCGGGGCGAGGACGGGATCATCACGGCGAGGGTGCGCGCGGACGCGTTCTGCCACAACATGGTGCGGTCGCTGATCGGGGCGCTGCTGTTCGTGGGGGACGGCCACCGGGGGCCGGAGTGGCCCGGGAAGGTGCTGGCGGCGGGGGTGCGGGACTCGGCCGTGCATGTCGTACGGCCGCACGGCCTCACCCTGGAGGAGGTGGGCTACCCCGCCGACGACCTGCTCGCGGCGCGGAACAAGGAGGCCCGCAACAGGCGGACCCTGCCGGGGGCGGGCTGCTGCTGAGCCGCCCGGCCCCGGCAGGGTCCGGCAGGGTCCTTCGTGCGGCTAGCCGGAGGCCGCGGAGGCCTGCACCTCTCCGCGCCGGCGGATCTGGGTGAACGCGAACTGGGCGAGGTCGTCGCCGGCCGTGAAGACCTTGGCGTCCTTGGCCGTGACGTCCTTGCCGTTCGTGAAGCCGCCGAGCGTGAAGTAGGCGTAGCGGCCGTAGGCGTTCGTGGTGGAGCGGCAGATCGTCGTACGGCAGAACGTGGGCACCCCGGAGCCGGTCAGCGAGGTGAGGATGCTCTTGCCGTTCGCCTCCTGCTTCGCCTTCGTCGCCTTGGCCGTCGTGTCGAAGAGGGCCACTCCGACGGTGACCGCGACGCCGTCCCTGGTGTAGGTGGCGCGGATCATCCGGGTGCAGCCGTTCTTGTCGAGCACGGCGGGCAGGGTGCCCTGCGCGGCGGTCCCGCACTTGGTGGTGTCCGCCGTGGGGCCCTTCTTGTAGACGTTCGCGCCCACCGTCAGCTGGGTGCCGGGGAACAGCGTGTCCGCGCTGATCGGCGCCTTGTCCTTCGTCGCGCTGGAGATGAAGTCCATCGGGTCCAGCGGGGGAGGGGCGGAGGTCGGGGCGAACGACGGGGCGGCCGCGGCGCTCTCGCTCGGGATGTTCGCGGTACTGGGCAGCGCGCTGGCCGGCTGGTTAGAGGCGCGGCCGTCGCCGCCCGCGGAGACGACCCCGACGGCCACGGCCGTGCCCACGGCGACCGTGGCCAGGGCGCCGCCGAGGATCAGCAGCAGCCGGCGGCGCTTCGTGCGGGCCTCGGAGGCTTCGGCGAGGGCCGCCCAGTCAGGTGTGCCGCCGCGGCCGGTGCGCTGCGACTGCTGGGAAGTCGGTTTCCAGGGATCCCACGGGGGCTCCCCCTGCCCATAGCTCATGCGGCGCATCTTAGACGTGTCGTGAGGGGGGTCGGCCCCGGCCGAGGGGACCGTTGCGCAGACGATGCGGGACGACACCGCGAGTGGTGGGATCATCCCGCCTTTTGCCTCCCAGCCCCGGCATATCGCCGCCGGCGCGGGTCGGGACGCGGATCGAGGGGGGAGGGGCGCCGGGCCGATGGCGGCCGCCGTTTTGACCCGTGTGCGTGGCCCCGGTATTCTGACCGTTCGTTGTGTGTATTGGCTTGCTCATTCTCACGTGGGAGGCCCTTACACCGGTCCGCCGGGCCGATGACCAGCGACCAGCACGCGGTATGCGTCACCGCGGTGCGGTCTTGGCTGTCGTGATCGTCTTCGGTGACCTTGTCAGGATCCTCACTGAAGAAGCGAAGGCTACGAACCGTGCGTACGTACAGCCCCAAGCCCGGCGATGTGACGCGCCAGTGGCACGTCATCGACGCCCAGGACGTTGTCCTGGGACGTCTGGCCACCACTGCCGCCTCCATCCTGCGCGGCAAGCACAAGCCGATCTACGCGCCCCACGTTGACACCGGTGACTTCGTCATCATCATCAACGCGGACAAGGTCCACCTGTCCGGTAACAAGCGGACCCAGAAGATGGCGTACCGCCACTCCGGCTACCCGGGTGGTCTGCGCTCCGTCCGCTACGACGACCTGCTGGCGAACAACCCGGAGAAGGCCGTCGAGAAGGCCGTCCGGGGCATGCTCCCCAAGAACTCCCTCGGCCGTCAGATGCTCTCGAAGCTGAAGGTCTACAAGGGTGACCAGCACCCGCACGCTGCCCAGCAGCCGGTGCCGTTCGAGATCACCCAGGTCGCGCAGTAACTCCGCGCCACCCCCTGAAGCCGAAGAGAATCTGAGGAGAATCGTGGCCGAGACCACTGCCGAGCAGCCGCTCGAAGAGATCGACATCGACAGCTACACCACCGAGTCCGAGGTGCCGCTCGAGGGTGAGTACACCTCCGAGTCCATGGCCTCGCACTTCGGTGAGCCCCAGCCGGCCGCCGGCCTGGGCCGCCGCAAGAACGCCATCGCCCGCGTCCGGATCGTCCCGGGCACCGGCAAGTGGAAGATCAACGGTCGCACCCTTGAGGACTACTTCCCCAACAAGGTGCACCAGCAGGAAGTCAACGAGCCCTTCAAGGTGCTCGAGCTCGAGGGCCGCTACGACGTCATCGCCCGCATCGCGGGTGGCGGTGTCTCCGGTCAGGCCGGTGCGCTCCGTCTGGGTGTCGCCCGTGCGCTGAACGAGGCGGACGTCGACAACAACCGCGGCGCGCTGAAGAAGGCGGGCTTCCTGCGCCGCGACGACCGTGCGGTCGAGCGCAAGAAGGCCGGTCTGAAGAAGGCCCGTAAGGCTCCGCAGTACAGCAAGCGCTAATCGCGCCCGCTGGTCGCCCCGGGCCTTCACGGTCCGGGCGACACGCGCATCGCCCCGGCAGCACGCTCAGTGCCGCCGGGGCGGTTCGTTTACCGGGCCCGATCGCTTATCGGGGACTTAATCACAGGCTTATGGAGCAATCCCGACACTGTCGGGACGGCCGCGGGGGATATGCCAGAAGACAGGGCCAAGGGGATGTACGGACGCCCCTCGTGTCTGGACACTCGGCATGAGGCCGCACAAACGCAGCAAGTTCGGAGGACACCAGTGGGACGACTCTTCGGCACGGACGGCGTGCGCGGTGTCGCCAACGCGGATCTGACGGCCGAGATGGCACTCGGTCTGTCGGTCGCGGCGGCGCACGTGCTCGCCGAAGCGGGCACGTTCGAAGGCCACAAGCCGAAGGCGGTGGTCGGGCGTGATCCGCGGGCGTCCGGAGAGTTCCTGGAGGCCGCCGTGGTCGCCGGTCTCGCCAGCGCGGGCGTCGACGTGCTCCGTGTCGGGGTGCTGCCCACGCCGGCCGTCGCGTACCTGACGGGCGCGCTCGGTGCCGACCTCGGTGTGATGCTCTCCGCGAGCCACAACGCCATGCCCGACAACGGGGTCAAGTTCTTCGCCCGCGGCGGCCACAAGCTCGCCGACGATCTGGAGGACCGGATCGAGGGCGTGTACGAGGAGCACCGTACGGGCGCGCCCTGGGACCGGCCCACCGGGGCCGGGGTCGGCCGGGTGACGGACTACGACGCGGGCTTCGACCAGTACGTCGCGCATCTGCTCGGGGTCCTGCCGCACCGCATCGACGGGCTCAAGGTCGTCCTGGACGAGGCGCACGGCGCCGCCGCCCGGGTCTCCCCGGAGGCCTTCGCGCGCGCGGGCGCCGAGATCATCACGATCGGCGCGGAGCCGGACGGGCTCAACATCAACGACGGCTGCGGTTCCACCCACCTGGACAAGCTGAAGGCCGCCGTCGTGGAGCACGGCGCCGACCTCGGTATCGCGCACGACGGTGACGCGGACCGCTGCCTCGCCGTGGACCACACCGGCGAGGAGGTGGACGGGGACCAGATCCTCGCCGTGCTGGCGCTCGCCATGCGGGAACGTTCCGTCCTGCGCGAGGACACCGTTGTCGCCACCGTCATGTCCAACCTGGGCTTCAAGCTCGCCATGGAGCGCGAGGGCATCGGGTTCGTGCAGACCGGGGTGGGCGACCGGTACGTGCTGGAGGAGATGAAGGCGAAGGGCTACGCGCTCGGCGGCGAGCAGTCCGGGCACGTCATCATCCTGGACCACGCCACCACCGGTGACGGCACGCTGACCGGTCTCATGCTGGCCGCGCGGATCGCCGAGACCGGCCGGCCGCTGAAGGACCTCGCCTCCGTGATGGAGCGGCTGCCGCAGGTCCTCGTCAACGTGCCCGACGTCGACAAGTCCCGGGTCGGCACGTCGGCGGACCTGGCCAGCGCGGTGACGGAGGCGGAGCGCGAGCTGGGTGCCACCGGGCGGGTGCTGCTGCGTCCCTCGGGCACCGAGCCGCTGGTGCGGGTCATGGTGGAGGCCGCCGACATCGACCAGGCGCGGTCGGTGGCGGGGCGGCTGGCCGACGCGGTGAAGTCGGCGCTGGGCTGAGCGCCGCGCGGGAGCGTGGGGAGCCCGCCCAGCGGTTCCCCGCGCCCCGCGCCCCGTGGAGGGCTAGAGCTTGCGCAGGCTCAGGCGCTGGACCTTGTGGTCCGGGCCCTTGCGCAGGACCAGGGTGGCGCGGCCCCGGGTGGGGGCTATGTTCTCCACCAGGTTCGGCTTGTTGATGGTGCGCCACATCGTGCGGGCGTAGTCGAGGGCCTCGTCCTCCGAGACCTGCGTGTACTTGCGGAAGTACGACGACGGGTCCTGGAAGGCGGTCTGACGCAGCTTCCGGAAGCGCTTGAGGTACCAGGTCTCGATGTCCTCGGCGCGGGCGTCGACGTACACGCTGAAGTCGAAGTAGTCCGCGAGCCCGACGCGGGTGCGTCCGTCCTTGCCCGGCATGGCGGGCTGGAGCACGTTCAGGCCCTCGACGATCAGGATGTCGGGGCGGCGGACCGTCAGCTTCTGACCGGGGACGATGTCGTAGATGAGGTGCGAGTAGACCGGCGCCGTCACCTCGTCCTTGCCGGCCTTGATGTCGGCGACGAACCGGGTCAGGGCGCGGCGGTCGTACGACTCCGGGAAACCCTTGCGGGACATCAGCCCCCGGGCCCGCAGCTCCTTGGTCGGCATCAGGAACCCGTCGGTGGTGACCAGTTCGACGCGCGGATGCTCGGGCCATCGGGACAGCAGGGCCTGCAGAAGCCGGGCCACGGTCGACTTGCCGACCGCCACGGAACCCGCCACCCCGATGACGAACGGGGTCCCGGACTGGGAGCCCCGCTCGCCGAGGAAGGTGTTCAGGGCGCCTCGCAGGCCGTCGGCCGCGCCCACGTACAGGTTCAGCAGCCGGGACAGCGGCAGGTAGATGTCCCGTACCTCGTCGAGGTCGATGACGTCGCCCAGGCCGCGCAGCTTCTCGACCTCCTCGGCGGTCAGCGGCAGCGGCGTCTTGTCGCGCAGCGCGCTCCAC
This sequence comes from Streptomyces sp. NPDC048664, assembly GCF_040650555.1. NCBI lineage: Bacteria > Bacillati > Actinomycetota > Actinomycetes > Kitasatosporales > Streptomycetaceae > Streptomyces > Streptomyces sp. NPDC048664. The sequence goes on along the minus strand of NZ_JBEZHK010000001.1, from coordinate 176,110 downwards.
TGGGTGCGGGTGAGGTCGACGTAGGGAGTCGCCTCCGGCCTGGGCCGGTGGGCGCTCCGGGGCATCGAGGAGACCGGAGAGATCACAGTCCATTGTTAACGGAGTTTGAACGGGATGGCGGGGTGGGGTCCGTCACGTGCCCCGGCGACGGGCGGGCGGGGAGCCCCGCGGGGGCCGGAATTGTCCTTGCGGCGAAGTGACTCCGTGTGATTCCTTGCGGCGGGGCGGGGGCCGGGCGATGCCACCTGCTCCGGACCCGACAAGGAGATCCCACCCATGACATACCCGTCCGGGCAGCCTGAGCAGGGTGGTCAAGGCCACGGAGCGCCCCAGCAGTCACCGGGGGACGCGGGCGCCGCCGCGGGGCCGTACGCGACACCGTCGGCGCCGGGCCCGGCAGCGGGACAGCCCAACCCCTATGCGACGCCGGCCGCCCCGGCGGGCCCCGGCTCGTACGGTGGCCGGCCCCCGTACCCGCCGCAGCCGCCGTACGGCCCGCCCGGCGGGTCCTCGTACGGCCCGCCGCCCTACGGCCCACCGCAGTTCGCGGCGCCCCACCCGCCGCCTCCCGGGGGCGGTGGCGCCGGGAAGCGGCGTCTCGCCGTCATCGCCGGCTGCGTCGTCGCGGCCGTGGTGCTCGTCGGCGGCGGGGTGTACCTCGCGACGCGAGGGGGCGCGGACCCGGACAAGCCGGTGGCCGACAGGAGCCCGTCGGCATCGGTGAGCGCGTCGCGGTCGTCCGGGCCGAGCGGGCCGAGCGGGAGTCCGTCCGGCGGGTTCACGGACGACCCGACGGACGGACCCTCGAACGGGCCCGGGGAGCCGGCGCCCGCGAAGGGGTTCACGGGGCAGTGGCAGGACTCCGGCGGCAGGACCCTCACCGTCGGCAGCAAGTACACCTCGGGCAAGGCCAAGGGCGACTACTCGGTCAACCTCATCGATCCTGGCGGCGACGGCATCCTCATCGGCCTGGGCCGGGACCGCGGCGACGGGGCGTTCCGCATCGCGCTCAAGCCCATGGGCAGCGACAAGGGCGGCGACGTCAAGGCCGCGACCCTGACCCGCTCCGGGAGCAGCGCGATCGTCGCGTGGGACAAGGGCGGCCGCCTCACGCTGAAGTGGATCGGCTAGACGAGGTCGAGAAACAGCTCGATTATTTCCGATTTCGGGCACGCTGCGGGAGGTTCGGACGCCGAACGGACCGTAGGCTGCGAATCATGTGTGGAATCGTGGGTTATGTGGGGCCCCAGTCGGCACTCGACGTCGTCGTGGCCGGACTGAAGCGGCTGGAGTACCGGGGTTACGACTCCGCGGGAGTCGCCGTGCTCGCCGACGGCGGACTGGCCGCGGCGAAGAAGGCCGGGAAGCTGGTCAACCTGGAGAAGGAGCTGGCCGATCGGCCCCTGCCGTCCGGCACCACGGGCATCGGGCACACCCGTTGGGCCACACACGGCGGCCCGACCGACGCCAACGCGCACCCGCACCTGGACAACGCGGGACGTGTCGCCGTCGTCCACAACGGGATCATCGAGAACTTCGCGCTGCTGCGGGCCGAACTGGAGGAGCGCGGCCACGCGCTGTCCTCCGAGACGGACACCGAGGTCGTGGCGCACCTGCTGGCCGAGGAGCACTCCCAGGACGCGGACCTCGCGGCGGCGATGCGGCGGGTGTGCCGGCGGCTGGAGGGCGCCTTCACGCTGGTCGCGGTGCACGCCGACGAACCGGACGTGGTCGTGGGCGCGCGGCGCAACTCGCCGCTCGTGGTCGGTGTCGGCGAGGGCGAGACGTTCCTCGCCTCGGACGTGGCGGCGTTCATCGCGCACACCCGCTCGGCGATCGAGCTGGGCCAGGACCAGGTGGTGGAGCTGCGCCGGGGCGGGGTGACGGTCACCGGGTTCGACGGACAGCCCGCCGACGTCCGCTCGTTCCACATCGACTGGGACGCCTCGGCCGCCGAGAAGGGCGGCTACGACTACTTCATGCTCAAGGAGATCGCCGAGCAGCCCAAGGCGGTCGCCGACACACTGCTGGGCCGGATCGACGCGAACGGCTCGCTGCACCTGGACGAGGTGCGGATCCCGGCGGCCGAACTGCGGGAGATCGACAAGATCGTGGTCGTGGCGTGCGGCACCGCGTTCCACGCCGGGATGATCGCCAAGTACGCCATCGAGCACTGGACACGGATCCCGTGCGAGGTCGAACTGGCCAGCGAGTTCCGCTACCGGGACCCGATCCTCGACCCGCGCACGCTGGTCATCGCCATCTCCCAGTCCGGCGAGACCATGGACACGCTGATGGCGTTGCGGCACGCCCGCGAACAGGGCTCCAAGGTGCTGGCCATCTGCAACACCAACGGCTCCACCATCCCGCGCGAGTCGGACGCCGTGCTGTACACGCACGCGGGTCCGGAGGTGGCGGTCGCCTCGACCAAGGCGTTCCTGACCCAGCTCGTCGCCTGCTATCTGGTGGCCCTCTACCTGGGCCAGGCGCGCGGCTCCACCTGGGGCGACGAGATCGACGTGGTCATCCGCGACCTGTCGCAGATCTCCCGCGAGGTGGAGCGGGTGCTGGAGACCATGGAGCCGGTCCGCGAACTGGCGCGCTCGCTCGCCGACAAGGACACCGTGCTCTTCCTGGGGCGGCACGTCGGCTATCCGGTGGCGCTGGAGGGCGCGCTCAAGCTGAAGGAGCTGGCGTACATGCACGCCGAGGGCTTCGCGGCGGGCGAGCTGAAGCACGGGCCGATCGCGCTGATCGAACAGGACGTGCCGGTCGTGGTGGTCGTGCCGTCGCCGCGCGGCCGCTCGGTCCTGCACGACAAGGTCGTCTCCAACATCCAGGAGATCCGGGCGCGAGGCGCGCGCACGATCGTCATCGCGGAGGAGGGCGACGAGGCGGTGGCCCCGTACGCCGACCACCTGATCCGCATCCCGGCGACCCCGACCCTGCTCCAGCCGCTGGTGGCGACCGTGCCCCTCCAGGTGTTCGCCTGCGAACTGGCCACGGCACGGGGCAACGAGGTGGACCAGCCCCGGAACCTGGCGAAGTCGGTGACGGTGGAGTGAGCCGGCCGGCCTTCGGGCCGTCGGTCCTTCGAGGCGGATGAAGTCCGCCGCCTGACGGGTCGTAAAGTGCCGTGATGAGCATCATCGGAGTGGGCATCGACGTGGCCGAGATCGACCGGTTCCGGGCGTCCCTGGACCGTACGCCCGGGCTGGCCGAGCGGCTCTTCCTGGAGCGGGAGCTGCTGCTGCCGAGCGGCGAGCGGCGCGGCATCGCCTCGCTGGCCGCGCGGTTCGCGGCGAAGGAGGCGTTGGCCAAGGCGCTGGGCGCGCCGCCCGGACTGCGCTGGACCGACGCCGAGATCTACGTCGAGGACAGCGGGCAGCCGAAGCTGCGCACGACGGGCACGGTCGCCGTCCGCGCCCACGAACTGGGTGTGCGGTCCTGGCACGTGTCGCTCAGCCATGACGCGGGGGTCGCCTCGGCGGTGGTCGTCGCGGAGGGCTAGCGGGTGGGGGAGACTCGGCGGTATGCGTACTGCGTACAGCGTGGAGACGGTGAGGGCGGCCGAGGGTGCGCTCATGGCACGGCTCGTGGACGGCGCGTTGATGCGGCGCGCCGCCTCCGGACTGGCGGCGGCCTGTGCGGACCTGCTCGGCCGGGTGTACGGCAGCCGGGTCGTGCTGCTGGTCGGCAGCGGCGACAACGGTGGTGACGCCCTGTACGCCGGAGCACGGCTGGCCCGGCGCGGGGCGGGAGTCACGGCGGTGCTGCTCTCGCCCGAACGCACCCACGAGGGGGGCCTCGCGGCCCTGCGCGCGGCGGGCGGTCGTGCCGTGCCCCCCGGCGCCCCCGCCGACGCGCTCATCCACGGCTGCGACCTCGTGGTCGACGGGATCGTCGGTATCGGCGGCAGGGGCGGTCTGCGCCCGGACGCCGCGCGGCTGGCCGGACTCGCGGACCGGTCGCGCGCGGCCGTCGTCGCCGTCGATCTGCCCAGCGGCGTCGACGCCGACACCGGCGAGGTGCGCGGCGCGGCCGTACGGGCCGACCTCACGGTGACCTTCGGGACGCACAAGCCGGCCCTGCTGATCGACCCGGCGCGCGAGTACGCCGGATCCGTGCGGTGCGTCGACATCGGGCTCGAACTGCCCGACGAGCCCGAGCTGGAGGCGCTCCAGCACACCGATGTGGCCGCGCTGCTGCCGCTGCCGTCGGCCGAGAGCGACAAGTACCGCCGGGGAGTGGTCGGCATCGCCGCCGGCTCCGCCCGCTACCCCGGCGCGGCCGTGCTCGCGGTGGCCGGGGCGCTGCGGGGCGGCGCCGGGGCCGTGCGGTACGTGGGGCCCGCGGCGAGCGCCGTGATCGCCCGCTTCCCGGAGGCCCTCGTCACCGACCGCGGCCCCGCGCAGGCCGGCCGGGTGCAGGCGTGGGTGGTGGGTCCGGGCGCCGGGGACGACGCGGCGACCGTGGCCCAGGTGCTGGAGGCGGACGTGCCGGTGCTCCTGGACGCCGACGGGCTGCGGCTCGCCGAGCGGGACGCGGTGCGCGGCCGGGTCGCCCCGACGCTGATGACCCCGCACGCGGGCGAGGCCGCGGCCCTGCTCGGGGTGGCGCGCGAGGAGGTGGAGGCCGCCCGGCTGACGTCGGTACGGGAACTCGCGGCGCGCTATGGGGCGACCGTGCTCCTCAAGGGCTCCACCACGCTGGTCGCGGACCCCGGCGGCGGCCCGGTGCGGGTGAACTCCACCGGAACGCCCTGGCTCGCGACGGCGGGCAGCGGGGACGTGCTGTCGGGACTGTCCGGTTCGCTCCTCGCGGCGGGCCTCGCGGCGCGCGACGCGGGCAGCGTGGCCGCGTACCTGCATGGCCTCGCCGGCCGCTACGCGTCGAACGGCGCCCCGACCGGCGCCCACGACGTGGCCGCCGCCCTCCCGGAAGCCTGGCGCAACACCCGAGACTGACCCGAACCGCCCCCGTCAGGGGCGCGGGGAACGGCGCGAGCAACCACGACGTACCCGCACACGAACTCGCACCGCCACCCCCCGTCAGGGGCGCGGGGAACGGCGCGAGCAACCACGACGCACCGGCACACGAACTCGCACCGCCACCCCCCGTCAGGGGCGCGGGGAACGGCGCGACCAGCCACGACCTACCCGCACACGACCACGCACCCCCAGCCCCCGCCGCCGCCACCACTCACCCACCCCCGTGGCCCCGGCACCGCCCCCCACCCCCGATGAGACACTAAGCCGCGATGACCAGTTCTGAGACAGCACCCCTCCGCGCCCGCGCCGAGATCGACCTCGCGGCCCTGCGGGCGAACGTCCGCGCCCTGCGCGCCCTCGCACCCGGTGCCGCTCTGATGGCCGTGGTGAAGTCGGACGCGTACGGCCACGGCGCGGTGCCCTGCGCCCGCGCCGCGCAGGCGGCGGGAGCCGAGTGGCTCGGCACGGCCACCCCCGAGGAGGCGCTCGCCCTGCGCGCGGCGGGCCTGTCGGGGCGCGTGCTGTGCTGGCTCTGGACCCCCGGCGGCCCCTGGCGCCAGGCCGTCGAGGCGGACGTGGACGTCTCCGTGAGCGGCATGTGGGCCCTGCGCGAGGTGTGCGACGCGGCACGCGCCGCGGGCACGCCCGCCCGGGTGCACCTCAAGGCCGACACCGGCCTCGGCCGCAACGGCTGCCAGCCCGCCGACTGGCCGGAACTCGTCGCCGAGTCCCTGCGGGCCCAGGCGGCGGGCCTGGTCACCGTCGTCGGCCTGTGGTCGCACCTCGCCTGCGCCGACGAACCCGGTCACCCCTCCATCCGCTCCCAACTCGACTGCTTCCGCGAGATGGTGGCGCACGCCGAGGAGCAGGGCGTCCGGCCCGAGGTCCGCCACATCGCCAACTCGCCGGCCACGCTCACCCTTCCCGAGGCCCACTTCGACCTGGTCCGCACGGGCATCGCGGTCTACGGCGTCTCCCCGAGCCCCGAACTCGGCACCTCGGCCGACCTGGGCCTGCGCCCGGTGATGTCGCTGAAGGCCTCGCTGGCCCTGGTGAAGCGGGTCCCCGGCGGCCACGGCGTCAGCTACGGCCACCTCTACACCACCCCCGGCAGCACGACCCTGGGCCTGGTCCCCGTCGGCTACGCGGACGGCATCCCGCGCCACGCCTCCGGCACCGGACCGGTCCTCGTCGACGGCAAGCTGCGCACGGTCGCCGGACGCATCGCCATGGACCAGTTCGTGGTGGACCTCGGCGGCGACGAGCCCCCGCCCGGCACGGAGGCCGTTCTCTTCGGTCCGGGCGACCACGGTGAGCCCACCGCGGAGGACTGGGCCCAGGCGGCCGGCACCATCGCTTACGAAATCGTGACCCGGATCGGCACCCGCGTTCCCCGCGTCTATATGAATGTGGAAGACGAACACCACGACGTGTAACCCACACGGGTGAGTCTGGGCAGCCTACGGCTGTACGAGAGAAGCCGTCGGCAGGGAGGGAACGGGACGTGAGCGAGAACGGCGCCGAGGCCGCGGAGGCCGTCGCGGGCGCGGCCGCCTCCGCCGCCGGGATCGGGCGCATCGCCGGTATCGCCGGGGCCGCGATCGGCGTGGTCGCGGCAGGAGCCGCCGCCGGGGTCGCGATAGAGAGGCTGACCGTCGGCCGCGGCATGCGCCGCAAGGCCCGGCTCGCCCTCGACTCGACGGGCCCCTACGGCTCGCTGCGCGGCACCCCCGGCAAGGCGTACGCGGACGACGGCACCGAGCTGTACTACGAGGTGGACGACGTCGAGCCGGAGAGCGGCACCGCGCCCCGCCGGCGGCGGCTCTTCGGCCGCAAGGCCCCCACCCCCGTGACCGTCGTCTTCAGTCACGGCTACTGCCTCAACCAGGACTCCTGGCACTTCCAGCGGGCCGCGCTGCGCGGTGTCGTGCGGACCGTGCACTGGGACCAGCGCAGCCACGGCCGCTCCGGGCGGGGGTTCGCCCAGGCCGAGGGCACCGCCGTCTCCATCGACCAGCTCGGGCGCGACCTGAAGGCCGTCATCGACGCGGCCGCCCCCGAGGGGCCCGTCGTGCTCGTGGGCCACTCCATGGGCGGCATGACGGTCATGGCCCTCGCCGACCAGTACCCGGAGCTGATACGCGACCGGGTCGCCGGTGTGGCGCTGGTCGGCACGTCGGCCGGGCGGCTGGGAGAGGTCAACTTCGGACTGCCGGTGGCGGGCGTCAACGCCGTACGGCGCGTCCTGCCCGGTGTGCTGAAGGCGCTGGGCCAGCAGGCGGAGCTGGTGGAGCGCGGCCGCAGGGCCACCGCCGACCTGTTCGCGGGCATCATCAAGCGGTATTCGTTCGGCTCCCGGGACGTCGACCCGGCCGTGGCCCGGTTCGCGGAACGGATGATCGAGGGCACACCGATCGACGTGGTCGCCGAGTTCTATCCCGCGTTCACCGAGCACGACAAGACCACGGCGCTGGCCCGTTTCGCGGAGCTTTCCGTGCTCGTCCTCGCGGGCACCCGGGATCTGGTGACCCCCAGCGAGCACAGCGAGGCCATCGCCGATCTGCTGCCGGACGCGGAGCTGGTGCTCGTGCCCGACGCCGGGCACCTGGTGATGCTGGAGCACCCGGAGGCCGTGACGGACCGCCTCGCCGACCTCCTCATGCGCTCGGGCGCGGTCCCGGCAGGGGCTACCGTGGGTGGTTATGGAAGCAGCAGCACCGCACAGCCCGGCTGAGGCCCCCGCGTCGGGCGTCACCACCGAGTTCACCGTCACCTCCCCCGAACAGATGCGGGAGCTGGGCCGCCGGCTGGCCGAGCTGCTGCGCGCCGGGGACCTCGTGATGCTGAACGGCGAGCTGGGCGCCGGCAAGACCACCCTGACCCGCGGGCTCGGCGAGGGCCTCGGCGTGCGGGGCGCGGTCACCTCCCCGACGTTCGTGATCGCCCGCGTGCACCCGTCCCTCGGGGACGGCCCGCCCCTGGTCCACGTGGACGCGTACCGCCTGGGCGGGGGCCTGGACGAGATGGAGGACCTGGACCTCGACGTCTCGCTGCCCGAGTCCGTGATCGTCGTGGAGTGGGGCGAGGGCAAGGTGGAGGACCTCACGGACGACCGGCTGCACGTGGTCATCCACCGCGCGGTGGGCGACACCACGGACGAGGTGCGGCACATCACGGTCGCCGGGCTCGGCCGGCGCTGGGCCGCGGTGGATCTGGGCGTGCTCGCGGCGTGAGGGCCGCGGCGCCCGGTGCGGCGCCGCAGGCGCTCCCCGGCCGCGTTCCGACAACTCGTCGGCAAGGTGTTGCGCCTTGGGCGCCGGGCATGGTCACATGGACACGAGTGCGTGGTTAGGTCTACCTAACCACGTCGCCCCGCCACTTCAGGAGGCGTCCATGCCGGTTCCGGGACGAGACCAGACACCGCCGCGCGCGGGTGCCGGGACGGCGTCGGCCGGGGTGTCGATGCGGGACCTGCTGGCGTCGTGCGCCGCGGCCAAGGCGGTCTCCACCCCGCCGAGGGACCCCGTGCCCGAGGTGCGGGCGACGACAGCGGCGCAGGCCGCCCAGCCCTCCAGGACGGCGCACATCGCCGAGGAGCACCCCAGGGCCGCGTAGGGCCCGCGTGGGGGCCGACCCGCGCCGGCGCCGCTCGGCCTCGCTACTTCACGACGACCTTCCGGCCGGCCGTGGCGAACTCCCACACGGCCGTGCCGTCCGCGCGTGACTCGCGGATGCCGCCCAGCTTCTTCCCCGCGTCCGGCTTGGACATCGAACCGTCGGCCGCCGCGCTGAAGCCGATCACCACGCCCCCGTGGGACGCGAACCGCACGATGTGCTCGACCCGCGTGCCGTCCGAGCCGGTACCGGTCGCCGTACGGGAGGTCACGTTGTAGGTGCCCGACAGCGGGTCCACCGTCCCCGGCGTGACCTTGAAGGTGCGCTGGACCTTTCCGTCCGCGCCGACCAGCCAGACCCGGTCGTCGCCGAGCGCGTACACGACCCGCTCCCCGGTGCCGGAGCCGGCCGGCAGGGCGGCGGTCGTCGCCTGCCTGCCCCGCGACGGCTTGGGGGCCTGGGCCTTGGGCGACTCCTTCGTCCGGGGCCTGCCCAGCGAGTCCGGCACGTGCGCCGACGCCTGGTAGGCGAGGAACCCGACGACGGCGATCGCCGCCGCGGTGAGCCCGGCCACGAATCCCGAGCTGCCCCTTGCCACCTGTGCCCACCTCTCCGCCGTAAGTCGTCGCTGTGACGGTAGCAGCAGACATCGCGGGGACCGTCTCGGCCATGCGCCGGGCCCGGGCGCCGTACGCTGTTCGCGTGCTCTTGCTCGCTCTGGATACCGCCACCCCCGCCGTCACCGTCGCCCTGCACGACGGGACGTCCGTCGTCGCCTCGTCGAGCCAGGTGGACGCGCGCCGGCACGGGGAACTCCTGCTGCCCGCCGTCGACCGGGTCCTCGCCGAGGCGGGCACCCGCCTCGACGCCGTCACCGGCATCGTCGTCGGGGTCGGCCCCGGCCCGTACACCGGGCTCCGCGTCGGACTGATGACCGCCGACACCTTCGGCCTCGCCCTCGGGGTGCCCGTGCACGGCGTGTGCACCCTGGACGGGCTCGCCTACGCCTCCGACCTCTCGGTGCCGTTCGTGGTCGCCACGGACGCGCGCCGCAAGGAGGTCTACTGGGCCCGCTACGACGACTCCCGCACCCGGGTCACCGAGCCCGCCGTGGACCGGCCCGCCGACATCGCCGAGGCGGTCGCGGGACTGCCCGCCGTCGGCGCCGGGGCGCTGTTGTACCCGGAGGTGTTCCCGCAGGCGCGCGAGCCCGAGCACGTCACCGCGGCGGCGCTCGCCGCTCTCGCGGTGGAGAGGCTCACGGCGGGCGAGGAGCTGCCCGCCCCCCGCCCGCTGTATCTGCGCCGCCCCGACGCGCAGGTGCCCAAGAACTACAAGGTGGTCACCCCCAAGTGACCACGCCCGTGACGCCCGCGACCCCCGTGCTGCGCGAGATGCGCTGGTGGGACATCGATGCCGTGCTGGAGCTTGAGCGGGACCTCTTCCCCGAGGACGCCTGGTCGCGGGGCATGTTCTGGTCCGAGCTGGCGCACTCGCGGGGTGCGGAGGCGACCCGGCGGTACGTCGTGGCGCTCGACGGCGAGCGGATCGTCGGCTACGCGGGGCTGGCCGCCCAGGGCGACCTCGGCGACATCCAGACCATCGCCGCCGTCCGCGACCACTGGGGCACGGGGCTCGGCGGGATACTGCTGACCGAGCTGCTGCGGGCCGCGACCGCGTTCGAGTGCGCCGAGGTGATGCTCGAGTGCCGCGTCGACAACGTGCGCGCGCAGAGGCTCTACGAGCGCTTCGGCTTCGAACCCATCGGCTTCAGACGGGGCTACTACCAGCCGGGGAACGTGGACGCCCTGGTGATGCGGCTGACCACAGCGCCCGACGGCGGCTTCGCCCCGGACACCTCCTCAAGTCAAGGAACCGAGAACAATGGCTGACGAACCCCTGGTCCTGGGGATCGAGACCTCCTGCGACGAGACCGGTGTGGGCGTCGTCCGCGGCACCACCCTGCTCGCGGACGCCATCGCCTCCAGCGTGGACGAGCACGCGCGTTTCGGCGGAGTCGTGCCCGAGGTCGCCTCCCGCGCGCACCTGGAGGCGATGGTGCCGACGATCGAGCGCGCGCTGAAGGAAGCCGGGGTGAGCGCGAGGGACCTGGACGGCATCGCGGTCACCGCCGGCCCCGGTCTCGCGGGCGCGCTGCTGGTCGGCGTGTCGGCGGCGAAGGCGTACGCGTACGCGCTGGGCAAGCCGCTGTACGGCGTCAACCACCTCGCCTCCCACATCTGCGTGGACCAGCTCGAACACGGCCCGCTGCCGGAGCCGACGATGGCGCTGCTGGTGAGCGGCGGCCACTCCTCGCTGCTGCTGTCCACCGACATCACCTCGGACGTACGGCCGATGGGCGCGACCATCGACGACGCGGCGGGCGAGGCCTTCGACAAGATCGCACGCGTGCTGAACCTCGGCTTCCCCGGCGGACCGGTCATCGACCGCTACGCGCGCGAGGGCGACCCCGCGGCCATCGCGTTCCCGCGCGGTCTGTCCGGACCGCGCGACCCGGCGTACGACTTCTCCTTCTCCGGCCTGAAGACGGCCGTGGCCCGCTGGATCGAGGCCAAGCGGGCGGCGGGGGAGGACGTGCCGGTGCGCGACGTGGCGGCCTCCTTCCAGGAGGCGGTGGTGGACGTCCTGACCCGCAAGGCCGTACGGGCCTGCAAGGACCAGGGCGTCGACCATCTGATGATCGGCGGCGGCGTGGCGGCCAACTCCCGGCTGCGCGCGCTGGCGCAGGAGCGCTGCGAGGCGGCCGGGATCCGGCTGCGGGTGCCCCGGCCCAAGCTGTGCACCGACAACGGCGCGATGGTCGCCTCGCTGGGCGCGGAGATGGTCTCCCGGGGGCGCTCCGCGTCGGCCTGGGACCTGTCGGCCGACTCCTCGCTGCCGGTGACGGACACGCATGTGCCGGGCGAGGCGCACACCCACGACCACGATCACGTCCACGAGGTCAGCAAGGAGAACCTGTACTCGTGACGGTCGCCCTGATGTGGGAGGCGCGGGCGGTCCCCGGACGGGGCGGGGACCTGCTGGCCTGGGCCGCCGCCCAGGGACTGACACCCGCGCCCGGACGCCGTGAGACCTTGCGGGCGCCCCAGGACCGGGTCCTCGTGATCACCTGGTGGGAGGGCGCCGACCTCGCCGACGACCTGCCCGAACTCCCGGAGCCCGGCGGCGACCTGGTGACCCGGCCGGTGCACCGCTGGCGCTTCGAGTCGGTCGCGACGGACTGAGGACGGCCTGAAGACGGACCGAGGTCGCCCCCGGAAAAAATCCTCGAGGAATTCCGGCAGGTGTGTCGATCCGGCTCCCCGCCGTTCGACGCACAGGTGAGAGGCGGGGAGAGGCCCCGCACCCGTCGAAGGAGTCACCATGCCGCGCTACCTGTCCCTCGTGCGGATCGACGAGAACAGCGCCCCCGCCGAGGGGCCGAGCCCGGAGCTGATGCAGCGGATGGGCGAGCTGATCGAGGAGATCACCAAGGCGGGCGTCATGCTCGACACCGCCGGACTCACCCCCACCGCCCAGGGCACCCGGGTGCGCTGGGAGAGCGGCGAGCTGTCCGTCACCGACGGGCCCTTCACCGAGTCCAAGGAGGTCGTCGGCGGCTACGCGCTCATGCAGTGCAAGGACATGGCCGAGGCCGTCGAGTGGACGAAGCGGTTCCTGAAGGTGCACGAGGACTTCTGGACCGTGACCTGCGAGGTGCGGGAGATCGCCGAGGGCTGACCGCCCTCCGGCGTTCCCCGGTGTTCCTTGGCGTACGGCGGCCGGGGGGTGTTGCATGGGGGTTTGTGGAACCGCAGCCCACCCCTGCCGCCCCGGCGGCCGACGCCGCCACCGCGCTGGCCATCGAGACCGTCTTCCGCCTGGAGTCCCCCCGCGTCATCGCCGGCGCCGCCCGCGTCGTACGGGACGTCGGCGTCGCCGAGGAGCTCGCGCAGGACGCACTGGTCGCGGCGCTGGAGCGGTGGCCCCGGGACGGGGTGCCGGACAACCCCGGTGCCTGGCTGATGGCGACCGCCCGGCATCGCGCCGTCGATCTGGTCCGCCGCCGGGAGCGCTACGCGCGCAAGCTGGCGGAGATCGGCCGCGACCTGGAGCCCGCGGCACCCCCGCCGGAGCCCGCCGACCCGGACGACATCGACGACGACCTGCTCCGCCTCGTCTTCACCACCTGCCACCCGGTGCTGTCCGCGAAGGCGCGCACCGCCCTGACCCTGCGTCTGCTCGGCGGCCTCACGACGGCCGAGATCGCCCGCGCCTTCCTGGTGCCGGAGCCGACGGTGGCCCAGCGGATCGTCCGCGCCAAGCGCACCCTGGCGGAGAGGAAGGTCGCCTTCGAGGTGCCGTACGGGCCCGACCGGGAAGCTCGGCTCGGCTCGGTCCTCGACGTGGTCTACCTGATCTTCAACGAGGGGTATGCCGCCACGGCGGGGGACGACTGGCTGCGCCCGGGCCTGTGCGAGGACGCGCTGCGGCTGGCCCGCCAGTTGTGTGCCCTGATGCCCGGGGAGCCGGAGGTCCACGCGCTGGCCGCCCTCCTGGAGTTCCAGGCCTCGCGCACCGCCGCGCGCACCACCGCGGACGGCCGCCCGGTCCTGCTGGAGGACCAGGACCGGCGTCGCTGGAACCGCCTGCTGATCGCCCGGGGCGTGGACGCCCTCGCCCGCGCGGACTCGGTCGCCACCGGTCCCCCGGGCCCCTATGTCCTCCAGGCCGCGATCGCCGCCTGCCACGCCCACGCGCACACCTACGAGGAGACGGACTGGCCGCGCATCGCCACCCTCTACGACCTGCTGGCGGCCCGCGCACCGTCCCCGGTCGTCGAACTGAACCGTGCGGTGGCCGTCTCGATGGCGAAGGGCCCGGGCGCGGCCCTGGAGATCGTGGACCGCCTGGCCGCGGAACCCGCCCTGCGGGACTACCACCTGCTGCCGAGCGTACGAGGCGACCTGCTCGCGCGCCTGGGCCGCACGGAGGAGGCCCACCGGGAGTTCACCCGCGCGGCAACCCTGACCAGGAACGAACAGGAACGCCACCTCCTCCGCTCCCGCGCAGCCACCACCCGCGACCAGCCCCCACCCCAGAACCCCGACCCGCACCCCCAGCAACCGACGTAGGCCCGCACGGTCAGGGGCGCGGGGAACTGCGCAAATCACCACGACGCACCCGCAGGGACCGACGTAGGCCCGCCCGACCAGGGGCGCGGGGAACTGCGCGAACCACCACGACGCACCCGCAGGTGAAGCCCCCCGACCCCGCGGAGCGCACCTCACACAGGCCCCCCCAGCAACATCACCGGCGCCCCCGCCATCCGCGTGAGGAACACCGTCACCACCCCCGCCCCCCACCCCTTCGGCAACACCTTGCGCCGCAGTTCCTCGGGCTCCACCGCCGACCCCCGCTTCTTCACGGTCAGCACCCCCACCTCCCGCTCCCGAAGCAGCGCCTTCAACCGCTTCACGTTGAACGGCAGCCAGTCGGTGATCTCGTACGCGCTGGCGTACGGAGTGTCCCGGTACTCGTCCGCCGTCACATACGCGATCGTCTCGTCGATCAGCCCCCCGCCCACCTCCTCGGCCACCTCGGCCACCAGATGCGCCCGGATCACCGCGCCGTCGGGCTCGTACAGGTACCGCCCCAGCGCCCGCACCGCCGGATCGGGCAGCCCGCGCCCCCGCAGCGCGCGCGGCCCGGGCAGCAGCGTGGCCCGGACGAGCCCTGGCTCGGTCCCGAACCACAGCACCGCCTCCTTCACATCGCCGCCGTCCGAGATCCACTCGGCCTCCGCCCCGGCCGGCACCGCCTCGTGCGGAATGCCCGGCGCGACCTTCAGCGCGGCGTGGGCGGCCTTCGACGCGGTGGCCACGGCCCAGGACAGGGGCGGCGAGTACGCCTCCGGGTCGAAGATGCGGCCGCGTCCACCCCGCCGCGCGGGGTCCACGAAGACGGCGTCGTAGGACGACACGTCCACCTCGGCGACATCCGCCTCCCGCACCTCGATCAGCCCGGCGAGGCCCAGCGCGTCGGCGTTCGCCCGCGCCACCGCCGCCGTCAGCGGGTCGCGGTCCACGGCCAGGACGCGGATCCCGGCCCGCGCCAGCGCGATCGCGTCGCCGCCGATGCCGCAGCACAGATCGGCGACCGAGGTCACGCCCAGCGCGCGCATCCGCTCCGCGCGGTACGCGGCGACCGCCGTCCTGGTGGACTGCTCCACGCCGTTCGGGGTGAAGTACATGCGCTCCGCGTCCTGGGCGCCGAACTTGGCCGCGGCCCGTTCCCGCAGCCGCGCCTGCCCGAGGGCCGCCGAGACCAGTTCCACGGGGTGCTCACGGCGCAGCCGGGTCGCGACGGCCAGTTCCTGTGCCGGAGCGGTGCCGCGCACCTCGTCGAGCAGGGCCTGGCCCTCGGATGTGAGCAGTGCGGCGAAGGAGAGGTCGTTCACCCGGACATTGTCGGCCAGTCGGTGGATGACGTGCGCCCGGGCGCGGTGTCGGCGCCCGCGAGCGGGTGGCGGCTGGAAGGATCCCGCGCCATGGGGCTCGTACGACAAGATGACGAAGAGTGCGCGACCTGCCCTGCCCAGCGCGCGGGGCGCGCACGGCGCGCGGCCCGCGTCCGGTGCGCGACCCTCGTCCTGCTCGCCGTCGCCGCGTCCGCCACCGCCTGCTCCGACCCGCAGGCGCACGACCCGCACGCCCGGCCCGGCGCCCACGGCCCTCAGCAGCCCAAGGCGCCGGTCCGCGACTACTTCGCCACCCACCCGCGCGCCCTGTACGCCCGCCGGGCCGCGGCCATCAGGACCTGGGGCGTGGCCGAGGTGCCCCTGGCGGCCCCCGCGCCCCCGGCCAGGAAGCCGCGGATCGTCTCCAGGAAGGGCCTCGGGATCCAGGGCGGCACCGACCTGCCCCCGGTCTTCACCACGGTCCCCACCGCCGACAAGGTCGTCTTCCTCACGGTCGACGACGGCGCCGAGAAGGACCCGGACTTCGTCCGGATGATGGACGACCTGAAGATCCCGTACACGGCGTTCGTCCACGACTACCTCAACGACGACGACGGAGACGGCTACGGGTACTTCCGCAGGGCGCGCGACCTCGGCGCCGCACTGGGCAACGCCACCCTGCACGACCGCTATCTGCCCGGGCTGCCCTACGACGTGCAGCGGGAGGAGGTCTGCGGCATGCAGGACGTGATGGCGCGGGAGTTCGGCCGCCGCCCGACGGTCCTGAGACCGGTGGGCGGCAGCTACGACACCGACACCCTGCGCGCCGCGAAGTCCTGCGGAGTCAGGTACGTGCCGCTGTGGAACGCGGAGGTGTTCGCCGACCGCTGGGAGTTCCGCCAGTGGGACGGGCGCCTGCACCCCGGCGACATCGTCCTGACCCACCTCCCGGGCACGCCCCAGGCGCGGGGCACGATGCCCGGCGTGATGCGCCGCTTCCTGGAGAAGGTCACGGGCGCGGGATACGCGGTGGCGCGCCTGGAGGACTACCTGTGAGGGCGCGGGTGCCGTTCGCCGCGCTCCTCGCGGCCGCGCTCGCGGCCGGACCGCTGTCCGGCTGCGCCCCGTCCGTGGACCCCATCGAACGGCTGGGCAGGAAGGCGGCGCAGAAGGTCGGACCGCGGCACGAGCGGCCGGACCGCCCCTACCGCCGCTGGGGACTCGACGCCCCGCTGGCCCCCGCCCCGAGGCCGCCCCGGCCACCCGCCGACTGGTCGTCCCCGAAGCGAGCCGGACCGCCGAAGGTGCTGGACCGGGTCCCCACCCGGGACAGGGTCGTCTTCCTGACCTACGACGAGGGCGCCGAGCGCAACCCCCGGTTCCTCGACATGGTCCGCGAACTGCGGCTGCCCGTCAGCGTCTTCCTCGGCGAGGCGGCCGCCGGACCGGACGACGCGCGGCTCGCGCGGCTGCGCACGGCCGGCGCGGTCGTCGAGAGCCGTCCCCTGGGCCATCGGGCCCTGCGCGGTCGGCCGTACGGCGAACAGCGGGCCGCGATCTGCGGCCGGCGGGACCGGCCGCGGCGGCCGCCGGGGTCATCTCCCCGGCTGCTGCGCCCGCCCTACGGCGCCTACGACAGGACGACCCTGCGGGCGGCGGCGGACTGCGGCGTCACGGCCCTGATCCTCTGGCGCCCGCGCCCGTTCCCCCCGCCGGTGCCGGGCGCGGGCCCGGGGTCCCTCGTAGGGGGGACACCGGATCACGGTCCCCCGCGTGCGCCCCTCGGACCCGGCGACATCGTGCGCCCGCACGAGCCGGGCCACCCGCTCGCCGAACTTCCCGCGGAGACGGCCCGCGTGCTGCGCCGTGCCCAGGCCTCTGGCCTCACGGTGGCGCGCCTGGAGGACTATCTGTAGCGCCGCTCGCCCGGCCGATCGTAGGACCGCCGGTGCCGTCGCCGGCGTCCCCGTTCGCGCGCCGCGCCACGGTCGACTGGCACTCCGCTTGACCGAGTGCTAATCGCGGTCATAGTCTCGGCCCTGGCACTCCCCACTGGAGAGTGCCAACACGCGACGGGCAGGTCCGGCACCCGCGACGACGGATCCACCTGGTCGCCACCTCAGACAGTTAACCCCGTGAGATCTCCGAAGGGGGAGGTCGGATCGTGACGACCACCAGCTCCAAGGTTGCCATCAAGCCGCTCGAGGACCGCATCGTGGTCCAGCCGCTGGACGCCGAGCAGACCACGGCCTCTGGCCTGGTCATCCCGGACACCGCGAAGGAGAAGCCCCAGGAGGGCGTCGTCCTCGCGGTGGGCCCGGGCCGTGTCGAGGACGGCAAGCGCGTCGAGCTCGACGTCAAGGTCGGCGACGTGGTGCTTTACAGCAAGTACGGCGGCACCGAGGTGAAGTACAACAACGAGGAGTACCTCGTTCTCTCGGCTCGCGACGTGCTCGCGATCATCGAGAAGTAATTCACCCCAAGCAGACTGCTTGAGAACTGCGCCCCCGGCCCCCGCGACCGTTGAAAAGCCGGGTGTCGGGGGCGCGGTTCGTTTTTCCACGCGATGGCGGCCGCCCGGGAGAGGCGGCCGGGGATCGCGACGAGAGGACTGGAACGCTCCATGGCGAAGATCCTGAAGTTCGACGAGGACGCCCGTCGCGCCCTCGAGCGCGGCGTCAACAAGCTGGCCGACACGGTCAAGGTGACGATCGGCCCCAAGGGCCGCAACGTCGTCATCGACAAGAAGTTCGGCGCGCCCACGATCACCAACGACGGTGTCACCATCGCCCGTGAGGTGGAGATCGAGGACCCGTACGAGAACCTCGGCGCCCAGCTGGTGAAGGAGGTGGCGACCAAGACCAACGACATCGCGGGTGACGGTACGACCACCGCCACCGTGCTCGCCCAGGCGCTGGTGCGCGAGGGCCTGAGGAACGTCGCCGCCGGCGCGTCCCCCGCCGCCCTGAAGAAGGGCATCGACGCCGCCGTCAAGGCCGTCTCCGAGGACCTGCTCGCCACGGCCCGCCCGATCGAGGAGAAGTCCGACATCGCCGCCGTGGCCGCGCTGTCCGCTCAGGACCAGCAGGTCGGCGAGCTGATCGCCGAGGCGATGGACAAGGTCGGCAAGGACGGTGTCATCACCGTCGAGGAGTCCAACACCTTCGGTCTGGAGCTGGACTTCACCGAGGGCATGGCCTTCGACAAGGGCTACCTGTCCCCGTACTTCGTGACGGACCAGGAGCGTATGGAGGCCGTCCTCGACGACCCGTACATCCTCATCAACCAGGGCAAGATCACCGCCATCGCGGACCTGCTGCCGCTGCTGGAGAAGGTCATCCAGGCCGGCTCCTCCAAGCCGCTGCTGATCATCGCCGAGGACCTGGAGGGCGAGGCCCTCTCCACCCTCGTGGTGAACAAGATCCGCGGCACCTTCAACGCCGTCGCGGTGAAGGCCCCCGGCTTCGGTGACCGCCGCAAGGCGATGCTCCAGGACATGGCCGTCCTCACCGGCGCCACCGTCATCTCCGAGGAGGTCGGCCTCAAGCTCGACCAGGTCGGTCTGGACGTGCTGGGCTCCGCCCGCCGCGTGACCGTCACCAAGGACGACACGACCGTCGTGGACGGCGGCGGCAAGTCCGAGGACGTCGTCGGCCGCATCGCCCAGATCAAGGCGGAGATCGAGAACACCGACTCCGACTGGGACCGCGAGAAGCTCCAGGAGCGCCTGGCCAAGCTGGCCGGCGGTGTCTGCGTGATCAAGGTCGGCGCCGCCACCGAGGTCGAGCTCAAGGAGAAGAAGCACCGTCTGGAGGACGCCATCTCCGCGACCCGCGCCGCGGTCGAGGAGGGCATCGTCTCCGGTGGTGGCTCCGCGCTGGTCCACGCCTCCAAGGTGCTGGAGAGCGGCCTGGACAAGCAGGGCGACGAGGCCACCGGTGTCGCCATCGTCCGCCGCGCCGTCGTCGAGCCGCTGCGCTGGATCGCCGAGAACGCCGGCCTCGAGGGCTACGTCATCGCCTCCAAGGTGGCCGAGCTCGACAAGGGCCAGGGCTACAACGCGGCCACCGGCGAGTACGGCGACCTGGTCAAGGCCGGCGTCATCGACCCGGTCAAGGTCACCCGCTCCGCCCTGGAGAACGCCGCCTCCATCGCCTCCCTGCTGCTCACGACCGAGACCCTGGTCGTGGAGAAGAAGGAAGAGGAAGAGCCGGCGGCCGGTCACGGCCACGGTCACTCCCACTGACCCAGGCACTCCGTACGTCCGAAGGCCCGGCACCCCGTGTGCCGCCTTCGGCGTCACCGCCCGGCGGCGAAGCCGCCGCACCGCGCACCCACCAACGCCGGCGGGCCGTCACCGGATCAATCGGTGACGGCCCGCTGGGGTGAGGTGATCATGCGGCGAGGACGTTCAGCGCGCGGCGTGCGCGCTGGGTGACGCGCTCGGCGCGGCGCTGGAGGCGCATCGCGCGCACGAGGCGTTCTCGCTCCGCCTCCCGCATGCGCTCGCTCATCAGCTCTCGGGTCTGGTCCGCGTACAGCATCGTGTCCCCCTGGGGCGGCGGACCCTCAGGCATCCGGATGATGCCAACCTCGTCAGGTCGCGCCTTCTGCCTAGGATTCTACAACCATCCGCGCGCCATCGCCTTCGGTTTAATCCCCACGCTCGAAGATGACCTACCGATGACAGGTCCGTGCACGTCAGGAGACACGAAGGTGCAGGATCCGGGTCCGGGCGTCTACCGCGGACCGTACTTGCGCCCCGTACGCGAGGTGATCCCGCCGAGCAACGCACGAGGCGTCACCTTCACCACGCCCATCAGCGCCTTGTAACGGGGATCCGGGATCGACAGCGTCCTGCCCCGCGACAGGTCCGCGAGGGCCGCCGCGACCAGCTTGTCGGCGTCGAGCCACATCCAGTTCGGGATGTTGTCCGTGCCCATCCCGGCCCGCTCGTGGAACTCCGTACGGACGAAGCCCGGGCACAGCGCCATCAGCCGGACACCGGAACCGGCCAGGTCCCGTGCCGCCCCCTGCGTGAACTGCACGACCCACGCCTTGGACGCCCCGTACGTGCCGCGGGGCACGAACGCCGCGACCGAGGCCACGTTGACCACCCCGCCCCGCCCGCGCGTGCGCATCGCCTCCGCCGCCGCGCTGGTCAGCCGGAGCACCGCCTCGCAGTGCACCTTGAGCATGCGCAGCTCGTCCGCCATCGGCACGTCGAGATAACGGCCCTTGTTGCCGAAGCCCGCGTTGTTGACCAGCAGGTCCACCGGCTTCCTGCGGTCGGACAGCCGCGCCACCACCGCCTCGATGCCCTCGTCGCCGGCCAGGTCCGCGCTCAGCACCTCGACCTCGACGCCGTGCCGGTCGTGCAACTCCGTGGCCTGCTCCCGCAGTCGCTGGGAGTCGCGTGCCACCAGGACGAGGTCATGGCCGTCGGCGGCCAGCCGCCGTGCGAACGCGGCGCCGATGCCCGCGGTCGATCCCGTAATCAGAGCCGTTGTCATGGGCCAACGATAGTGACCCGGACCGGCCGGGTCCGCCCGCCGGACCGACTGCTCGACCGGCCCCCGGGCGGGCGCCCGCGGGCGCCGGTCAGTTGCGGTCGGCGTACTGCCGCACGTACTCCCGTGCCTTCGCCGCGTGCCGCGGGTGCAGCGCGTCGCCCGCCGCCAACAGGCCGGGCAGCAGATGCCGTTCCGTCGTGGAGGCGCGGAACTGGAGGGCGACCGTGACGTCGTGGGCGGGCCGGTGCACGACCGAGACGGGGTCGCCCACCCGGATCTCACCGCCCTCGATCACGCGCAGGTACGCCCCGGGTGCCGCCCGGTGCGTGAACTTCTTGACCCAGCCGTGCTCGCCCAGGTGGCTCTGGAAGGTGCGGCACGGGATCCGGCCGGAGGTCACCTCCAGTACCACCTCGGCCCCGACCCGCCACCGCTCACCGATGAGCGCGCCGGACACGTCGACGCCCTGGGTGGTGAGGTTCTCGCCGAAGCAGCCGTTCGACAGCTCGCGGCCGAGTTCCCGCTCCCAGTCGTCCAGGTCCTCCCGGGCGAAGGCGTACACCGCCTGGTCGTCGCCGCCGTGGTACCGCAGATCGCACACCGCGTCGCCGGCCAGGCCGCTCGCCCCGCCCGGCCCGGGCGCGGCCACCCGCACGGGCCCGTCCACCGGCCGCTTGTCGATGCCGGTGACCCCGTCGGCCTGGTCGGTGTGGTCGACGGCCACGGGCCGCCCCAGGTTCAGTGACAGAAGCCTCATGCCAGCACCGTAGACGACGGTGGCACGACGGGGGCAGCCGTGCGACGGGGTCCGCCGTCCTCAAAGTCCCGCCGCATCGTTCGCCCTCGTGTCCAAGTCCCGCTTATGCTCACGAGGTGATCGAGGCCCGACATCTCCGTGTGCTGCGCGCCGTGGCCGCCACCGGCTCCTACTCGGCGGCGGGGCGCGAACTGGGCTGCACCCAGCCGGCCGTCAGCCAGCAGATGAAGGCGCTGGAGGCGTCGGTGGGCACCCCGCTGCTGGTCCGCAGCGGACGCGACATGCGGCTGACCGAGGCCGGTGAGGCGCTGGTGCGGCACGCGGCCGGCATCCTCGCGGGGCTGACCGCCGCCGAGGAGGAGGTCGCCGCCATCGCGGGCCTGCGCGCGGGACGCGTCCGCCTCGTGTCCTTCCCGAGCGGCAGCTCCACGCTCGTCCCCACCGCGCTCGCCGCCCTGCGCGCCGCGCACCCCGGCACCCGCGTCTTCCTGGAGGAGGCCGAGCCGCCCGAGTCCGTGGAGAAGCTGCGCGCCGGAGACTGCGACATCGCCCTCGCCTTCCGGTACGAGGGCGCGGCGGGCGCCGAGGAGTGGGACGACCTGGTGGCGCGCCCGCTGCTGGTGGACCGGCTGGTCGCCCTCGTGCCCGAGAGGCACCCGCTCGCCCGCTCGGGGTCCGTCGCCATCGGCGAACTGGCCGACGAGTCCTGGATCGCGGGCTGCCCCCGCTGCCGCGGTCAACTGGTGCAGGCGTGCGCCAACGCGGGCTTCCTGCCCCGCATCGACTTCGCGACCGACGACTATCCGGCCGTGATGGGCCTGGTCGGCGCGGGACTCGGGGTCGCCGTGCTGCCGCAGCTGGCCCTCGAGTCCGTACGGCCGCGCGGGGTGCGCCCCGTGACACTGGAACCCGCGGTGCGGCGCGAGATCGTCGCCCTGACCCTGCCGGACCTGGAGCAGGTGCCGGCGGTGGCGGCGACGCTGGGAGAGCTCGCGAGGACGGCCGTCAGATAGCGGCCCCGCGCGGCGCCTGAGGCACGGCACCCCAAAACGGGCACACGTGTGCGCGCCCGTGGTGAAGACCCGTGCTGAAGAAACGTTCCTTCAATTGTTCGAGCCGGCCGGTCCTCCGCTGGTGGTGGAGGCCGGCACCAGCCGGTTCCGGGCCCGTCCCATGAGTTCCTCCCGCTCGTCCTCGGTCAGCCCGCCCCACACGCCGTACGGCTCACGCACCGCCAGTGCGTGCGCCGCGCACTCGGCGCGTACGGGGCACCTCATACAGACCTCTTTGGCCGAGTTCTCGCGAGCGCTCCGGGCCGCTCCGCGTTCGCCCTCCGGATGGAAGAAGAGCGAGCTGTCGACCCCACGGCAGGCCGCATGGAGCTGCCAGTCCCACAGATCCGCGTTCGGACCGGGAAGGCGTGAGAAATCTGCCATTGCGTGTCCCCTTGTTGCCGTTCTGGGCGGATATCTGTGCCCTCGACCGTACATCCACGATCTTAGGAGATGAAAATATGACTCATTGCGAATCTAGCCCTAGACACCAGCCAACGGGAAGAAAAGCGGCTAAATGGGGCATAGGTTGTGATGAAAGTTCGAGGGTCGGACGCGCATGTCTGCCCCGTATCCGCCCCCTCACGTACAGTGCCGAAGACGGCGTGCTGCACCGTAACTCTTTCGAGTGACCATCGTTGAGAGTGCGGAGGCGGTTGAAACAACAAGCGCTCGGGCTGGCGTCCGAGGGCGTCGACCGCACAGGTGACGATTCGTACCAGCCTGGAGGCTCAAGGTGACGCGCATCAGCTGCGGAGGGCGGTCATGACATCCGTCCTCGTCTGCGACGACTCCCCGCTTGCCCGAGAGGCGCTCCGCCGCGCGGTCGCGACCGTGCCCGGTGTCGAGCGTGTGACGACGGCGGCCAACGGCGAGGAAGTCCTCCGCCGCTGGGGTGCCGACCGCTCGGACCTGATTCTGATGGACGTACGCATGCCCGGACTGGGCGGCGTGGAGACCGTGCGGCGCCTGCTGTCCGCCGACCCCGGTGCGCGCATCATCATGCTCACCGTCGCGGAGGACCTGGACGGCGTGGCACTGGCGGTCGCCGCCGGGGCGCGCGGTTATCTGCACAAGGACGCCTCGCGCGCCGAACTGCGGGCGACCGTCACCCAGGCCCTCGCCGACCCGACCTGGCGGCTCGCCCCGCGCCGGCTGCGCTCGGCCGAGATGGGGGCCGCCCCCACGCTCACCGCGCGCGAGATCCAGGTCCTGGAGGGCATGAGCCACGGTCGCTCCAACGCGGAGATCGGCCGTGAGCTCTTCCTCTCCGAGGACACGGTGAAGACCCACGCCAGGCGACTGTTCAAGAAGCTCGGCGCCTCGGACCGTGCGCACGCGGTGGCGCTCGGTTTCCGGTGGGGCCTGGTCCGTTAAGTGGACCACCGCGGGGGCAAGCGGATCCCCGCCTACCGCATGGTGGGCGGGATCGGCAACATGGCCTGCCGGGTGCCCGCTGCTCGTTTCGCCGCGGATGCCGCATCCTTGGAGGTGTGGAGTTCCTCGGGGACGAGTCGATCGAGCGGCAGGGGAGGGCGCAGGAGATGAGTTCCGGCGCACCTGCTCATAACGCTTCGGTGCACAACTATGGACGCGGTGCTACGGATCGCGCGGCGCCGAGGCACCATGGACCGATGCGCGACGACGAGACGACGGTGATCGGTGCGCTCGTTCATCTCGCCGTCGACGGCGACGAGCAAGCCACCCATGACCTGCTCGCCCGCGTCCATCCGCTGGCCCTGCGCTACTGCCGTACCCGGCTGTCCCGGCTGCCGGGCGACGCCCGGCACTTCGTGGAGGACCTCGCGCAGGAGGTGTGCGTCGCGGTCCTTCTCGCGCTGCCGCGCTACAAGGACACCGGGCGGCCCTTCGAGGCGTTCGTCTTCGCCATCGCCGCGCACAAGGTCGCCGACCTCCAGCGCGCGGCGATGCGCCATCCCGGATCCACGGCGGTGCCGTCGGACGAGATGCCGGAGCGCCCGGACGACTCGCTGGGCCCCGAGGAGCGGGCGCTGCTCAGCAGCGACGCCGAGTGGGCCAAGAAGCTCCTCGCCAACCTGCCCGAGAACCAGCGTGAGCTGCTTCTGCTCCGTATCGCGGTGGGCTTGACCGCCGAGGAGACCGGGCAGATGTTGGGAATGTCACCAGGAGCGGTGCGCGTGGCTCAGCACCGGGCGCTGAGCAGGCTGCGGGCGCTGGCCGAGCAGTAGGACATCGCGGCCGCGGGCCTGTTCCCAGGGCTCGGGCGCCGCATGGCCGCGCCGTCGCGGCCGGTGCGTTCGGAGGAACGTATGAAGTCCTGGAGCTCCTCGCCGCGTGGAAGGGGAGCCCGGCGCTTCCCGTTAGCATGGACATCCGCACCGATCAAGGCCATTGGGGAAGGTGTCATGACTGCCAACGTCGACGGAGTGCCCGAGAAATTCGCGACACTCGGGCTGACCTACGACGATGTGCTGCTGCTGCCGGGCTCGTCGGACATGGCGCCCGACGAGATCGACACCGCCTCGTACATCTCCAGGAACGTGCGGGTCAGCGTCCCGCTCCTGTCCGCCGCCATGGACAAGGTCACCGAGTCGCGCATGGCGATCGCCATGGCCCGACAGGGTGGCGTCGGCGTGCTGCACCGCAACCTGTCCATCGAGGACCAGGCCAACCAGGTCGACCTGGTCAAGCGCTCCGAGTCCGGCATGGTGGCCAACCCGATCACCATCCACCCGGACGCCACGCTCGCCGAGGCCGACGCGCTGTGCGCGAAGTTCCGCATCAGCGGTGTCCCGGTCACCGACCCCGCGGGCAAGCTCCTCGGCATCGTCACCAACCGCGACATGGCCTTCGAGAACGACCGCTCCCGCCGGGTGAGCGACGTGATGACGCCGATGCCGCTGATCACCGGCAGGGTCGGCATCTCCGGTGACGAGGCCATCGAGCTGCTGCGCAGCCACAAGATCGAGAAGCTGCCGCTCGTCGACGACTCCGGCGTCCTCAAGGGCCTGATCACGGTCAAGGACTTCGTGAAGGCGGAGAAGTACCCCCGGGCCGCCAAGGACGCCGAGGGCCGTCTCGTCGTCGGCGCCGCGGTGGGCGTGGCGGGCGACGCCTTCGAGCGGGCCCAGGCCCTGATCGAGGCGGGCGTCGACTTCATCGTGGTCGACACGGCGCACGGTCACTCCAGGCTGGTCGGCGACATGGTCGCCAAGATCAAGTCGAACTCGTCCGGCGTCGACGTCATCGGCGGCAACATCGCCACGCGCGACGGCGCCCAGGCCCTGATCGACTCCGGTGTGGACGGCATCAAGGTCGGCGTCGGACCGGGCTCCATCTGCACCACGCGCGTGGTCGCCGGCATCGGCGTCCCCCAGGTCACGGCCATCTACGAGGCCTCGCTCGCCGCCAAGGCGGCCGGCGTGCCGGTCATCGGCGACGGCGGCCTGCAGTACTCGGGCGACATCGCGAAGGCCCTGGTCGCGGGCGCCGACACGGTGATGCTCGGCTCCCTGCTCGCGGGCTGCGAGGAGTCGCCGGGCGAGCTGCTGTTCATCAACGGCAAGCAGTTCAAGTCGTACCGCGGCATGGGCTCCCTGGGCGCCATGCAGTCCCGTGGCGAGCGCAAGTCCTTCTCCAAGGACCGCTACTTCCAGGAGCGCGTCGCCTCCGACGACGAGCTGGTCCCCGAGGGCATCGAGGGCCAGGTCCCCTACCGCGGCCCGCTCTCCTCGGTCGTCCACCAGCTGGTCGGCGGTCTGCGCCAGTCGATGTTCTACGTCGGCGGCCGGACGGTCCCGGAGCTCCAGGAGCGGGGCCGGTTCGTGCGCATCACCGCGGCGGGCCTCAAGGAGAGCCACCCGCACGACATCCAGATGACGGTCGAGGCGCCGAACTACAGCAGGAAGTGATCCGCTGACCCGCGGTTTCGCGTCCCAGGGGCGGTCCCGGAATCCCGGGACCGCCCCTGTCGCACCTCCGAGGCGGCTCGCACCCTGGCCGTCGGCGATACTGGAAAGCGCTGAAACGCAGAGGGAAAGGCCACAGACGTGACTGAGATCGAGATCGGGCGCGGCAAGCGCGGCCGCCGGGCGTACGCCTTCGACGACATCGCCGTCGTCCCCAGCCGCCGTACGCGGGACCCGAAGGAGGTCTCGATCGCCTGGCAGATCGACGCCTACCGCTTCGAGCTGCCCTTCCTGGCCGCACCCATGGACTCGGTCGTCTCCCCGGCCACCGCCATCCGCATCGGTGAGCTGGGCGGCCTCGGCGTCCTCAACCTCGAGGGCCTGTGGACGCGGCACGAGGACCCGCAGCCGCTCCTGGACGAGATCGTCTCGCTGCCCGACGAGGTCGCCACCCGCCGCCTCCAGGAGATCTACGCGGCTCCCATCAAGGAGGAGCTGATCGGGCAGCGCATCAAGGAGGTGCGCGACTCGGGCGTCGTGACCGCCGCCGCGCTCTCCCCGCAGCGCACGGCCCAGTTCTCCAAGGCCGTGGTGGACGCGGGCGTGGACATCTTCGTCATCCGGGGCACCACGGTGTCGGCGGAGCACGTCTCCCACTCGCACGAGCCGCTGAACCTGAAGCAGTTCATCTACGAGCTCGACGTGCCGGTGATCGTCGGCGGCTGCGCCACCTACACCGCGGCGCTGCACCTCATGCGCACGGGTGCGGCCGGCGTGCTGGTCGGCTTCGGCGGCGGCGCCGCGCACACCACGCGCAACGTGCTCGGCATCCAGGTCCCGATGGCCACCGCCGTGGCGGACGTCGCCGCGGCCCGCCGGGACTACATGGACGAGTCCGGCGGCCGCTATGTGCACGTGATCGCGGACGGTGGCGTCGGCTGGTCCGGCGACCTGCCGAAGGCCATCGCGTGCGGTGCCGACTCCGTGATGATGGGATCCCCGCTGGCCCGCGCCACGGACGCGCCCGGCAAGGGCAACCACTGGGGCATGGAAGCGGTCAACGAGGAGCTTCCGCGCGGCAAGAAGGTCGACCTCGGCACGGTCGGCACCCTCGAGGAGGTCCTCACGGGCCCGTCGCACACCCCCGACGGTTCGATGAACTTCTTCGGCGCCCTGCGCCGCGCCATGGCCACCACCGGATACAGCGAGCTGAAGGAATTCCAGCGCGTCGAGGTGACGGTGGCGGACTCGCAGCACAAGCGGTGAGGTGACGCTCCGCTCGCACTGAGCGAGGCACCGAGGGGCCCGGCCACCCGAAAGGGTGGCCGGGCCCTTTCGTGTGCGTAAGTGCCCTGGTGGGGGCGCGTCTTGCGGGGGAGGGGCGCACGGTTGCGTTCGGGGCGAAAGGGTGAGGAACGGGCGGATCGAGCCGATAGTGTCCGTGATCGGCGACCCAGTTGTCCGGGGCCGCCCCCTTCTGCGGAGAGCGTTCCGGACCCCGGCCCTCGGGGCCCGGCCCGAACTCCAATGGACCGTCCACCGGGCTGACTGGGCGGCGTCATGGAAGGGGGCGCGCCCGTGGGCCGTCACCGCAAACCAACTCGCTGGGACCTGTTCCGTCTGCGGATGGTGCAGTGCCGGAGGAGGTGGATCTTGCGGATTTTCGGTTGGTGAGCGGCCACCCCTACAACAACTAGGGGTGGGCACTCCGTTCACCGGCTCGGAGCCTGCCGCAGCAGCCACTGCGGTGGGCTCCACCTTTTTGTACGGTACCGGATTCGCCGTGGGGCGGTCGGGTGCCGTGGGGGGTGGATCTTGCGGATCTTCAGTTGGTGAGCGGCTACCCCTACAGACAATAGGGGTGGACACTCCGTTCACCGGCTCGGAGCCTGCCGCAGTATGCCCCCTGCGGTGGGCTCCACCTTTTTGTACGGTACCCGATTCGTCCTGTTCCAGCGGCTTCCGCGCGCCTGTGCGCCTCCCTCACAACCGATGCGCCGCCCCCGTAGGAGTAGCGCCCCGGGTGTCGAACAGCAGCTGCGCCTTCACCGACAGGCCCTGCAGGTCGTACACGCGGTGCTGCTGGAGCAGGATCGTCAGGTCGGCGCCCGCCGCCGCCTCGTAGAGGGAGTCGGCGCGCGGGATCGGGCGGTCGAGGACGCTCCAGGCGGGGACGTGCGGGTCGTGGTAGCTGACGGAGGCGCCGAGTTGCATCAGCCGCACGGCGATCTCGTCGGCGGGGGAACCCTGCTGGTCCGCGAGGTCGGGTCTGTACGTCACCCCGAGCAGCAGCACGCGGGCGCCGCGAGCCGACTTGCCGTACTCGTTCAGCAGGGTGGCCGCGCGCTGCGTCACGTACTGGGGCATGTGCTGGTTGACCTGCTCCGCCAGTTCGACCATCCGCAGACAGCGGCCGGTCAGACCCGCCAGGTCCTGGGGTACCGCGTGGCCGCCGACGCCGGGGCCGGGGCGGAAGGCCTGGAAGCCGAAGGGCTTGGTCTCCGCACAGCGGATGACGTCCCACAGGTCGACGCCCAGGTCGTTGCAGAGCACCGCCATCTCGTTGACGAGGGCGATGTTGACCTGGCGGTAGTTCGTCTCCAGGACCTGCACGGTCTCCGCCTCGCGCGGCCCGCGGGCCCTGACCACCTTGTCGGTCAGGCGCCCGTAGAAGGTGGCGGCGGACTCGGTGCAGGCGGGGGTGAGGCCTCCGATGACCTTCGGGGTGTTGGCGGCGCCGAAGTCCCGGTTGCCGGGGTCGACGCGGCTCGGCGAGTAGGCGAGGTGGAAGTCGCGCCCCGCCCGCAGCCCGGATTCCTCTTCCAGCAGGGGCCGCAGGAACTGCTCGGTGGTGCCGGGGGGTACCGGTGACTCCAGGATGACGGTGGTGTGCGGGCGCAGCCGTTCGGCCAGGGTGCGGGCGGCCGCGCCCACCTGGCCGAGGTCGAGTCTGCCGTCGGCGCCGCGCTGGACGGGTGCGCAGATGACGGCGGTGCGGACCCGGCCGAGCTCGGCGGCGTTGGCGGTCGGGCGGAAGCCGCGGGAGAGCATCCGGCGCAGTTCGGCGGCGGTGAGGGAACCGGCCTCGGGGCCCGTCCGGTATCCGAGCGTGGGGATGCCGGCGGCGACGGCGGCCTGGGCCAGGGGCAGCCCTAGATGACCGAGTCCGATGACGGCGAGATCTGCTGGCATGGGGGGTGGGCCGTCCTTCCCAGTAGCCGAAGCGGTACAGGTGCGCAAGCTCTGTGGACAGAATGAGCGAGTGCAATGTCAGACTAGGAGTAAATATGACCGATTTGCGGGATTGACTCGGCGTGTTTCCTTGTGTGTTGTCCACAGGCCGTGAGCGCGTGGTGGCCGAAGCCGGTCATCAAGGTCAGACTTTGGGCATGGGGACGTGATCCGGGCTTCGCCGGACAGGTGCGGCCGACGCGACTGCTAGCGAGCGGGAGGCAGCGGTGAGGACAGGGACACTGGGTCCGGCGCAGCGCGCCGAGGCACTGGAGGCGATGGCCGAGCAGGAACTGGACGTGCTGGTGGTGGGCGCGGGCGTGGTCGGCGCCGGCACCGCCCTCGACGCGGCCACGCGCGGGCTGTCCACGGGCCTGGTCGAGGCCCGTGACTGGGCCTCGGGCACCTCCAGCCGGTCCAGCAAGCTGATCCACGGCGGCCTGCGCTACCTGGAGATGCTCGACTTCGCGCTCGTGCGGGAGGCGCTGAAGGAGCGCGGGCTCCTGCTGGAGCGGCTGGCGCCCCATCTGGTGAAGCCGGTCCCCTTCCTGTATCCGCTGCGGCACAAGGGCTGGGAGCGGTGGTACGCGGGTTCGGGCGTCGCGCTGTACGACGCGATGTCGATGGCCCGCGGACACGGCCGGGGACTGCCGGTGCACCGCCACCTGAGTCGCCGTCACGCCCTGCGTGTCGCGCCCTGTCTGAAGAAGGACGCGCTGGTCGGGGCGTTGCAGTACTACGACGCCCAGATGGACGACGCCCGCTTTGTCGCCACCCTGGTGCGCACGGCCGCGTGGTACGGCGCGAAGGTGGCCAACCGCGCCCGGGTGACGGGCTTCCTGAGGGAGGGTGAGCGGGTCGTCGGCGCCACCGTGCAGGACGTGGAGGGTGGCGGGGAGTACCGGATCCGCGCCCAGCAGATCGTCAACGCGACGGGTGTGTGGACCGACGACACCCAGGCGATGGTCGGCGAGCGCGGCCAGTTCCACGTGAGGGCGTCCAAGGGCATCCACCTGGTCGTGCCCAAGGACCGGGTCAGCTCCTTGACCGGGCTGATCCTGCGGACCGAGAAGTCCGTGCTGTTCGTCATCCCCTGGGGGCGGCACTGGATCATCGGCACCACCGACACCGACTGGAACCTCGACAAGGCCCATCCGGCGGCCTCCAGCGCGGACATCGACTACCTGCTGGAGCATGTGAACTCGGTCCTCGCCGTCCCCCTCACCCGTGACGACGTGGAGGGGGTCTACGCGGGACTGCGCCCACTGCTCGCCGGGGAGTCCGACGCCACCAGCAAGCTGTCCCGGGAGCACACCGTCGCCCATCCGGCGCCCGGGCTCGTGGTGGTGGCGGGCGGCAAGTACACCACCTACCGGGTGATGGCCAAGGACGCCGTGGACGAGGCGGTGCGCGGCCTGGACCGGCGGATCGCCGAGTGCGTCACCGAGGACGTACCGCTGCTGGGCGCCGAGGGCTACCGGGCGCTGTGGAACGCCCGGGCACGCATAGCCGCGCGCACGGGACTGCACGTGGTGCGCGTGGAACACCTGCTCAACCGCTACGGAGCGATGGCGGAGGAGGTGCTCGACCTGATCGAGGCCGACCCGTCCCTCGGTGAACCGCTCCACGCGGCCGACGACTACCTGCGCGCCGAGGTGGTGTACGCGGCCTCGCACGAGGGGGCGCGCCACCTGGACGACGTGCTGACCCGGCGGACCCGCATCTCCATCGAGACCTTCGACCGCGGCACGCGCAGCGCGCGGGAGGCGGCCGAGCTGATGGCGCCGGTGCTCGGGTGGGACGTGGACCAGATCGCACGCGAGGTCGAGCACTACGAGAAGCGGGTGGAGGCGGAGCGGGAGTCGCAGCGTCAGCCCGACGACCTGACGGCGGACGCGGCGCGACTGGGCGCACCGGACATCGTGCCGCTGTAGTGCCGCTGTGGTCCGGGCCGAGCCGGCCGACCGTGCTTCACTCGAACGGGTGCTCTGTCTCGGGATCCTTGTGCGGAACCGGCTCGTTCTACGAGGTGCGGGGGCAGAACTCGGCGGTGAGCAGGGCCCGCTCCAGTCCGGAGTTCGTGAACCCGTCCGTGTTCACACGGAAGGTGAGGACATGACGGCCGTCGGCGGTGGCCGCGGTGCGCACGAAGCTGCCGAGGATGCGCCCGTTGTGTCCCCACACCGTCGTGCCGCACGGAAGCCTCACCGGATAAAGGCCCATGCCGTACACGCCTTGTGCGGCCCGGGTGTCGCGCATCTCGCGCAGCTGGCGCGACGGCAGCAGCCGACCGCCCAGCAGGGCCGCGTAGAAGCGGTCCAGGTCGGCGAGCGTCGTCACCAGCTCGCCCGCGGCGCCGGCCACGCGCGGGTCGATGTCGGTGACGTCGGAGCCGTCGGCGGCAAAGGCGCGGCCGTGCGGTGCGGGCAGCGTGGTGCGTGCGCCAGGGAAGGAGGTGCTGGTCAGACGGAGGGGAGCGATGATGCGGCGCTCGGCCTCGGCGGCGTAGGAGCGACCGGTCACCTGCCGGATGACCATGCCGAGGACGACGTAGTTGGTGTTGGAGTACGAGAAGCGGCCCCGGGCCGCAGGAGGGCGGGTGAGCGCGATGCGTACGGCCTGAAGCGGGGTCAGGGGGATGCGGCCACCGGTGGCGGCGGTGAAGTCGGCCAGGCCGCTGGTCTGGGTGAGCAGCTGGCGCAGGGTCAGCAGGCGGCCGTCGTTGCCCGCGCCGCGCACCAGCCCCGGCAGATGCTCCTCCACCGTGTCCGACAGGGACAGTCGGTGCTCGGCGGCCAGCTGCAGCACCACCGTCGCGATGAAGGTCTTGGTGACGCTGCCTGCGCGGAAGTGGTCGAAGCGGGAGATGCCGTGACCCGCCTGCGCGAAGTGCCGGCCTTTACCGCTGCGGGTCAGCAGCGCGGCGGCGGGAGCCCCGCCCTCGGAGACGAGCCGCCGGAGCACCGCGTCCGTCGCCGGGACCGGCGAGGCGGCCGGAGCCGTCGGCGCCCCGGAGCCGGCCGGGGCGAGTCCGAGGACCAGGCACACCGTTACGGCCAAAAGAGTCCGCGTCCGGGGTGTCCGGCGCAGCGGCATCGGGTTCCCTCCTCTTCGGGGCCCATCATGGAGGACGACCTTACGGCGTGCGGTCCGCCATGCCCACCTCCGGCTCCCCCTGGCGCCGCGGCGGCGCCAGGGCCACGCGCGGGCCTCCCG
This sequence comes from Streptomyces sp. NPDC048664, assembly GCF_040650555.1. Taxonomy (NCBI): domain Bacteria; kingdom Bacillati; phylum Actinomycetota; class Actinomycetes; order Kitasatosporales; family Streptomycetaceae; genus Streptomyces; species Streptomyces sp. NPDC048664. The sequence goes on along the minus strand of NZ_JBEZHK010000001.1, from coordinate 143,385 downwards.
CGGCGCGCGCCCGGACTCCGGCACCCGGGTGTTCGCCCCGCCCGAACGTCCCATAAGTCCCGGACGCGCGACGAGCCGGAGCAACAGGGCCCCCTGGGCGCCGGGCGGTCCGTGCGTGAGGGACAATGAAGGCTCTGTCAGGGCGGGTTGCATGAGGGGACGCATGTCGGAGGCGGAGCGGGCGGGGACATCCCGTCAGGACAAGAGTGAGCGTCTCCTCGCCGGGCGGTACCGGCTGGGGGACGTACTCGGCCGCGGGGGCATGGGCACGGTGTGGCGGGCCAAGGACGAGACCCTCGGACGCACGGTCGCCGTGAAGGAACTGCGGTTCCCGTCGAGCATCGACGAGGACGAGAAGCGCAGGCTCATCACACGGACCCTGCGCGAGGCCAAGGCCATCGCCCGGATCCGGAACAACGGCGCGGTGACCGTCTTCGACGTGGTGCACGAGGACGACCGGCCCTGGATCGTGATGGAGCTGGTCGAGGGCAAGTCGCTCGCCGAGGCCATCCGCGAGGACGGCCTGCTGACCCCGAAACGGGCCGCCGAGGTGGGCATCGCGGTGCTCGACGTGCTGCGCGCCGCGCATCGCGAGGGCATCCTGCACCGTGACGTGAAGCCCTCCAACGTGCTGATCGCCGAGGACGGCCGGGTCGTGCTCACCGACTTCGGCATCGCCCAGGTCGAGGGCGACCCCTCGATCACCTCCACCGGGATGCTCGTCGGCGCCCCCTCCTACATCGCACCCGAGCGGGCCCGTGGCCACAAGCCCGGCCCGGCCGCGGACCTGTGGTCGCTCGGCGGACTGCTGTACGCGGCGGTCGAGGGCGTGCCCCCCTACGACAAGGGATCGGCGATCGCCACGCTGACCGCGGTGATGACCGAGCCGGTGGAGGAGCCCAAGAACGCGGGCCCGCTGAAGGACGTCATCTACGGGCTGCTCGCCAAGGATCCCGAGCAGCGGCTGGAGGACCGCAGCGCGCGGGCGATGCTGAACGAGGTCCTCCACGCCCCTGACCCCGAGGAGGAGGTGCCGGCCGACGCGACCCGGGTCGTGGAGCTGCCGCCGGCGCCCGACAAGCCCTCGGGCAAGGCGTCCGGCAAGGAGCCCTCGGACACCGGGGCGGCCAAGCGGGGCGAGGAGGCCGGCGAGCGGCTGCGCGGGGCGCTGCGCTCCGTGCGCAAGGCCGCGGCGTCGGCGGGCGCGGCCACGGCCGCCGCGGCGGCCTCCGCACGGTCGAAGACGTCCGGCCCCGCCGCCGGGCAGGAGCCCGGGAGCACGGGCTCCGCGCAGGCGTCCGGGACCGAGTCCGCCGAGAAGGCGGGCTCCGGGGGAACGACGGCCAAGGCGACGAGCGCCAAGGGGACGAAGGCCAAGGGCACCGACGCCAAGGGCGCGGCGTCCGGCGGCGGGAAGGCGGCCGCGGCACCGGCCGCCATCGTCACCGGTGCGGCGGGCGAGGCGGGCGGCGCCCGGGACAAGAGCGCGGCCACCGGGTCGGACTCCGGCACGGGCAAGCCGCGTTCGGGCTGGCCCGTCGTCCCGGATCCGGACCGGCCGCCGCGGCCGGCCGTGCCGCCGAGGGCACCGCTCACCGACGTGGTGCCCAAGCGCACGCTGGTGATCATCGCAGTCGTCGTGGCGCTCGCCGTGCTCGGCACGGTGCTCGCGCTCACGCTGCCCGGCGCCGGCGGCGACGACGCGCGCGACGGCAAGGGGGGCTCGGCGAACCCCGCCGCGTCCTCGGCCGCGTCCACCGGGAAGGACGGCCAGGGCGACAAGGACGGCAAGGGCGGACAGAGCGGCTCGCACACCGACACCGGCAGCACGAGCGGCACCGCCGGAAACGGCTCCGACGGGCAGGGCAACGCGAACGGCACCCCCGGCACCGGCACGGGCTCGAACGCCGGCGGCGCGTCGCCCGGCGCCTCGGGCGGCGAGGTGGCGGTGACGACGTACCACGGCGACCAGGGGTACTCGATCGGGCTGCCGGCGGGCTGGAAGTTCAAGTCCTCGGACGAGAACGGCGACCGTTTCACCGGCCCCGGCGACCAGCGGCTGCTCATCGGCTGGACGTCCACACCCAAGGACGACCCGGTGGCGGACTGGGAGAACCAGGAGCACAGCATGGTGCGCCCCAACTACCACCGGATCCACATCGGCAAGGCGACGTACAACGACTGGAACACGGCGGACTGGGAGTTCTCCTACACCGACGGGGGAACCGAGTACCACGTGATCGACCGCGGATTCGTCGTCAACCCCCATCAGGGCTACGGACTGATGTACACGGCGAAGGCGTCCGACTGGGACGGCGCGCTGCGGCAGAGCACCTGGAAGGCGCTGACCGGGACCTTCCGGCCGAAGCCGTGACGTATCGCGCCCCGGCCCAGAGCACCGGCGGTCGGGGCGCGCGGAGATACGGCACTTCCGGGTTGCGGGTTGCCTCGGCCACGTATCGTGAAGGACCGCGGGGCGCCCGGAGCCGGAACGGGGCGCTGGACGAACGGAATTGACCAACCGTGCGGCCGGGGGAGGCATCGTGGACGACTACGCGGGACGGGTGCTCGCGGACCGCTACCGCCTGCCCCTGCCGCCGGCCGACGCCCACGAACCGGCCGAGACCCGGGCCTTCGACACGTACAGCGGCCAGGAAGTCCTCATCCGGCAGGTGCCGTTGCCCGAGGTGGTCGAGGCGGAGGTGCTCGACGCCGACGGCTTGCCCGAGGGCTATGTCGCCAAGGGCGGCGGCTTCCGCGGCGCTTCGGCCCGTGCGGCCACGCGGGCGTCCGCCGATCCGACCGTGCGGCGCGCGATCGAGGCCGCGCAGGCCGCCGCGCGGATACCCGACCACCCTCGGCTCGACCAGGTCTTCGACGTGTTCGCCGAGGGTGGTTCCCTGTGGGTGGTGAGCGAGCTGGTGGCCGCCCGGCCGCTGGCGTCGCTGCTCGCCCACCGGCCGCTGGCGCCCTACCGCGCCGCCGAGATCGCCTCCGACGTTCTTATGGCGCTGCGTGTGCTGCACGCCCATGGCTGGGTGCACCGCAACATCACCCCGCGCACCGTGCTCGTCTGCGCCGACGGCCGGGTGGTGCTGACCGGCCTGGCAGCCGGCGCGGCGGAGGAGGCGCTGTGCGGATACGACCCCGTTCCCGTGGGTGAGGCCGAGCACGAGGGCCGGGGGGACCGGACGGAGCCGCAGGCCAGGGTGGAGCAGCCGGAGCACGCCCCACGGCCGATCGACCCGGAGTCCGCGCGGCGGGCCGCGATCGAGGCGCGGGCGACCGGCACGCCCCCGGCCGGTGGCGGTACGGCCGGCGGTGGTGGGCCCGTCGCCGGCTCGCGGGCGCCGGAGTCCACCTCGGACGTGCGGGCGGCACGCGCCGGAGCCATCGCGGCGTACCGGGCGGGCGCACGGGCCGCGGCCCGGGGCTGGGACGAACAGGGCGGCGGGCCGCCCGCGCTGCCCGCCCCCAGGACGGCCGGCTCCGGCGAAGGCGCCCTGCCGGGGCAGCCGGGGGCAGGCCGTCCCGGGGCGGCCGTACCCGGGCAGATCGCCGACCCCTACGACACGGGGCGGACGGCGCCTTCGCACGGAGGCGTTCCGCGCCCGGCGGCCCCCGCCGATCCCGACTCCCGCCACGACCGCGACTCCCGCCCCGACCGGGACCCCGGCCACGGCCGGAACCGCGAGCTCCCCACCGGGCAGGACCCCGGCAGCGGGACCGGCGCCGGCCGCGGCCGTGTCGCCGCCCAGCCCGGCGGCACCCCCGCCGCCCCCTGGAGCCGTCGCGGGCCCGCCACCGCCCTCGCCGCCGAGCGGGCCCGGCAGGCGCGGATGGCCGTCGTCGGGCCCGTCACCGAGCGGTGGGCGCCCGAGCAGGCCGGCCCCGTGCACGAGAACTGGCAGCTGGCGGCACCCATCGGCCCGGCGACCGACCTGTGGGCCCTGGGCGCGCTGCTGTTCCGTGCCGTGCAGGGGCACGCCCCCTACCCGGAGGACGGCTCCGCCGAGCTCGTGCAGCTCGTCTGCGCCGAACCCCCCGCCTACGCCGAGGAATGCGGGCCGCTGCGCCCGGTCGTGGAGTCGCTGCTGCGTCAGGACCCGACCGAACGGCCCGACGTCGAGGAACTGAGCGGATGGCTGCGCTCCCTCATCCGCTCCGCGCCCGAACCCGAGGCGGGCGCCCACGTCGTCGTGGCGCCTCCGGTCGACTCCGCGCGGCTGCCGATCGTGCGGCGCCGTGGCGAGCTGGTCCGCCGGCGCCGCGCCGGGCTGCCCGCGACCGCGCACGCCCGCCACCGAAGGGCCAAGGACCAACGCCCCCGCCGGCCCGGCAGGCTGGGCCGCACCTTGGTCCTGCTGATCCTGCTCGCGCTGGCCGCGGCGATCGCGTACGCGCTGGCCTTCATGCCGAAGGCCGCACCCCGAGACGGCGGCGACGGCGCGGGCGCCGGGGGAGAGGGGACGGGCACCACGGCGCGGAGCGCACCCGCCCCGCGTCGGACCGGTTCGGACGCGGACCCGGGCGGCGCCCGGCCACCCGGCGCGACCGGCACCAAGAACCCTTCCTCGCCCGCCGGTTCCACCCAGACGCAGACCAGCGGCGCGCCGCTCGCCGAGGGCTTCACCCTGCGCTCCGACCCCGAGGGCTTCCGTGTCGCCGTGGCCGACGGCTGGAGCCGGACGCCCAGGAACGGTCAGGGCCAGGTGACCTACTCCCAGGGTGACTTCGAGCTGATCGTCGTGCCGGGACGGGACGCCACCAGCCGCTACGGCGCCGATCCGCTCACCTACCAGCGGGAGTCGGAGCCCGAACTCCAGCCGTTCCGCGACTCGACCTGGGCCACCTCCAGCGGGATGCGTCGCACCGACGTCGGCGGACTGACCATGGCGGAGGGCCAGTTCACCTGGACCGACGGCAGCGGGCGCGCCCTGTTCGTGCGCAACCTCGCCCTCGTCGTCGCCGGCCACTACCACGTGGTCCAGGTGCGCGGCCCGGAAGCCGAACGTGACGAGGTGACACGGCTGTACGAGCAGGCGCAGCAGAGCTACCAGGTGACGGGTTGACACCGCGCGGCCACGCGGCACTAGTTCGACCGACTCCGCGTCATCTCGCGTGGTCTGCACGCACCGTAGGCGGAAGCGGGTCCGATTGGCCTGCATGTGCGGTGGTTGCGACCTGTACGGGGAGGCGATAACCGTCACAGTGCGGTCAACGCTCGGCCCCGCCCGTTCCCTGTGCGGGGGCCGCTCTCTAGTCTGACCTCGTCAAGAGCATTGCGGGGAAACGTGAATCAGATGCAGGGCCTGCTCCTCGCGGGCCGCTACCGCCTCGTCGACACCATCGGCAGCGGGGGCATGGGCAGGGTGTGGCGCGCCCAGGACGAGGTGCTGTCCCGGACGGTCGCCATCAAGGAACTGACGGCCGCTCTGTACGTGACGGACAGTGACCGCGCGGTTCTGCTGGCCCGTACCCACGCCGAGGCACGAGCCGCCGCGCGCATCAACCACTCGGCCGTCGTCACCGTCCATGACGTCCTGGAACACGACAGCCGCCCGTGGATCGTCATGGAGCTGGTGGAGGGCGGCTCGCTGGCCGACGCGGTCAAGGAACAGGGCCGCATCGCTCCCGCGGAGGCCGCGCGGATCGGGCTGTGGGTGCTGCGGGCGCTGTGCGCCGCGCACGCCGCGGGGGTGCTGCACCGCGACGTGAAGCCGGGCAACGTCCTGCTCGCCTCCGACGGCCGCGTCCTGATCACCGACTTCGGGATCGCCCAGGTCGAGGGCGACTCTACGATCACGCGTACGGGAGAGATCGTCGGCTCGGTCGACTACCTCGCGCCCGAGCGCGTCCGCGGCCACGACCCGGGCCCGTCCTCCGACCTGTGGGCGCTGGGCGCCACCCTGTACACGGCGGTGGAGGGCCGGTCGCCGTTCAGACGCACCTCGCCGCTGACCACGATGCAGGCCGTCGTGGACGAGGAGCCGTCCCCCGCGCAGTACGCGGGCGTGCTGGAGCCGGTCATCACGGCCCTGCTGGCCAAGGACCCGGCGCACCGGCCCGACGGGCCGCTGCTGGAGCAGATGCTGGCCGAGGCAGCCGAGGGGCGGCGCCCGGCGGCCGCGCAGGAGTACGTGCCGACCCGGCACACGGACCTGAACGGCACGGAGGGCACGACCACGCATGTGCGCCGCAGGCAGGCGCGTGACGCGAGGACACCGGCCGGAACCGCGCAGCAGCCCGCTCCGCCGGCCGCGTCCCCGGGACGCGGGGCAGGGCGCGGGCGCACGGTCGCGCTCGTCCTCGCGGTGGCCGCGGTCATCGGCGCGGGCGGCGCCCTCGCGGTGAACCAACTGGGCGGCCACACGGGCGGCGAGCCGACGCCGTCCCGGTCGGGCACCGCCGAGCCCGGGGGGCAGCAGCCCGCGAGCTCGCTCCCGCCGGGCTGGGTGCACAAGAAGGACCCGGCGGGCTTCACCCTGGCGCTGCCCAGCGAGCAGTGGAAGCGGCGGAAGTTCGACGCCAACCAGACCGACTACTCGCCCGACGGCGGAAAGCACTTCATCCGCATCTCCATCGACAGCTCCCCGGACTTCGACGACGCGAACCAGCACCAGCTCGACCTGGACCAGCAGCTCCACCGGCTGGTCGACTACAAGCGGGTGACGCTGAAGCGGAACATCTACCGCGACTGCTCGGGCTCCCTGTGGGAGTACGCCTGGACGGCGCAGGCCAAGGACACCCCGTTCCCCGGACCGCGGCACGCGGTGGAGGAGACGTACTACTCGCGCGACGGCGTCGAGTACGCGATCAACATCTCCGGCCCCGAGGCCGACTGGGACACGACGCAGAAGCAGTTCGACACGATCCTCCGGGCGTGGCGCCAGCCGTCGGGCTGACGGCGCGTACGGACACCTCGTCCGCGCGCCCCCTTGCGTCGCTTGTCGGCCACCATCGCGACGGTGTCCCGGAGGGTTCGGGCCGGGTGCGGCATGATGGGGCGCATGGGGACCGAGGGGGAGAACGTCCGTGTGATCGCGGGCCGCTACCAGTTGGAGGAGCGGATCGGCCGGGGCGGCATGGGCGTCGTCTGGCGGGCCTACGACCGGCTGCTGGGCCGTCAGGTGGCGGTCAAGGAACTCTCCCTGGACACCTCGCGCTCCGCCGAGGAGATCCGGCTCCAGCGCGACCGCACCCTGCGCGAGGCGCGCGCGGTGGCGCAGCTGAGACACCCGCACATCATCGTCGTCCATGACGTCGTGGAGCACGACGGACGCCCGTACATCGTGATGGAGCTGCTCGACGGCGGTTCGCTCGCCGAACGCCTCGACACCCGGGGCCCCGTGGACGCCCGGGAGGCCGCCCGCATCGGCATCGCGCTGCTGGGCGCGCTGCGCCGGGCGCACGAGGCGGGCGTCCTGCACCGCGATCTCAAGCCGGCGAACGTCCTGCTGGAGGCCGGCACCGACCGGGCCGTCCTCACCGACTTCGGCATCGCGCAGGTCGCGGGGGCCACCACACTCACCGAGACCGGCTCCTTCGTCGGTTCGCCCGAGTACACCGCGCCCGAGCGGATGTCGGGGGAGCGTACGGGCCCCGAGTCCGACCTGTGGTCGCTGGGCGCGCTGCTGTGCACCGTGCTGAGCGGCGAGTCGCCGTTCCGGCGGGACTCGCTCGGCGGGATCCTGCACGCCGTGGTCGTCGACGACATCCGGCCGCCCGCCCAGGCGCAGCCGATCCTGCCCGTCGTGCGGGGATTGCTGGAACGCGATCCGCGGCGGCGACTGGACGCGGCACAGGCGGAGCGGCTGCTGCGGGAGTTCCTGGAGACGGGCCGCACACCGCGGGCCGTCCTGCCGCACCCGCCGACGCAGCGGGACGTGCCCCGGCGCGTCGTGCCGCCGCCCCCGGCGCACCCGCCCGAGGCGGTGACCCCGGCGCGCTCCGCCACCGGGCGGCCCTCCGGGTACTCCCGGCGCGGGGTGCTCGTCGCCGCCACGCTCGTCGCGGCCCTGGCGGGCGCGGGCGTCTCGGCGGCGGCGCTGCTGATGGGGGGCGGCGGGGGCGCGAGCGGCACACCGGTGAGTCCGGGGCCGCCCGGGGCGGCGGTGACCGGGGGCGCGTCCGGCTCGTCGGCCGCGGGGACCCCGGTGGCGCCCACGGTCACGGTGACGCGGTCGCCCTCACCGGCCTCCGCGTCCGCGTCGGTCTCCCCCGCGCCCCGTACGGCGCCCTCGGGGTACCGGCTGGTCCACGACCCGGACGGGTTCTCGCTCGCGGTGCCCGAGGGGTTCACCCGCAGCCCGCAGGGGGCTCGGATCTTCTACCTGTCGCCGGGCGGGACCTTCCGTCTGGGAGTGAAGACGACGGACCCCGCGGCGGGGGGCCCGTCGGCGGTGATGCGGCGTTCGGACGCGCAGGGGCCGTCCAGCAATCCGGGCTACCGCGACGGCCGGGTCACCCGCACCGCGCACGACGGTCACGAGGCCGCGCTCTGGGAGTTCACCTGGGACGGTTTCACGGCGGCCGAGGGCCCGCGGCACACCTACGACCTGTGCTGGGAGCAGAACGGGCGGATGTACGACGTGTGGGTGTCGGCGCCGGTCGGCAGGACACGGCAGGCGAAGGAGTACTTCGACGTGGCCCTGGACACCTTCGCACCGCCCTGAGCCGGCGCCGCAGCCGGCGACGCGGTCGGCGGCGAGCCGGCGTCGCACCAGCCCGTGAAAAAGTCGGCGTCACCTGGCCGACACCCGACAACGCCCTGATCAGCGCATTTCCTGCCAGCGAACACTGGCGCGGTGTGGATGCCCGGTGAAAGCGCGTTACCGACGGGTACCCAAACGCGTCGGCCCGGCATACCCTGCGCGTCATGACGGACTCGCAGGCTTTGGACAACGCCACGGAGAAGACCGGTACGGGCACGGCCGGCACCAACCCCCTCGCGCCCGCCCCCGCCGGCGTCCGCGGCGCCGTCGACGTGGTCACGCCCGAGCTGGTCGCCCAGCTCACCAAGGGCGTGGTCGGCTCCGGCCGCACCGCCAACCACACGCCGTTCACCGGCGAGAAGCTGGCCGACCTGCCCGAGTCCACCCCCGAGGACGTGGCGCGGGCGTTCACGCGGGCCCGCGCCGCCCAGTCCGCCTGGGCCGCGACGCCCGTACGGGAGCGCGCCGCCGTCCTGCTGCGTTTCCACGACCTGGTGCTCGCCCGCCAGTCCGAGATCCTCGACCTGATCCAGCTGGAGACGGGCAAGGCCCGGCTGCACGCCCACGAGGAGGTGCTGGCCGTCGCCATCGCCGCCCGGCACTACGGCCGCCGGGCGGCCGCCTACCTCAGGACCAAGCGCCACACCGGTGCCATCCCGGTCCTCACGCACGTCACCGAACTGCGCCACCCGCGCGGTGTCGTCGGCCAGATCGCCCCCTGGAACTACCCCCTGGAACTGTCGGTCGGCGACGCGATCCCCGCGTTCGTCGCGGGCAACGCGGTGGTGATGAAGCCCGACACGGAGACGTGTCTGACCGCGCTGTGGGCGCGCGACCTGCTGATCGAGGCCGGGCTGCCCGCCGAGGTCTTCCAGGTCGTCATCGGTGACGGCCCGGTCGTCGGCCCCGAGATCGTCAAGCACGCCGACTACGTCTCCTTCACCGGCTCCACCCGCACCGGCCGCGAGGTCGCCCAGGGCGCCGCCGCCCGGCTCGTCGGGGTCTCGCTGGAGCTCGGCGGCAAGAACGCCATGCTGGTGCTCGAGGACGCCGACATCGAGAAGGCCGCGGCGGGCGCGATCCGGGCCTGCTTCTCCTCCGCCGGCCAGCTGTGCATCTCCATCGAACGGCTGTACGTCCACGCGTCGATCGCGGACGCCTTCCTGGAGCGGTTCGTGGCCCGCACCAAGGCGATGCGCCTCGGGCGGTCCCTCGCGTACGGCGCGGACATGGGATCCCTGGTCGGCGAGCGACAGCTCGAGACCGTGACCCGGCACGTGGAGGAGGCGGTCGCCAAGGGCGCCAAGGTCCTGGCCGGCGGCGTCGCCCGGCCCGACATCGGCCCGTACTTCTTCGAGCCGACGATCCTCGACGGGGTCGAGGCGCCCATGTCGGTGTGCGCGGAGGAGACGTTCGGCCCGGTCGTGTCCGTCTACCGGTTCGGGACGGAGGACGAGGCGGTCGAGCACACCAACGCCACGCCGTACGGCCTGAACGCGTCCGTGTGGTCGAAGGACGGCCGGCGCGCCCGCGCGATCGCCGCCCGGCTGCGCACCGGCACGGTCAACGTCAACGAGGGCTACGGGCCCGCGTACGGCAGTGTCCAGTCGCCGATGGGCGGCATGAAGGACTCCGGCCTGGGCCGCCGCCACGGCTCCGAGGGCATCCTCAAGTACACCGAGGCCCAGACCGTCGCCCACCAGCGGCTGCTGCCGATGGCGCCGTCGTTCGGCATGGACGACGAGAAGTACGCGGCGCTGATGAGCCGCAGTCTGAGGCTCATGAAGGCCTTCCGCCTCCGGTAGCGCCCCCGCGCATCGCCCCGCGCCGCCGCCGGAGCACTGATTACCACCCGTTCTCGACGAGGAGAGCACGTGTCACAGGAGAAGCCGGTCAACGCCCGGGACGAGGACGACGGATACGACTACGACGTCATCGTCGTGGGATCGGGGTTCGGCGGATCCGTCTCCGCCCTGCGCCTGACCGAGAAGGGCTACCGGGTGGGCGTCCTGGAGGCCGGCCGCCGGTTCACCCGCGACTCCCTCCCGAAGAACTCCTGGGACCTGAAGAACTACCTCTGGGCCCCCAGACTCGGCATGTACGGCATCCAGCGCATCCATCTGCTGGGCAAGGTGATGGTCCTGGCGGGCGCCGGGGTCGGCGGCGGCTCCCTCAACTACGCCAACACCCTCTACGAGCCGCTGAAGCCGTTCTTCGAGGACCCGCAGTGGCGGGACATCACCGACTGGCGGGAGGAGCTGAAGCCGTACTACGACCAGGCGCGGCGCATGCTCGGGGTCCGGCTCAACCCGACCATGACGCCCTCCGACGTCCATCTGAAGGCCGCCGCCGAGCGGATGGGCGTGGGCGACACCTTCCACATGGCGCCGGTCGGCGTCTTCTTCGGCGACGGCCAGGACGCGGACGGCACCGCGAAGGCGAAGGCGGGGGAGCAGGTCGCCGACCCCTACTTCGGGGGCGCCGGGCCGGACCGCAAGGCCTGCACCGAATGCGGCGAGTGCATGACCGGCTGCCGCCACGGCGCGAAGAACACCCTGAACGAGAACTACCTCTACCTCGCCGAGAAGGCGGGCGCGGCCGTGCACCCCATGACGACCGTCGTGTCCGTGACGGAGGACTCGCAGGGCGGGTTCGCGATCGCCACCCTGCCCACCGACAACCGCCGCAAGGGCCGGGGCCGGACCTTCAAGGCGCGGCGGGTCGTCGTCGCGGCCGGCACCTACGGCACCCAGAGCCTGCTGCACCGGATGAAGTCGAGCGGGCACCTGCCGTACGTCTCGGCGCGCCTGGGCGAGCTGACCCGCACCAACTCCGAGGGGCTGGTGGGCGCGCAGACGAGCGACCGGCGCTATCGGAAGGCCACCGGTCGGGCGCGGGTGGACTTCACGCGCGGAGTCGCCATCACCTCCTCGGTCCACCCGGACGAGAACACCCATATCGAGCCGGTCCGCTATGGCAAGGGCTCCAACGCGATGGGCGGCCTGTCGATCCTTCAGGCGCCCTACGCCGGCGGCTCGTCACCGGTCGGGGCCTGGGCCCGCAACGCCGCCCGCCATCCCCTTCTGCTGCTGCGCTCGCTCTCCAACCGCCGCTGGTCGGAGCGCACCATCATCGGTCTGGTGATGCAGTCGCTGGACAACTCCCTGACGACGTTCCTGAAGCCGGACGGGGTCGGCAAGGGCCTGCTGCACGCCCGCCAGGGGCACGGCTCGCCCAACCCCCGTCAGCTCAAGGCGGCTTCCGAGGGCGCCGACGCCCTGGCAGCCGAGATCAACGGCTTCGCCGGATCCAACGTCGGTGAGCTGATGGGAACTCCGGCGACCGCGCACTTCCTCGGCGGCTGCGTGATCGGTTCCTCCCGGGAGAACGGGGTGATCGACCCGTACCACCGGCTGTACGGCCACCCGGGCATCTCCGTCGTGGACGGCGCGGCGATCTCCGCGAACCTCGGCGTCAACCCGTCCCTGACCATCACCGCGCAGGCCGAGCGCGCGATGTCGTACTGGCCCAACAAGGGCGAGGCCGACCCGCGCCCGGCCCAGGGGGCGGCGTACGAGCGCCTGAAGCCGGTGGAGCCGCACTCGCCCGCGGTCCCGGCCGAGGCGTTCGGCGCGCTCAGGCTGCCGTTCCTCGGGATCCCCGCGGTGCCACCGAAGAAGTAGCGCGGACGAAGAACGCGGGCGAAGAAGAAGGAGACGAAGAAGAAGGACCTGTGCCCCCCTCCGAGCTCAGGTCCTTCTTCTTCACCGGTCCCCGGGCCTTACGCGGCCGGGGCGCCCGCCTTGCGGCGCCGCAGCGCGAACACCACACCGCCACCGGCGACGACCGCGACACCGCCGATGAGGGCGATGGTCGGAAGCGCGGAGGAGGAACCGGTCGACGCGAGGCTGCCGGTCACCTCCTGGGTGTTGGACCTGCTCGGCTCGGTGGTGGGAACCGGAACCCTGCCGCCCTCCTGGGGCTTGGTGCCGCCGGTGTCCGTACCGGCCTTGACGATCTGGAGGATGTAGCCGGTCTGGTTCGCCTCCACGCAGCTCGCGTCCTCGTCCACGGGCACGCCGCCGCCGATGGTCAGACCCTTGCCGACGGGGGCCGTCGCGCTCACGTTCAGACGGAGCTGGTAGCCGACCGTCTTGCCGGCGCCGATGTCCGAGAGGTCGAGGTAGCCCAGGGAGTAGCCCTCGTCCTGGACGTCGTACCAGGTGCCGCCGACCTTCGCCTGAAGCCGGACCTCGCTGGGCTTGAACGCGTGGTCGCCCGCGGTCGGGCCGACGCCCGCGTAGAAGATGACGTCCTTGGCGTCCGCCGCCGACGGGTTGGTGATCTGGAGCGTGAACGGGTGCCAGCCGCTGCCGACCGCGATCTTGCCGGGCAGCCCGACGAGCGCCACGCCGAGCTGCGTCTTGTGCCGGGTGCAGTCGTCCGGCGTGCTGCTGTCGGACGGCGAGGGGGGCGTGGCGGGCGCCGAGGGCGGGACCGAGGTCGACGTGGACGCCGACGGGGCCGCGGACGTGCTGGTCGACGCGGACGTCGAGGCGGACACGGACGGGGACGCGGAGTCCGACGCGGACTGCGACGGCGACGCGCTGGTGCTCTCGGACGCCGACGTGCTCGGCGACACGCTGTCCGACGGGGACGAGGTGGGCGTTTCCCCGGCGAACGCGGCCGGCGCCGATATCAGCCCGATCGGGGCGATGGCGGCCGTCGCCGCCGCGGCGGCCAGGGCACGGCGAAGCTTCATGAAGACCTCGGGAAGTCTGATGCGCCGCGACAGCACGGCACAGGCTGGAGAGGCCTCCGCGTGTGGGGCGCGGGTGTGGCCGTTGATTCGGTAGGTGTGACCCGCGGTTGCTGTGAATGGTTGTGGCGTCTTCACACCGTTCTTATGTGGGGTGGGTCACATTCATGACGGAATTGTGAACGAATGTTCACCATCACCGTTAGAACTGACTTTCGTGTCTGATCATCCCGAGCAGTCCCCCCTCCCCGACGACGTGTGGGAGCGGTTCGCCCAGGACTCCGAGCGCGACATCCGGGCCTCGGCGCCCAAGGAGCCGTCCGCGAGGGCGCGCATGGTCACCGAGCGGCTTCGCCGGCAGGACGAGCTCGGCATACGTCCCGACGCCTGGCGCGCCCCCGCGGCGACCGCGGGCCGGCGCACCCGGCGCACGGTGTGGACGGTGGCCGGGGTGCTCGTCGCGGCCGCGGTCGCCGTGGTCGCCATGAGGCCGTCGCTGCTGCCCGGCGACCCGTTCGGCACCGGCTCCGCGGCCGGCGCGGACACCGCGCCGCTGCCCGCCGAGTCCGCTCGGCCCACGGCGCCGCCCCCGTCCGCCGCCGCGGACACGCCCACCCTTCGGCACCCGTTCGCCGGCTCGCCCGCCCAGGGCTGGGCCGAGGGCGCGTCCGCGATCGCGATGCCCACGGCGGAGCCGGTCGGCACCATGACGAGCAGCCAGGTCGCCACCGCCCTGCGGCAGACGAGGACCCTGCTCGTCGACGCCAACCTCGACCCCGCCACCCTGCTGGGCAAGCGGCCCACGGCGGCCCTGGGCGTCCTGGACCCGCAGCAGCCGAAGCTCCTCCCCGGCTTGAACCGGTCGCTCGACGCGCCGACCGAGAAGGACGACCCGCTGCTCCTGTTCACCCGCTTCGATCCCCAGGAGGTGCGGCTCGTCGGCGACGCCGTGAAGGTGCGCGGGCGCACCACCGTCTCCGCCGGCGACCACGCGGTACGGGTCCACGCCGACTACACCTTCGTCTACGCGCTGACCCGGGGCGATTCCGGGGAGGTGGCCCGCACGATCGTTCGCCGGGTCATCGACACCGAGGTGGCCGACCCGACCCGTGTCCGGGTCACCCCGGGCCGGATCCAGCTCATCCGCTACGAGTCGTATCACGGCAACACGGCCTGCGGCGTCCACGACGGCTTCCTGCACCCGGGGTTCCCGACGGCGGACCCGTCCGGCACCCCGGCGACCGGGCCGACGTCGGACCCGTACGACAGCAGCAGGGATCTGAGCAGGACGGACAGCGCGACCTGCGGCACCGTGTCCAGGACCTAGTCCCGGGCCGGTGGTGACACGCGCCGGCCGGCCCCGGGCGTCCCCGGGGCCGGCCGCTCTCCGGTGACCGGGCTGCTGTCCCCTGCCGTCCGGTCACATCCCTGGAGCGAGGTCCCACAGCGCACGGGCACGGTCCGTGCTCGTGCGCATCATCGCTCCAGGGGAGCCACGCGTGGTTCTTTCGGGCCCGCCCCTGGCTGACACGGACACCGGTACCAACGAAGCCCGCGGGGCCCCGGTCACGCACCGGACGAGTGAGAAGGCATACGAACGTGGGTGCGCGCCGGTCGTCAGACGCGCCCCCGGCACAGTTCGAGCAGGGTCATAGCGAGGGCCGTGCCGGGCTTGCCGAGCGCGTCCCGGTAGTGGGCGAGGATCTCCATCTCGCGGGACAGGTTCACCCGCCGGCCGCCCGAGGTGATGCGTGCCTCCTGGATGACGGCGGAGACCGCCATGCGTTCCTGGACGAGGCCGATGATGCGGTCGTCGAGCGCGTCGATGCGTTCACGGGCGCCGGTGATCACACCGGCGGCCGCGGGGATGCGGGCGCCGGTGTGATCGGCGCCGCTCGTGTTCTCGGTCGCTGCGCTGGTGACGGTCATGGCGGGGGCTCCTCGGAGTCGGCGGCGATGTCGCCGCGGTGGGGCCCCGGATCCCGATGACGGTCCGCACACGCCAGGCGCCCCGGACCGAAACGGCCCGGGGCGCCTGGGAAGTCGCTTGTCAGTAGCTCAAGCAGCACGACCATGGCAGCCGGCGGGCCGGATGCCATAGGTAAAGACGCTGGTCGCGTGCAGATGCATGCAGCCAGTATGCCCGTGGCGCGCCCGGGCTCCAAGCCGGCCCGGATCGTGGGACGGGAAGCCGCCCCGTTCGCCCCGTTAGAATCGGAGGCACAGCCCCTGTCAAGCCGCCGGAAGGCAACCCGTGTCATCAGCGACCCCCGCTGCCGCCGCCCCCGACACCGTCCTGGTCGTCGATTTCGGCGCGCAGTACGCCCAGCTCATCGCCCGTCGCGTCCGCGAGGCCCGGGTCTACAGCGAGATCGTGCCGAGCACCATGCCGGTCGCGGAGATGCTCGCCAAGAACCCGGCGGCGATCATCCTCTCCGGCGGCCCCTCGTCGGTCTACGAGGAGGGCGCCCCCACCGTGGACCGCGCCCTCTTCGAGGCCGGAGTGCCCGTCTTCGGCATGTGCTACGGCTTCCAGCTGATGGCCCAGGCCCTCGGTGGCACCGTCGACAACACCGGAGCGCGGGAGTACGGCCGCACGGCTCTGGCCGTCTCCCGGCCGTCCTCCACGCTCTTCGAGGGCACCCCGGCCGAGCAGGCCGTGTGGATGTCCCACGGCGACGCCTGCTCGGCGGCTCCCGAGGGCTTCATCGTGTCGGCGTCCACGGACGTCGTCCCGGTGGCCGCCTTCGAGAACGACGAGAAGAAGCTGTACGGCGTCCAGTACCACCCCGAGGTCATGCACTCCACGCACGGCCAGCAGGTGCTGGAGCACTTCCTCTACCGCGGCGCGGGCCTGACCCCCACCTGGACCACGGGCAACGTCATCGAGGAGCAGGTCGAGGCGATCCGCGCCCAGGTCGGGGACAAGCGGGCGATCTGCGGCCTGTCGGGCGGCGTGGACTCCGCGGTCGCCGCGGCCCTGGTGCAGAAGGCCATCGGTACCCAGCTGACCTGCGTCTACGTCGACCACGGCCTGATGCGCAAGGGTGAGACCGAGCAGGTCGAGAAGGACTTCGTCGCGGCCACCGGCGTCCAGCTGAAGGTCGTCGACGCCGAGGAGCGCTTCCTCACCGCGCTGAAGGGCGTCTCGGACCCCGAGGAGAAGCGGAAGATCATCGGGCGCGAGTTCATCCGCGTCTTCGAGCAGGCCCAGGCCGAGATCATCGCCGACGCGGGTCCCGCCGTCGAGTTCCTGGTCCAGGGCACCCTCTACCCCGACGTGGTGGAGTCCGGCGGCGGCACCGGCACGGCCAACATCAAGTCCCACCACAACGTGGGCGGCCTCCCCGAGGACCTGGAGTTCCAGCTCGTCGAGCCGCTCCGCCAGCTGTTCAAGGACGAGGTCCGCATGGTCGGCCAGGAGCTCGGCCTGCCGGAGGAGATCGTCCAGCGCCAGCCCTTCCCGGGACCGGGCCTCGGCATCCGCATCGTCGGCGAGGTCACCAAGGAGCGCCTCGACCTGCTGCGGGACGCCGACGCCATCGCCCGTGAGGAGCTGACGGCGGCCGGGCTCGACCGGGAGATCTGGCAGTGCCCGGTGGTCCTCCTGGCCGACGTCCGCAGCGTGGGCGTCCAGGGCGACGGCCGCACGTACGGCCACCCGATCGTGCTGCGCCCGGTGTCCTCCGAGGACGCCATGACGGCCGACTGGTCCAGGCTCCCGTACGACGTGCTGGCGAAGATCTCCACCCGCATCACGAACGAGGTGCGCGACGTCAACCGCGTGGTGGTCGACGTGACGTCGAAGCCCCCGGGCACCATCGAGTGGGAGTGACCCCCACCTCCACCCGGACCCCCGCGCCCCACCAGGGACGCGGGGGTTCTTGCTGAGTGGGGGCGGAGTGCGTCCGAATCTTCACCAACCGCCTCTGGCCACCTGCGCACACCGCCGGTAACTTCCGCTCCGTACAGGAACCCAGTGCTGGAGGACACATGCACGGGCCGACCCCCCCATCGCCCCTGCCCACCGAGAAGCTGCAGTTCGCGATGCCGCCGATGCACGAATCCCCGGCCGACGAGCGGCAGCACCGCAAGGAGCGCCTGGCCGGCGCCCTGCGGATCTTCGGACGGCTGGGCTTCGAGGACGGGGTGTCCGGGCACATCACGGCCCGCGACCCCGAGTTCAGCGACTGCTTCTGGGTCAACCCCTTCGGGATGCCCTTCCGGCACGTCACCGTCAGCGATCTCGTCCTGGCGAACCAGGACGGGCAGGTGATCGAGGGCCGCTACCACGTGAACCAGGCGGCGTTCACCGTACACGCCCAGGTCCACGCCGCCCGCCCGGACGTCGTCGCGGTCGCCCACTGCCATTCGATCCACGGCCGGGCCCTCGCGGCGCTCGGCGATCTGCTGGACCCCCTCACCCAGGAGTCCTGCGCCTTCTACGAGGACCACGCGGTGTACGACTCCTACACCGGGGTGACCGTCGACGCCGAGGAGGGCCGCCGGATCGCGTCCGCCCTCGGCAGCCGCAAGGCGCTGGTCCTGCGCAACCACGGGCTGCTGACCGTGGGCGACTCGGTGGACGCGGCGGCCTGGTGGTTCCTGTCGCTGGAACGCTCGGCCCAGGTGCAGCTCACCGCGAAGGCGGCGGGACGGCCCGTCCTGATCGAACACCGGCAGGCGGTGGCGACACGGGAGCAGCTCGGCGGGGACCTGGTGGCCTGGATCAACTACCAGCCGCTGTGGCAGGACATCAGCCGTGGTGAACCGGACCTGCTGAGCTGACGCGCCCCGACGCGACCGCCGCCTCGCGACCGCGAGAACCGGGCGGCAGTCAACCCGGAGATTCCACATTCACTCTCCCGGACCGCAGGCGGCGGACGTGGCCCGTCCGGTACGGCACAATTCGCTTGCGCCGCCCGGAAGTTGCCGTGGCGGATGCGGGCGTGGTCGATGAACTGGCGCGGGAAGGCGGCAGCGGGCGTGGCGGTGCAGGAGGCGAGGCAGGGCGGCGCGGAGCGCGGCGACGAGGGGGGCTGCACCTGCGGGGACTGCCCGCACGGCGCACGCGAGGGGCATCGGCGCGCCGTCGCCGAGTTCCTGGCGAAGCGGGAGGAGTTCGCGTCCGGGCGGGGGCTGCCCCCGGCGGTGGCACACTCCGCGTCGGCGTCCCGCCAGTGGGTGTCCGACGAACTGACCCGGTCCGCGGGCCTGATCGCCGAGCGCGGCCGGGCCGAGGGCGAGGCATGGCTGGCCAGGCTGTGGCCGCGTACGGCGTTCGCGGTGGGGAGCACGACGGCCGTGCTGCTGGTGGTGCAGGCGCTGACGGCGATCGGCGCGGGCTGGACCGTGGCCCGCACGGCCGGGCTGGTCGCGGCCGCGGTGACCGGCGCGGGGCTGAGCGCGGCGGCATATCTGCACCGGGCGCGCGGCGGGGTGCTCGCCCCCGTGATCGGGGAGGACAACCGGCTGTCGACCTCCCGGGCGGTCGCGGCCGGGTGGGTGCTGTTCGTGGTCTACGCGATGCTGGTGCTGGTCTGCGAGCTGGCGGCGGCGTCGGCGCGGGGCCGGCGGGACGCCCTGCTCGCCGGACTCGGGCCGGCGCACGGGGCGGGCGTGGTGACCGTGGTCGCGGTGGTCTGCGGGATCGCCGTCCTGGTGCGGCGTGTGGTGGGCCTGCGGGTGCTCGGCCAGCGCCTGCAGAAGATCCGCGCCCACCGGCCGCGCGCGGCGGACCTGCTGACGGACGACGGAGGCCGGGGCAGCTTCGCCGACACGCAGTACGTGGTGGTCAGCGCCGTCGCGCTGGCCTTCGCGGTGGTGCGTCTGGCTCGACGCCCCGACCGGCTGCCCGACCTGCCGTGGAGCCTGGCTCTGCTGGTTCTGGTCTCGGCGGCCACCTACCTCGCGGCCAAGTACGCCGAGGGCGGCCGCCCGGTGCTGCTCTCGGTGGTCCGGGTGCGGGAGGCGGGCGATCTCGACGCGCCGATCCGCACGGGCGACGACATCGAGATCCGCGGCGCCGGTCTCGTGCCGGCCGGTGCTCGGACGGCGGACCGCCTGTCCCGCATGGTGGTCCGTATCGGCGCGGTCCACGTCCATGTCCCGCTGGTTCCGGTCACGGGCGGATTCAGCAACCCGACCGACAGCGCGGTGCAGGTCCCGGTCCCGGTGGAGGTGGAGCCCGGACGGGTGGAGGTGCAGGTGGTGACCGCTGCCGGGGTGGAGACCAATCGGGTGGCGATCGAGGTCATGGAATGAGGACCCGTCACGAGCGCCTTGTCGCAGGCAGGCGGCGGATCGAGGAACGCCGACCGCGCCGGAAAGTATGAAAAATCAGGGCGCGGTGCTTGAGTCGGGGTCGCTCTCCGCACGTATGGTCGGTTGAGGGGCCAACGGCATGGAGAGCGAGAGGCGGCGGACACGATGGCCCAGGACATTCGCACGGACTCCCACACCACTCATCTGGAGGGGCGCCGGGACCGGCGGGACACCGCCGCCCGGTACGCGCTCCTTCCGCTGCGCGTCTTCCTCGGCGTCACCTTCGTCTACGCGGGCCTGGACAAGCTCACGGACAGCGCCTTCCTGCGCGCCTCCGGCGCCGGCTCCGTCGGTGACCTCATGCACGGCGTGCGCAGCTCGTCGGCCGTCCCGGCCCTGGTCGACCTGGCGCTGAGGAGCCCGGTCGGCTTCGGCTACGCCATCGCCTTCGGCGAACTCGCCGTCGGCATCGGCACGCTCCTCGGCCTGCTGGGCCGCGTAGCCGCGCTCGGTGGCGCGCTCATCTCGCTGAGCCTGTGGCTGACCGTCAGCTGGGCCTCCAGCCCCTACTACTACGGCAACGACCTCCCGTACATGATGTGCTGGGTCCCCCTCGTGCTGGCGGGGACGTCCTTCTGGTCCCTGGACGCCCTGATCAGGAGCCGGCGGCAGGGGCACGCCCAGGCGGGGCTCCTGGCGACCAGCGGTAGCCGCTCCTAGTCGGCCGTGCCGGTGCTGGTGCCGGTGCGGCGTCGTCAGGTGTCCGGTCGCTCGGCGTACGGAGCCCGAGGGGTCCGGCGGCGTCCTCGGCGCATCGCGCCGGCCACCAGGCCCGTGAGGGCGGCGAGGCACAGGCCGCCCCCGACCATCGGGGCGACGAGGAACCACGGAGTGCGCCAGGCGCCGTACGCGTCCCCGAGGGAGAGGACTCCCGTGGCGGCCAGGACGGCTCCGGCGATCAGCCTGCCCGGCTGGAACTCATGACGCAGCACGGATCACCTCCACCTGTCCCACGCCGACCTCGAGGGCGAGCCGGAGCGTGGCCGGGTGCCGCGTCCCCGGCACGGGGGAGAGCGTCACCTGCTCGTGTCTGTCCGGCCGCACGTCCACGTCCTTCCCGGACCGGCCCGGCAAGGCGATGTCGCCGATGCCCGCGTCCGCCGTCAACTCCACCCTGACGCCTTCGGGGACCACCACTTCGAGGCGGCCCACGCCCACCTCGGCCCGCGTCGTGACGATCTGCCCCCCGGCCGGTCTCAGACGACCGAGGTCGAGGGTGCCGACGCCGGCGCCGAGTTCGTACCGCTCCTGGACCGCCGCCGCCGTGGCCGGTGCCCAGGTCGTCCGGCTCCAGTGTGTGCCGACGGTGTCCGGCAGGGCGCTCGCCCCGGCCAGCAGTCCCGCGGTGACGATCGCCAGAAAGACCGACCCCGCTCCCGTACGCCCCAGGAACGAGCTGATCGCCATCCCCAGGCCCAGCACCAGGAGCGCACTCGCCAGCCCTGTCTGCAGACTCGTCCCGAGCGGCCGTTCGTGCCAGGTCAGGCCCGAGCCGAGCGCACCGGCGAGCAGAGCGAGCAGAAAGATCCAGCCGCCCGTCCAGCGCGGGCCCTTGGGCCGCGACGGTGCCTCGCTCCGCGGACGCCGCCCGTACGGCCGGCCGAGGGAGCCGCCGGCCGCCACCTCCGCGGCGTCGCGGCCGGGTGTGTCACTCGGGCCCCACAGATAGCCCGTACCGCCCACGTGCGTGCCGTCCTTGACGATGGGGTCGCGCCACCAGGACGGATAGGAGTCGGGGACGGGCGGCGCCGTGGCCTCCGGCGGGGCGTCGGCGACGGCCTGGGCGGCGAGTGCGTCGGGAGCGGGGGTGCCGCGCTGCCGGGACCAGTAGCCCGCGCC
The DNA here is from genome assembly GCF_040650555.1 of Streptomyces sp. NPDC048664. Classification (NCBI taxonomy): domain Bacteria; kingdom Bacillati; phylum Actinomycetota; class Actinomycetes; order Kitasatosporales; family Streptomycetaceae; genus Streptomyces; species Streptomyces sp. NPDC048664. Next base: position 121,749 of record NZ_JBEZHK010000001.1, on the reverse strand, counting down.
CGCCAGGAGCAGCGACAGGACGGCGGCGAAGGTCAGCACCCCGCCGTTTCTGAGCATCGAGAGGAAGACACCGCAGCCCACCAGCGCGAAGAGGACCGCCGCCAGCGCCTGGCCGTCGACCCGGCCGGTCAGCAGCTTGCGGATCTCGTTCTCCTCCTCGCCCTCGTAGGGGATCAGGAGCCAGGCGAAGCCGTAGAAGATGAGACCGAGGCCGCCCGTCGCCGAGAGCACCACGAGCACGATGCGGAAGATCACCGGGTCCATGTCGCACGCGCGGCCCAGGCCGGAGCAGACGCCCCCCAGCACCTTGTGGCGCCGGTCCCGCCGGAAGAGGCCATGCTCCTCGGCCGCCTCCGAGCCGGAGAGCGAACCCGCACCCCCAACCGAAGCCGCCCTCCTGCCCGGCCCCGCGCCCGAGCCCGAATCCACTCTTGGTCCCGCGCCCGGTCTCGCGCTCGCGCCTGAAGCCGGACCCGCGTCCGCACGTGAATCCGCGCCCTCGTTCCCGGTGTCGTCTCCGGAACCGGTCTGATCGCTCCACACGGCCGCATCCTGCCGTACGCCCCTGTCCTCTTGCGCGCGCGGCTCCTCCTCGGCCGCGGAGCCGTGCCCGGCGGCGGAGGCATGCCCCGCGCCGGGGTCGTCCCCCGCTGCCGCGTGCTGCTCGTCCGTCATGGGTCCATGGTCGCCGCCGCGACCGCCCGGCGGGAGTCGGGACGACCCTGGCAGAACCCTGAGATCTGCCCTGACACCCCACCGGGGAAGTGTTCGATCACCACCAACGCGGCGCCGGATCGAAGATCAGGGGAGTCTAGGGGGCCGACCCTGATGTCCCGCCGCGCCGGCCGTGTGACCATCGATGCCATGCCGGACGCCGCCGCAGCAGTGCCCCTCTCCGACCCGCGGCCTCCGCGCAAGCTCTACCGCAGCAGCGACGGACGCTGGCTCGGGGGCGTGGCGCGGGGGCTGGCCGGCCATCTCGGGCTGCCCGTGATCTGGGTGCGGCTGGTCTTCGTCGGCCTGGCGACGGCGGACGGCCTGGGCGCGCTGCTGTACGCCGCGTTCTGGTTCTTCGTCCCGCTGGGCGTCGGCGGTGTGGAGGACCGGCGTTCCCCGTCCCCGGCCGGGGCGGAGACCTCCGCCGAGGGCCGCCGCCGACTCGTCGCCCGCAGACCCGACCGCGGGCAGATCGTCGCCCTGCTGCTCATGGTCGTCGTGGCGCTGTCCTTCGTGGGCAGCGTGAACCTCGGCGGCGCCGCCAAGGCCTACCTCGTCCCCGCGGTGCTGGTCGCCGCGGGCGTCGCCCTCGTCTGGCGCCAGGCGGACAACGCGCGCCGTGCCCGCTGGGTCGAGGTCGGCAGCCGCCGGCGCACCCTCACCCTGCTGCGGGCCGCGGCGGGGGTGCTGCTGGTCACGGCCGGCGTCTCCGCCATCTTCGTGCTCCAGGGCTCCGCCTCCCATCTCGGCTCCGTCCTCCAGGCCGCCCTCGCGGTCCTCGTCGGCATCACCCTGCTCGCCGGTCCCTACCTCGTCCGGATGACCCAGGACCTGTCCGAGGAGCGCCTGATGCGCATCCGGGCCCAGGAGCGCGCCGAGGTCGCCGCCCACGTCCACGACTCGGTGCTGCACACCCTGACGCTGATACAGCGCAACGCGGACAACGCCGGCGAGGTGCGCCGTCTCGCCCGCGCCCAGGAACGCGACCTGCGCGCCTGGCTCTACAAGCCGGAGGGCACCGGCGAACAGGAGGGCGAGGAACCCGGCACCCTCGCGGAGGCGGTCCGGCGCAACGCGGCGGAGGTGGAGGACAAGCACGGCGTGCCCATCGAGGTCGTGGTCGTCGGCGACTGCCCCCTCGACGAGCGGATCGGCGCACAGATGCAGGCCGCGCGCGAGGCGATGGTGAACGCCGCCAAGTACGGTGGCGAGGGCGGGGCCGTCCAGGTCTACGCCGAGGCCGAGGGGCGGGCGGTCTTCGTGTCGGTCCGCGACCGCGGCCCGGGCTTCGACCCCGACGCGATTCCCGCCGACCGCATGGGTGTCAGAGAATCGATCATCGGCCGTATGGAGCGCCATGGCGGTACGGCACGGCTGCGGGCCGTACCCGGCGGTGGCACGGAGGTCGAGCTGGAGATGGAGAGGTCGGAGGACACGTCATGAGCGACGCGAGCGGGTCGGCGGGCCCGGTGGAGCCGGGGAGCACGAGCGGGGGCGCGGCCGGGGGGCGGCGTGTGCGGGTCGTCCTCGTGGACGACCACCGTATGTTCCGGACGGGGGTCCAGGCCGAGATCGGGGAGACCGAGCGGACCGGGGTGGAGGTCGTCGGTGAGGCCGCCGACGTCGACCAGGCGGTGAGCGTCATCACCGCCACCCGTCCCGAAGTGGTCCTGCTCGACGTCCATCTGCCGGGTGGCGGCGGTGTCGAGGTGCTGCGCCGTTGCGCGCCCCTGATGGCCGACGCGCGCCAACCGGTGCGCTTCCTCGCCCTGTCCGTCTCGGACGCGGCGGAGGACGTGATCGGGGTGATCAGGGGCGGCGCCCGAGGCTATGTCACCAAGACGATCACCGGCACGGACCTGGTCGACTCCGTCTTCCGTGTCCAGGACGGCGACGCGGTGTTCTCGCCGCGTCTGGCCGGTTTCGTGCTCGACGCGTTCGCCTCCACCGACGCGCCGCCCGTGGACGAGGACCTGGACCGCCTCACCCAGCGCGAGCGCGAGGTGCTGCGCCTGATCGCCCGCGGCTATGCCTACAAGGAGATCGCCAAGCAGCTGTACATCTCGGTGAAGACGGTCGAGTCCCATGTCTCGGCGGTGCTGCGCAAGCTCCAGTTGTCCAACCGCCACGAGCTGACCCGGTGGGCGACGGCACGCCGGCTGGTCTGACGCCGCCCACCGGCACCGCTCACGCCACCCGGGTGGCGCCCGCGAACGGCATCTGGTCGATCGGGGCGAGCCGCACGGGCGCCGAGGGGTTGGGGGCATGGATCATCCTGCCGTTCCCCACGTAGATCCCCACATGGCTGACACCGGAGTAGAAGAACACCAGGTCGCCGGGGCGCAGTTCGGCGCGTGAGACGCGTCGGCCCGCGTCGATCTGGGAGTACGTCGTCCGCGGCAGCGAGATGCCCGCCGCGCGGTAGGCGGCCTGCACCAGGCCGGAGCAGTCGAAGGAGTGGGGGCCGGTGGCGCCCCATACGTAGGGGCTGCCCAGCTTCGCGTAGGCGTACGCCACCGCTTCCGCGGCCCGGGAGCCCGGCGCCTGCGCGGTCGGCGCCGCGACGGACACCGGCCCCGCGGCGGACGCCGGCCCCGCGTCGCGCCGGGTGTCGCGCGAGGCCCGGTCCGTGCCACCGGTGCTGTCCTTCGCGATCCGGGCCTGCTGCGCCCGGGTCAGCCGGGACAGCAGCTCGCGCGCCTGGCCGAGCTTCTTGTTGATCGTCTGCTGCTGCCGGCGCAGCTCCGCCTGCCGCGCCGTCAGGGTGGCGGTCTCCGCCCGCGCCGCACCGCGCAGCCGCTCGATCTCCCGCAGTTGGGCGCGCACGTCCGCGACGGCGGCGGCCTGCCGGTCGTCCGCCCGCTCGGTGAACGCCGCGTCGTCGAGATAGTGGCCGGGGTCCGTGGAGAGCAGGAGCCGCACCGAGGGGTCGATGCCGCCGTCGCGGTACTGCGCGGCGGCGGCGTGCCCCAGCGCCTGCCGGGCGGTGTCGAGCCGCTCGGTACGGCGTGCGGCCTCGTCCTGGAGCGCCGACAGCCGTGTCCGGGCCTTGTCCGCCTGCTCCTTCGCCCCGTCGTACCTCTCGGTCGCGGCCTCCGCCTGCTGGTAGAGCGTGTCGACCTGGGTCCTGACCTGGGCCGGGGAGAGACGGGGGTCGGCATGCCCCGTGCCGTCGAAGGCGGCGGCGCTCGCCGCTCCCGCGAGGGCGATCGTCGCCGCGGTCCGGGCCGTGGTGCCGCCGAGCGAACGCTGCCTGGGCTTGCGGTGCGCTGCCACCTGGACGTCCTGTCCCTTTCGTACGGCCGCCCGGGGCCACGAGCGGCGTCACGCGTCCGGCGGCGCCTCGCACAGGGGGAGCGGGGCACCGCCGGACTCTCGGCGGTGGCGTCCGGCGGCCGCCCTGACCCGGGCGGCGATGGGGAGCCGGTCACCTGGGCAAGGACGCTAAGCCGCGCCGTGACCACTTCGTGATGCGATGTGCGGAAGTGACGCGACAGGACTGACAGTGACCGTATGTGTCTGAAATTCAGTCATCGAGGTGCTGGCCTCACGCTGTGTGATGACCGATGTGGCGGTTTCCCGGGCGTGGGGCGACGACGGAGTGCTACAGCCACGCCCACGCGCCCCGGCGGCCGTCGGACCGACCGCCGCCGGTCGGCTCCCGGTGGGGCCGGTGTCCGGGGCTCCCGGGTCCACTGGCTAGGCTCCGGAGCCATGGACGTTCTCATCCATCTCTTCGTGGGCCTGCACATCATCGGCATCGCCGCGCTCCTCGGCGGCTTCCTCACCCAGATGAAGGCGATGGGCCAGGGCACGGCCCGTTTCGTGCCCGGCATGCTGCACGGCGCCCTGACCATGCTCGTCACCGGCGTCGCCCTGGTCGGCCTCGACCAGGCGGACCACCACGCGGTCAACACGATCAAGATCGGGGTCAAGCTGGCCCTGCTGGTCGTGATCCTCGGTCTGGTCTACGTCAAGCGCGACGAGGAGCGGGTCGAGAAGCCCTTCTTCGCTCTCGTCGGCGCGCTGACCATGGCGAACATCTTCATCGCGGTGCTCTGGACCTGAACCGTCCCGCGGCGGACGACATCGCTCCCACCAGCACCGCGCACCAGGCGGCCACCGCGATCCACAGCAGCACCTGGCCCGGACCGCGCAGCCACGACACCTTGAAGACGGAGCCGAAGGCCAGGACCGCCGTCGCCGTCATCCCCAGCGGGAAGACGGTCGCCCAGCGCCGCGGGTCGTACCCCGTCCGCGGCCGGAGCACCTCGGCCACCGCCAGGACGCCGTAGCCGACGAGCGCGAGGAAGAGGACGGTCACCGTCATCCCGCGCAGCGCGTGGTTGTCGTCGTTCGCCCACAGGTACATCCCGCTGTGCGCGGCGGCGACGAGCTCCGCCCCGCTCAGCGCGGAGATCGCGAGGGCGCCGACCGCGACCCAGTGGTCTCCCGCGCCCCTGACCAGCTCCCGCGGGTCGAAGCACCACAGCCCGGCCAGATAGCCGAGCAGGCCGAGCCAGAAGAACACCATGGCCGTGTGCGCGAGCCACGCCACCCCCAGGACGGCCGAGAGCGACGCGCCGAGCACCGACAGCGCCTGGGTCGCCACGCACCCCAGGAACACCGACCCGGGCAGAGGCCGCTCCCAGGCCCGTACCTCCGGGACGATCAGGACCGCCCACCAGACCGCGGCCAGCGCGAGGAGAGCCTCCGCGGCCGTCTGCCGGCCCTGCACGGACAGTCCCGTGCCGAGCGTGGCGCTCGCGGCGACCGGGGCGAGCGCGGTCGGGGAACCCGCCTCGGCGGGCCAGCGGCCCCGCTCCACGAACGCCCGTACGATGATGTCGACGACGAGTCCCAGCCACGCGACGGCGGTCAGGACCAGCGCGATACGGAAGAGGCCGGTGAATCCGGTCCGGTGCAGCCCGATCGCCAGGATGCCGGTCGCCATCACGGCGACCCCGACCGCGGGCGGACGCCGCGCCCACCAGGTGCTGAGCGTGGAGGTGCCTGACATGCGCCCGATGCTAAGCGCGGGACAGCCCTCGGGGACGCGCACACCGGTTGTGTCGGGGGCACGCGCGCGGGACGGCCGAAAACAACCCCCCGCGCGGGTGCGTCAGGGCGGAGTTGTCGGGGCGGCGGTCGGCTGTCGGTGGGGCGGCCTAGACTCGGAGAGCGATGAGCAGCCTCTTTGACGACAGCTTCCTGGCGGACCTCCAGGCCACCTCGGCCCAGGAGGAGGAACCCCCGCCGCCCGAGGACGAGCACCTCCCGGAGCCCGCTGCGGACGACCTGTTCGGCGGGCGCTTCGACGTGCCACCGGACCGGGACTCCCACTACCGCGACGGCGCGCCCCGCCCGGTGATCGACCCGAGGGCACTGCTGGAGGGGCTGAACGACAACCAGCGCGCGGCCGTCGTGCACGCCGGGTCCCCTCTGCTCATCGTGGCCGGTGCCGGGTCCGGCAAGACCCGGGTGCTCACCCACCGCATCGCCCATCTGCTGGCCGAGCGGAGCGTGCACCCCGGCCAGATCCTCGCGATCACCTTCACCAACAAGGCCGCGGGCGAGATGAAGGAGCGTGTCGAACAGCTCGTCGGCCCGCGCGCGAACGCGATGTGGGTGATGACCTTCCACAGCGCGTGCGTGCGCATCCTGCGGCGGGAGAGCAAGAAGCTCGGCTTCACGTCCTCCTTCTCGATCTACGACGCCGCCGACAGCAAGCGCCTGATGGCACTGGTCTGCCGCGACCTGGACCTCGACCCCAAGCGCTACCCGCCGAAGTCCTTCAGCGCCAAGGTCTCCAACCTGAAGAACGAGCTGATCGACGAGGAGGACTTCGCGGCGCAGGCGGCCGACGGCTTCGAGAAGACCCTCGCGCAGGCGTACGCGCTCTACCAGTCGCGCCTGCGCGAGGCCAACGCGCTCGACTTCGACGACCTGATCATGACGACGGTCAACCTGCTGCGCGCCTTCCCGGACGTCGCCGAGCACTACCGCCGCCGCTTCCGCCACGTCCTGGTCGACGAGTACCAGGACACCAACCACGCCCAGTACGCCCTGGTGCGCGAACTGGTGGGCCCGGCGGCCCGCCCCGACGACACGCCGCCCTCCGAGCACGATCTGCCTCCGGCCGAACTGTGCGTGGTGGGCGACGCCGACCAGTCGATCTACGCCTTCCGCGGTGCGACCATCCGCAACATCCTCCAGTTCGAGGAGGACTACCCGGACGCCACCACGATCCTGCTGGAGCAGAACTACCGCTCCACCCAGACGATCCTCAGCGCCGCCAACGCCGTCATCGAACGCAACGAGTCGCGCCGCCCGAAGAAGCTGTGGACCAACGCCGGTGAGGGCGCCCGGATCACCGGCTATGTCGCGGACACCGAGCACGACGAGGCGCAGTTCGTCGCCGACGAGATCGACCGCCTCACCGACGACCGCGAGGCGACGGCGGGCGACGTCGCCGTCTTCTACCGCACCAACGCGCAGTCACGTGTCTTCGAAGAGATCTTCATCCGGGTCGGTCTGCCCTACAAGGTCGTCGGCGGCGTCCGCTTCTACGAGCGCAAGGAGGTCCGGGACGTCCTCGCGTACCTGCGGGTGCTGGCCAACCCGGAGGACTCCGTGCCGCTGCGCCGCATCCTGAACGTGCCGAAGCGGGGCATCGGGGACCGCGCGGAGGCGATGATCGACGCGCTCGCCCAGCGCGAGAAGATCAGCTTCCCGCAGGCGCTGCGCCGCGTGGACGAGGCGTACGGCATGGCGGCCCGCTCGACCAACGCGGTCAAGCGGTTCAACGCGCTGATGGAGGACCTGCGGACGATCGTGGAGTCCGGCGCGGGCCCGGCCACGGTCCTGGAGGCGATCCTCGAACGCACCGGCTACCTCGCCGAGTTGCAGTCCTCCACCGACCCGCAGGACGAGACCCGGATCGAGAACCTCCAGGAACTCGCCGCCGTCGCGCTGGAGTTCGAGCAGGAGCGCGGCGAGGAGGCGCAGCCGGCGCAGGCGCCGGAGGCGGGCGCGCCGGGCGGCATACTGGCCGAGTTCCTGGAGCGGGTCGCCCTGGTCGCCGACTCCGACCAGATCCCCGACGAGGAGGAGGGCGGCGGAGTCATCACGCTGATGACCCTGCACACCGCGAAGGGCCTCGAATTCCCCGTGGTCTTCCTGACCGGCATGGAGGACGGGGTCTTCCCGCACATGCGCGCACTCGGCCAGGCCAAGGAACTGGAGGAGGAGCGGCGCCTGGCGTATGTCGGTATCACGCGTGCCCGGGAGCGGCTGTATCTGACGCGGTCCGCCCTGCGCAGCGCCTGGGGCCAGCCCTCCTACAACCCGCCGTCCCGCTTCCTGGAGGAGATCCCGGGCCGGCACCTGGAGTGGAAGCGCACCGGAGCGCCCGCGGCCCCCGTCTCGCGGGGCCCGCTCTCCGGCGTGGCGGCTTCGCTGTCCTCCTCCCGCTCGCGCTCCTCGGCCGCCGGAGCGTCCGGGTTCGCCACCCGTCGTACGGGTGCCGTGGAGAAGCCGGTGATCGCCCTGGCGATCGGTGACCGTGTCACCCACGACCAGTTCGGTCTGGGCACGGTCGTCGGAGTGAAGGGCACGGGCGCGAACGCGGAGGCGACGGTCGACTTCGGGGAGCCGAAGCCGAAGAGGCTGCTGCTGCGGTACGCCCCGGTGGAGAAGCTGTAGGCGTCCCGCCCGGGGAGGCCGGGCGGGGGGTGGGTCAGGTCGGGTCGAGGCCGTGGCTGCGCAGCCACGGCAGCGGGTCGATCGGCGCGCCGCCGCCCGGCCGGACCTCGAAGTGCAGGTGGGGGCCGGTCGAGTTGCCGGAGTTGCCGGAGTAGGCGATCGGCTCTCCGGCCTTGACGGTCGTGCCGGGGGCCACGCGGTAGCTGGAGAGGTGGCAGTACCAGGTCTGCGTGCCGTCCTTGGCGGTCAGGATCAGCATGTTGCCGTACGCGCTGTTCCACTTCGTCTCTACGGTGCCGTCGGTCGCGGCCATCACCGTCGTGCCGTACGAGACGGGGAAGTCGATGCCGGTGTGCACGGACATCCAGTTGATGCCGGCCTGCCCGAAGTAGGCGCTCAGGCCCTTCTGCGTCACCGGCAGCAGGAACTTCGGGCGCATCCGCTCCTTCTGCGCCGCCTCCGCAGCCGCCTTCTTCTTCTCGGCCACCTGCTGGGCCTTGAGGTCGATGCGTTCCTGGGTGCGGCTCGCCCGGTCCGCGAAGTCGTTCGCTCCCGCGGACAGGCTCTCCAGCTGGGAGTCCAGTTTGACGTTGGCGACGGACGGTTTCACCGGTGTCGCGGCGGACGCGGTCGCCGTCCCGGCGTCCTCCCCGCCCATACCGACGGACGCGGCGGCGATGCCGGCGACCCCCATCACGCACACCGACGGCACGGCGACGGTCAGAAGGGCGGAACGCTTCGCCGGGGAGCGGCGGCGGGAGCGGTTCGAGCCGCGGGAGTCGGCACGGGGTGCCGGGGCGGGGGTGAACTCCTCCTGGTCCTCGAGCAGGAGGGCGCCGTCGGCCGCCTGGGAGGTCCCGGGCTCGCCGTCGTGGTCCCCGTCGGGGCTTCCCGCCGCGAGGTGTGCGGCACCGAAGTCCCCGTTCCCGAAGTCACCGTTCCCGAAGTCCGTGCTCTCGAGGTCCGTGCTCCCGAAGGTCCCGGTGTCCTGGTGCTCGGTGTCGAAGTCCGTGGCGGTCCGCGGGCCGAAGAGGTCGGCCTCGTCGAACGTCGTGGTCGCCTCCGGGACGAAGGCATCGGGGGACAGCCGCCCGAACGTCGCCGTCGGCGCGGCGTGCTGGTCGGGCGGTCCCTGGTCGGGGACGCCGGCAGAGTTCCACTGCGTGGCGTCGTACGCACCCGTGTCGAACGTCTGGGTGCCCCACTGCCACTGCTGGGTCGGATCCGCCGTCTGTCCGGCGTCCTGCCACGCCTGAGCGTCCCACTGGCCGGTCACGTCCGGCGATGTCCCCTGCGCGGGGAAGCCAACGATCTGCTGGTGGCCGGTCGCCCAGGCCGTCGTGTCGTGGAGACCGGTGTCGTAGGCGGCATAGTGCTGAGCGGTGTACTGGTCGTAGTGCGGCGTCTGGTGGGTCCCGGTGCCGAAGGCCGCGTGGCCGTCGGTGGCCCACTGGCCCACGTCGTACGCACCGGTCGAGCCGTCGGCCGGGAAGTCTCCGAACAGGGGGTCGGCGGCGTAGGCGCCGGTCGCGTGTCCGGGGGCCGGGTAGCCGGTCGTGGAGTGATCGGCATAGGTCGTGAACGCACCGTACTGGCCGCTCTGCTCGCCATAGGGCGCGTCATGCGCCGAGGTGGCATCGTGGGCCGGAGCCGGGGGAGTTGCGATCCCCGACGGGTGACGGTCGTTCACCAACTTCTCTTTCGCCTCGGCGGCAGGGGCTGGCAGAGCGGTGCGGCTGGCAGAGCAGTGCGGCGACTGTACCCGGCGGTATGCGGGCGCGACAATCTTCCGTGGATTCCCCTGAGGCACGAAGCGGGCATTCGCCCGTGTTTCGGCGGCCCACGGCAAGCCCTTGGCTCTTCGTTCGGTGAATGTTCGATGACGTGACGGTGTCTACGCGACCGTCAGGCCGTCGGCGTGGGGGGCGGGCGCTCCCGGCTCCTCGAGGTCCAGTGCCTGCCTTATCCCCGCCGCCACCGTCGGGTGGACCGGCAGGGCGAGATGGCCGATGCCGCTGACCCGTACGTTCTCCGCGAGCAGGTCGGGGTGGTCGACGCAGGCCGTCTCCAGGGGATCCATCAAGGGGTCCAGGTCGCTCCAGAAGCTCACGAAGTAGGTACGGCAGCCGGGAGCGGGCTCGCGCAGTTCCTCGATCAGCTCGGACCCGGGCCGCATCTGGCGGACGATCGGGTGGGCGTTGGCGAGCGGTGCGACGCGGGTCCCCGAGTGGGGTGTACCCAGGGTGACGAGCGTGCGGACGCGTGCGTCGCCGCCGAGACGCTGCACGTAGTACCGCGCGATCAGCCCGCCCAGGCTGTGCCCGACGACATCGACCCGCTGCTGTCCGGTGCGCTCGCACAGTTCTTCGACATAGCGGCCGAGCAGCTGGGCCGCGGTGCGGATGTCGCAGGTCAGCGGGGAGTAGTTGAGCGACTCGATGTGCTGGCGGCCGTGCTGGGTGAGGTTGCGGCGCAGCAGCACGAAGACCGAGCGGTTGTCGATGAACCCGTGGAGCAGGATGACCGGGGGTTTGGACCCGGTCGGCAGGGTGGCGGTGCCGGTGTCGGGAAGAGCCGGCAGGGGTACCGATCGGCGCTCCTGGATGATCCCCGAGGGGTAGAGGAGCAGGTGACCGGCGAGGATCGCGAACTCCAGGGCGGTCGCTTTCAGCAGGGCCATGGAGAGTCCGGCCAGCCTGGTGGGAAACAGGCGCTGGCACATCGGAAGCAACGGCTGCACTGCCCGGGTGACCATCATGGGCCGACCTCCCGTCGGCAACACCGAGGACGCCTGTGTCCCCCGTGAGCCCTCATGGAAAGCCGTGGCGGCGGCGGGCGTGCGGGGCGGATGCCGGTGTGGTGCCCGTCCTCCTCGGGGTGTGTGCCCGCTCGGGTGCCCTTTGCGGTCCTGTCGCCGAGAGGCCTCATCGCACGGCGCCCCGAGGGCGACGGGCGGCGGGCCGCCTCATAGCGGCTCTCCTTGCGCACGGTCCCCACGGCCTGTGGCGCTCGGGCCGCCGGTGAGTGCGGCTCGTGTGCCGCGGGACGGGGAGACCCTGCGCGGCGAATGTGTCCCACTGTGTGATTTCCCCCTCGGTCCGCACCGCGAAACTGCCGGTTGCGGGATGCTGGCGATAACGTTCGTTCACTTCCTGTGCCGACGCGGGCGCGGGGCGCCTGTGCCGTGAGGGATTCGGGGGGCCTGGACTGCGGGAACCGTGCCGGCGGCGGACTCGGCGCGATCGGCGCGAAATACGCTGATCGCGCGATCGCGTGTCCGCCGGTGCGGTGATGCGGCGGCAGGGCGGTACATCGGTACAGGGTGGAGAAGTCGCTTCATGGAGGCAGTGATGGGTGTGGCAGCCGGTCCGATCCGCGTGGTCGTCGCCAAGCCGGGGCTCGACGGTCATGATCGCGGAGCCAAGGTGATCGCCAGGGCGCTGCGTGACGCGGGTATGGAGGTCATCTACACCGGCCTCCACCAGACGCCCGAACAAATTGTCGATACCGCGATCCAGGAGGACGCCGACGCCATCGGCCTGTCGATCCTGTCCGGCGCGCACAACACCCTGTTCGCCGCGGTGATCGCTCTGCTGAAGGAGCGCGAGGCGGAGGACATCCTGGTCTTCGGGGGCGGGATCATCCCGGAGGACGACATCGCCCCGCTGAAGGAGAAGGGCGTGGCCGAGATCTTCACGCCCGGCGCGACGACCGCGTCGATCGTGGACTGGGTGCGCGAGAACGTACGCCAGCCGGCAGGGGCGTAACGCACCAGGCCCGGCCGGTCTCCGGCCCGGGGGACGAGCGACGGACCGGCCGCATGCGCGGCGAGGCGGTGGCCGGGTCCGGCTCGTGTCGGCTGCGCGCGCGGGCGCGTCCAGTGGCGCGGCGGCCGAGGTGCGCCGAGCGGGAGCCGTGCGCCGTGCGCCCCTGGCGGGGCAGGTCCGGCCCGAGGGCGCGGCTGAGGCGGTCGCTCCAGATGGTCCGTGGGCCGTGGATCCGCTTCGGGGGACCACGGCGTGGAATCCCGTCGTCGTGGAATCGCGGCCGAGCCAGGTGAGACGTGGCCGAGGTGGTGGCGGCAGGTTCGTGTGCCGTGGAACCACGTCGCGGAACCGTGGCCGGTCCGGGTGGTGGCCCGGTGTTGCTCGGGCTCGGACGTCTTGGCGGACGCGGGGTCGCCCGGGCGCGGGATGTCGCCCGTGGGCCGGTCCGCGGACCGGCGGTGGTGCCATGGACCGGCGGTGGTGACATGGGCCGGCGGCGGTGCCACGGCGTGCTGCGGCCGTCCTTCGAGCCCGGGACAGGGCGGGCCGGCTCGGCGTGTCAGGTCGGCCCGACCGCTCACCCCGAGCCCACGGCTCACCCGTCATGTTCGGCTCGCGCAGAACCGGCAGCCCCCCTCCCTCCGAGCCCCGCGGCTCGCCCCCGTCTCAGGCCGCGTCCAGCTCCGCCCGCATCGTCGCCCGCAACCGCAGCGTCGTCGTCAGGCGCTGGAACGCCTCCGCCCAGTACCCGCCCGCACCCGGTGACGCGTCCTTCGATTCGTCGGGTATCGCCGTCAGCGAGTCGAGCCGGATCGTCTCCGCCGGATCCAGGCAGCGCTCCGCCAGGCCCATCACCCCACTGAAACTCCATGGGTAACTCCCCGCGTCCCGAGCGATGTTGAGCGCGTCCACCACCGCCGTGCCGAGCGGAGCGGACCAGGGGACCGCGCACTCCCCGAGGAGTTGGAACGCCTCGGACAGGCCATGTGTGGCGATGAACCCCGCGACCCACTCGGCCCGTTCCCCGGCGCCCAGCGTGGAGAGCAGCCTCGCCCGCTCGGCCAGGGACACCGCGCCCGGCCCCCCGGCTTCCGGTGCCACGGGTGAGCCGAGCAAGGCCCGGGCCCAGCCGGCGTCCCGCTGGCGCACCGCCGCCCGACTCCAGGCCGCGTGCAACTCCCCGCGCCAGTCGTCCGCCACCGGCAGCGCCACGATCTCGCACGGGGTGCGCCCCCCGAGCCGTGCCGTCCAGGAGCCGAGCGGCGCCGCCTCCACCAACTGGCCGAACCACCAGGCGCGTTCGCCGCGCCCCGCCGGGGGGTGTGGCGCGACCCCGTCACGCTCCATACCGGGATCGCACTCGTGCGGCGCCTCGACCGCGATCGCCGGCTCGCTTCCGGTGCGGTCGATCGCCACACAGGCGGCGGCCCGGGCCGCCATCCGCCCGGCGAACGCCGAACCCGGCAGCGTCGACAGCAACTCCGCGGCCGTGCACCGCACATTGCGGCTCCGGTCCGACAGCGCCACCTCCAGGAAGGGCTCGTCGTCGGGCCCCAGCCCCGGGCGGAGCGAGTCGAGGAACATCAGGCGGTCCTCGGCGCGCTCCTTGGCCCAGGTCGAGGCCAGCAGTTCGCGAGCGGCAGCCGGTCGCCGGGCGCGGAGCGCGCCGAGCGCCGCCACCCGCTCCGCGAACAGGCCCTCGTTCCACAGGCGCTCCGTCGTCTCCCGCTCCTGCGCAGGGGGCGGTGCTGAGCCGGTGCCGGACGCGGACCGCAGCGCGAAACGCCAGTCCGGGTTCAGCCGGGCGAGCCACAGGGCGCGCGGCCCGGCGAAGGCCAGCACGGCCGGTCGCAGGTCCGTGCGGCCACGGGCGGCGTCCAGGAGCGCCGGCAGAGCTTGCGGCTCAGGAGCGAAGCCACGCTCGTGTGCCAGGTGCAGCCATTGCGGCAGCAGCTCCATGAGGTCGGGTGCCGATCCCCGGCGGCCACCGCTCACTGCGGGGCGGTCGGACAGCAGCAGGGCCAGTCTGCGGGACGCGGCCGGGGGCAGCGGTGGCCGGGTGTCCGCCGGGGCGGGTTCCGGGGGCGGCCCGGCCGGCGCGGGGCGCAGTCCGGCCCTGCGCCGCACCGTCTCCACCGCGGCCAGGTCCAGCAGCGCCGTGGGCGCGGCGCCGCCGAGCGGCAGCCACCCCGCGGGGCGCCGGTCCGTGCCCAGCAGGGCCACGGTCAGCAGCTCCTCCCAAGGCGTGGCGGAGGGCTCGTCCGAAGGGGCGGGGAACCGGGATGCCGGTGCGGGTGTGGCGCGAGCGGTGGGGTGGACGTTCACGACGATGCTCTCCTCGCTCTTCTCGTCTGCCGACGTCCCTTCCGGGGCCCCGTGGGCCGGCCCAGGTGTCGTCAGCACAGCGGGACCACCTCACCCTCGTCCTGTGACCAGGCGGCCAGCGGGGTGAAGCCGCCGGGGCCGCATTCACCGAAGACGGTGACCGGGGCGCCCCCGGACAGGGCGACCAGGCGCCACAGGTCCGCGCGGGCGCCGGCCGCCGGGGTGAGCGGCAGTGCTGTGCCGCCGTCCGCGTCCGCGAGTTGCCAGGACTCCTCGAACGGGGTCGGTACGACCGGGCCGAGTGCCACCGGGAACGACTCCAGCCAGGGATCGGCCCGCAGCGCCTCACCGTAGAGGGCCGCCGCCTGTGCGGTGGTCGAGGCCTTCGGCCGCAGTGGCGTGGGGGCGGGGGGCGTGAACTGCTCCCCGAGGGCGACCCGCAGCTGCCCGGCCCCCGGATACGCGCACACCTCCGCCTCGAAGGCCAGCCCCACGGGGAACGTCAGCTCCGGCGCGCGGCCTGCCGCCCCGTAGGACAGGAGCAGTGCGGTCCGGCCGGAATCCGTCCCGTACAACCAGATCCGGCGTGTGGTGAGCCGACCGTCCGAGGTGTCGTACCGCGCCAGCACCAGCCAGCGGTCGCGCACGGCCGGGCCGGCGTCGGCGGATCCCGGCAGGCCGACGCGTGAGCCGACCGTCGCCGCGAGCGCCTCAGGCAGTCGCGCACGGCGCAGCCACCCCTGGTCGAGCAGGTGCAGCAGCGCACACTCCTCCAGCATCCTCGACGGCCAGCCGGGCCCCGAGGACGGCAGCGCCCCCAACTCCCGTACCCGTGCGGCCAGCCCAGGAGCCTGGGCGTCGACCATGCGGGCGGCGGTCTCCTCCCACAGCCCGTACCCCGTCCGCTCGGCCGCGGCCAGACCGCCGCGCAGCAGGTCGGCCAGCCGCTGCTCCAGCTCCGTCGCCCCCGACGTGATCCGCTCGGCCCGTCGCTCCGCCCTGCGCCGGGCCGCCTCCGGATCGGCCGGCGCCGGCGTGGGCGCACCCCCCGTCGTACCTCCTGCCGTCCCCTTGTCCCGGGCGCGCTGTCTGCGCCCCTCGATCCACTGCTCCGCCCAGTCGGGCACCTCCCCCCGCACGACCGCCCCGTCCGAGCCCGCCCAGAGCAGCAGCAGCCCCAACGCGTGCTTGCACGGGAACTTGCGGCTCGGACAACTGCACCGGCTCGCCGGGCCACCGGCCCCCGCGAGGTCCACGACCGTGCGGTACGGACTGCTGCCGCTGCCCTGGCACAGCCCCCACACCGTCCCGTCGCCGGAACTGCCCGTGCGCGACCACGGCGCCGCCGTGCCGAGCCTGCTCCCCGCCTTGCGTGACGCCGCGTCAGGTGCCAGTGCCAGCACCTGGTCCGCGGCCCAGCGCACCTCCTGCTGAGTCATGTCCCCGAAGGTAGGGCCAGGCACTGACAACGGGTCATCTCGACGGTGTCCGCGCAGGTCACGACGCATTGTCAGTGGTGTGGTGCACGGTGGGTGGCAGTTGCGAACCGGCCGAATTGGAGGGGGAAGTGGCCATGCGTGCGTCCGTCGATCCGATGGATCCGATGTCCGTGGAACAAGGCCCGATCGGGCCCGTGCGGGACGGGGAGGGGGACAGGGCCGGCGCGGAGTCCGGGGCGTCGGCCGAGGCGCTGCGGCCGCACGCGGAGGTCGCCTTCGCGGCCGAACTCGCGGCGCTGGCGGCCCAGGACGACCGGCCGCGCCCGGAGCGATGGAAGCTGTCGCCGTGGGCGGTGGCCACCTATCTGCTCGGCGGAGTGCTGCCGGACGGCACGGTGATCTCACCGAAGTACGTCGGCCCGCGGCGCATCGTCGAGGTGGCCGTCACCACGCTCGCCACCGATCGCGCCCTGCTGCTGCTCGGAGTGCCGGGCACGGCCAAGACCTGGGTGTCCGAGCATCTGGCGGCGGCCGTGAGCGGCGACTCGACGCTGCTCGTCCAGGGCACCGCCGGGACCCCGGAGGAGGCGATCCGTTACGGCTGGAACTACGCGCAGCTCCTCGCGCACGGCCCCAGCCCCGACGCGCTGGTGCCCGGCCCCGTCATGCGGGCCATGCGGGAGGGGAGGGTGGCCCGGGTCGAGGAGCTGACCCGCATCCCGGCCGACGTGCAGGACACGCTGATCACGATCCTGTCGGAGAAGACCCTGCCGATACCGGAGCTGGGGCGGGAAGTGCAGGCGGTCCGCGGCTTCAACCTGATCGCCACGGCGAACGACCGCGATCGCGGTGTGAACGACCTCTCCAGCGCACTGCGCCGCCGCTTCAACACGGTCGTGCTGCCCCTGCCGGAGAGCGCCGACGCCGAGGTCGACATCGTCTCCCGCCGGGTCGAGCAGCTCGGCCGCTCGCTCGATCTGCCGGCCGTTCCCGACGGAGCGGACGAGATCCGCCGCGTCGTCACGGTCTTCCGTGAACTGCGCGCGGGTGTCACGGCGGACGGCCGCACGAAGGTGAAGTCGCCCAGCGGCACGCTGTCCACTGCCGAGGCGATCTCCGTCGTGACGGGCGGCCTCGCGCTGGCCGCCCACTTCGGCGACGGCGTGCTGCGGGCGAGCGATGTCGCCGCGGGCATCCTGGGCGCCGTCGTCCGTGACCCCGCGGCCGACCGCGTCGTCTGGCAGGAGTACCTGGAAGCGGTGGTCCGTGAGCGCGACGGCTGGGCCGACTTCTACCGCGCCTGCCGGGAGGTGACGGCATGAGGCCTCGCGGCGGCGGGCGCCCGTGGCACCGGGGGCGGATCCGGTGACATGCGGTGCGCAGGATCAGCAGGGTGAGCAGGACGAGCGGGGCGTGGAAGGGCAGCCGGCGCGGGTCGGCGCGGGAGAGCGCGGACGGCGGGCCGGACGGGAACCGGCGGTGAGGGGGACGGTGTGACGGGCGTCGAGGGGCCGCCGGGCGGAGCGGCGAAAGGGACGGACGGCGGACCTCTGCTGCTCGGGGTGCGCCACCACGGCCCGGGGTCCGCCCGCTCGGTGCGGGCCGCGCTGGCGGCGGCGCGCCCGCGGGCGGTGCTGATCGAGGGGCCGCCCGAGGCGGACGGGCTGATCCCGCTCGCGGCCGAGGAGGGGATGCGGCCGCCGGTCGCGCTGCTGGCGCACGCGGTGGACGAGCCCGGACGGTCGGCCTTCTGGCCGCTGGCCGAGTTCTCCCCGGAATGGGTCGCGCTGCGCTGGGCCCTGGAACACGGAGTCCCGGCCCGGTTCATCGACCTGCCGGCGGCGCTCACCCTGGCGTACGAGGCGGAGGATCCGGCGCCTCGGAAGGACGACCCGGCAGGTCCGACGCCGGCACCTCCCACGGGCGGCGGCGGGAACGGGGAGGGAGATCGGAGAGGGGACGCCGTGCGGGTCGACCCCCTCGCGGTACTGGCCGAGGCCGCCGGACACGACGACCCGGAGCGATGGTGGGAGGACGCCGTCGAGCACCGGGGAGCCGGCGAGGGCGACACGCTGGCACCGTTCACCGCCCTCGAAGAAGCCATGACCGCACTGCGGGAGACATACGGAGCGGGAGGACGCGAGCGGGACCTGGTGCGGGAGGCGTACATGCGGCTCCAGGTGCGCGCCGCCCGCAAGGAGTTCGGTGACCGGGTGGCCGTGGTGTGCGGTGCCTGGCATGTGCCCGCGCTGCGGCGAGGGAGCACCGTCACCGCCGACCGGGCCCTCCTGAAGGGGCTGCCCAAGGTGAGGACGGACCTGACCTGGGTGCCCTGGACCCACCGGAGACTGGCCCGGGCCGGCGGCTACGGCGCGGGCGTCGACTCACCCGGCTGGTACGCGCATCTCTTCCAAGCGCCCGACCGGCCCGTCGAGCGATGGCTGACGAAGGTCGCCCGGCTGCTGCGTGAAGAGGACCAGGTCGTCTCGTCCGCGCACGTCATCGAGGCGGTACGGCTCGCCGGGGCGCTCGCGGCGCTGCGCGGGCGCCCGCTGCCGGGGCTGACCGAGACGACCGACGCGGTGCGGGCGGTCATGTGCGAGGGCTCGGACGTGCCGCTCGCCCTGGTGCACGACCGGCTCGTGGTCGGCGACGTCCTCGGGGAGGTGCCCGCGTCGGCGCCGGCCGTGCCGCTGCAGCGCGACCTCGCCCGCCTCCAGAAGCGGCTGAGGCTGAGAGCCGAACCGCGGGAGCGGGAGCTGGAGCTCGATCTGCGGGGGGAGACCGACACCGGGCGCAGCCGGCTGCTGCACCGGCTCGTGCTCCTCGGCATCGGCTGGGGAGAGGTCACGGCCTCGCGCAGCGGCACGGGGACGTTCCGGGAGACATGGCGGCTGCGGTGGGAACCGGAACTCGCGGTGCGGGTCGCCGAGGCCGGGGTGTGGGGGACGAGCGTGCACGCCGCCGCCACCGCCAAGGCCGAGGCGCACGCCCTCGGCGCGCGGGCCCTGGCCGAGGTGACGGCGCTCGCCGAGCGATGCCTGCTCGCCCAGTTGCCGGACGCGTTGCCCGTGGTGACTCGGGCACTCGCCGACCGCGCCGCCCTCGACACCGACGTCGGGCACCTGGCGCAGGCCCTGCCCGCCCTGGCGCGCTCCCTTCGCTACGGAGACGTGCGGGGCACGGACACGCGAGCGCTGGAGGGCGTCGCGGCCGGGCTCGCGGAGCGCGTGTTCGTCGGGCTGCCGCCGGCGTGCGCCGCGCTGGACGCGGACGCCGCCCTGGAGATGCGGGGCCATGTCGACACGGTGCACGGTGCGGTGGCCCTGCTGGAGGAGAGCGCCGCGGCGGGCGGTCTGCGCGAGCGGTGGCGTTCCGTTCTGCGGGTGCTGTCCGGGAGGGACACGGTCGCCGGTGTCGTGCGCGGGCGCGCCACGCGCCTGCTCCTGGACGACGGGGGGCTGCCGCACGAGGAGGCGGCGCGCCTGATGGGGCTCGCGCTGTCGCCCGGAACGGAGCCGGGGGACGCGGCGGCGTGGATCGAGGGGTTCGTCGGGGGCGGCTCCGGCGGCGGGATGCTGCTCGTGCACGACGAGCGGCTGCTCGGCCTGGTGGACGCGTGGCTGACCGGTGTGCCACCGGAGGCCTTCACCGACGTGCTGCCCCTGCTGCGGCGCACGTTCTCGGCCTACGAGCAGGGAGTGCGGCGCACCCTGGGCGAGTTGGTGCGACGAGGACCGGGCGCGCGTGCGAGCGCGGCGGCCACCGGTTCGGGCCTGCCGGGGTTCGCGCCCGGACTCGACGACGACCGGGCCGACTCGGTGGTTCCGGTACTGCGGCTGCTGCTCGGTCTGGAGGAGCCGGGCCGCGTAGGAGCCGACGGACGTGTGGAGGTGGGGCGATGAGTACGCACCCGAACAGCCGGCCGCGGACCGCGCCCGGACAGGGCGCGGCGACCGGGGCCGAGGAACGGCTGCGCCGCTGGCGGCTCGTGCTCGGAGGGGACGCGGCGGACGGCACCGGGCACGTGCTCACCGGACGGGACGCGGCGATGGACAGCGCCCTCGCCGCGCTGTACGGCACAGGCGACCGGCCACGGCGGGGGAACGACCGCTCGGCGGGGCTCGGGGCGTCCGCGCCGTCCGTCGCGCGCTGGCTCGGCGACATCCGGACCTACTTCCCCTCGTCCGTCGTCCAGGTCATGCAACGCGACGCCATCGACCGTCTCGGGCTGTCCGCGCTTCTGCTCGAACCCGAGATGCTGGAGGCGGTCGAGGCGGACGTGCACCTCGTGGGCACCCTGCTCTCACTGAACAAGGCGATGCCGCAGACCACGAGGGAGACGGCGCGGGCGGTGGTCCGCAAGGTCGTCGAGGACCTGGAGCGGCGGCTCGCCACGCGGACCCGGGCCGCGATCACCGGAGCCCTGGACCGCAGTACGCGCCTGACGCGGCCCCGCCACCACGACATCGACTGGAACCGCACGATCGCGGCGAACCTGCGGCACTACCTGCCCGAGTACCGCACGATCGTGCCGGAGCGGCTGATCGGGTACGGGCGGGCCTCCCGGTCCCTGAAGAAGGAGGTCGTGCTGTGCATCGACCAGTCGGGGTCGATGGCGGCGTCGGTCGTGT
The DNA here is from genome assembly GCF_040650555.1 of Streptomyces sp. NPDC048664. Taxonomy (NCBI): domain Bacteria; kingdom Bacillati; phylum Actinomycetota; class Actinomycetes; order Kitasatosporales; family Streptomycetaceae; genus Streptomyces; species Streptomyces sp. NPDC048664. The sequence goes on along the minus strand of NZ_JBEZHK010000001.1, from coordinate 101,163 downwards.
ACGCGTCCGTGTTCGGAGCGGTCCTCGCGTCGATGAGGTCCCTGGCCACCCGGCTCGTGGTCTTCGACACGGCCGTCGTGGACCTCACCGACCAGCTGGACGACCCCGTCGACGTCCTGTTCGGCACCCAGCTCGGCGGGGGCACGGACATCAACAGGGCACTGGCCTACTGCCAGTCGCGGATCACCCGCCCCGCGGAGACGGTCGTGGTGCTCATCAGCGACCTGTACGAAGGGGGGATCCGCGACGAGATGCTGAAGCGCGTGGCGGCGATGAAGGCGTCGGGGGTGCAGTTCGTGTCGCTGCTCGCGCTCTGTGACGACGGGGCGCCGGCGTACGACCACGAGCACGCGGCGGCGCTCGCGGAACTGGGCGCACCGGCGTTCGCGTGCACGCCCGACCTGTTCCCCGAGGTGATGGCGGCGGCGATCGAGAGACGCCCGCTGCCGATACCGGAAGGGGCATGACCGCCTCTCGGTGACGGGGGCCCGGCGGAGCGGAGGGCGAGGCGGAGCGCGCGGCGGCCCGCGCACCGTACCCACGCTGCCGTACGCCCCGGGAGCCCGGAATGCCCCCTTCGGGCGTTCGGGCCGCCGGACCCCCGTGTGTGCGCTGGTTTGGCGGGCGGCCACGCGGCCACCAGGTAGGGGGGTGGCGAGGTCCCCACCCCGCGGCACCGGGCGGCGCCGCAGCGCACGATCACCGACCCCGCGCGGTCCAGGACCGGCCCGGGCCGAAACCGTCGGCCCCCGGTCGCACCCCGCGGACGGGGCGGGTGGCCCCATTGGGGTGGGGCTCACCCGTCCCGAGCCCCCCGGGGCGGAGAGAAAGGTCCCACCGGGCCAACCCCAACCCGGTGGGACCCTGTGCCCGCACGCCCCGTCGTCCGCCCCGACCGGCCCGCCGTCGCCCGTTTGCCCTAACAGCCGCGAGCGGGCTGTGTCCCCTGCTCAGGTGCACGTGTGACAGGTATCACCGCTCAGGTGTGACCTGCGATTTAGAGCCCCACCTCCAGCGGGGATAACCTGCGGGACGGACATGCCGCGTGCTCGGACACCGTGTGCGCCTCCCTTGTGACACAGAGCGGACGTCACGTTGCCCTTCGCGGCACGCCCACGCATCCAACGAACCGCGAGATCACTGATAGGGACGGAAGCGCGTGGACCTGTTCGAGTACCAGGCGAGGGACCTCTTCGCCAAGCACGGTGTACCGGTGCTGGCCGGTGAAGTCATCGACACGCCTGAGGCGGCGCGCGAGATCACCGAGCGGCTGGGCGGCAAGTCGGTCGTCAAGGCGCAGGTGAAGGTCGGTGGCCGCGGCAAGGCCGGCGGCGTGAAGCTGGCCGCCACGCCGGACGAGGCGGTCGCCCGCGCCACGGACATCCTGGGCATGGACATCAAGGGCCACACGGTCCACAAGGTGATGATCGCCGAGACGGCTCCGGAGATCGTCGAGGAGTACTACGTCTCCTTCCTCCTCGACCGCGCCAACCGCACCTTCCTCTCCATCGCCTCCGTCGAGGGCGGCATGGAGATCGAGGAGGTCGCGGCCACCCGCCCCGACGCCGTCGCCCAGATCGCGATCGACGCGATCGACGGTGTGGACGAGGCCAAGGCCCAGGAGATCGTGGCCGCGGCCAAGTTCCCGGCCGAGGTCGCCGACAAGGTGGCGCACGTCCTGGTGACGCTGTGGGACACCTTCATCAAGTCGGACGCCCTCCTGGTCGAGGTCAACCCGCTGGCGAAGGTCGCCTCCGGCGACGTCATCGCGCTGGACGGCAAGGTCTCCCTGGACGACAACGCCGAGTTCCGCCACCCCGAGTTCGAGGAACTCCACGACAAGGCCGCCGCCAACCCGCTGGAGGCGGCCGCCAAGGAGAAGAACCTCAACTACGTCAAGCTCGAGGGCGAGGTCGGCATCATCGGTAACGGCGCCGGCCTGGTCATGTCGACCCTGGACGTCGTCGCCTACGCCGGTGAGGCCCACAAGGGCGTCAAGCCGGCCAACTTCCTCGACATCGGTGGCGGCGCCTCCGCCGAGGTCATGGCGAACGGCCTGGAGATCATCCTCGGCGACCCGGACGTCAAGTCCGTGTTCGTCAACGTCTTCGGCGGCATCACCGCCTGCGACGCGGTCGCCAACGGCATCGTGCAGGCCCTGGAGCTCCTCGAGTCCAAGGGCGAAGAGGTCACCAAGCCGCTGGTCGTGCGTCTGGACGGCAACAACGCCGAGCTGGGTCGCCAGATCCTGGACGACCGCAACCACCCGCTCGTACAGCGTGTGGACACCATGGACGGCGCGGCCGACAAGGCCGCCGAGCTGGCTGCGGCCGCGAAGTAAAGGACGAGGTCACAGACACCATGGCTATCTTCCTCACCAAGGAATCCAAGGTCATCGTCCAGGGGATGACCGGCTCCGAGGGCCAGAAGCACACCAAGCGCATGCTGGCTTCCGGCACGAACATCGTCGGTGGCGTGAACCCGCGCAAGGCGGGTCAGGTCGTGGACTTCGACGGCACCGAGGTACCCGTCTTCGGCTCCGTCAAGGAGGCCATCGAGAAGACCGGCGCCGACGTCACGGTCATCTTCGTCCCGGAGAAGTTCACCAAGGACGCGGTCGTCGAGGCCATCGACGCCGAGATCCCGCTCGCGGTCGTCATCACCGAGGGCATCGCGGTGCACGACACGGCCGCCTTCTGGTCGTACGCGGGCAAGAAGGGTCACAAGACCCGCATCATCGGCCCGAACTGCCCCGGTCTGATCACCCCGGGTCAGTCGAACGCCGGCATCATCCCGGCCGACATCACCAAGCCGGGCCGTATCGGCCTGGTCTCGAAGTCCGGCACGCTGACGTACCAGATGATGTACGAGCTGCGGGACATCGGCTTCTCGACCTGCGTGGGCATCGGTGGTGACCCGATCATCGGCACCACGCACATCGACGCGCTGAAGGCGTTCCAGGACGACCCCGACACCGACCTGATCGTCATGATCGGTGAGATCGGCGGCGACGCCGAGGAGCGGGCCGCGGCCTTCATCAAGGAGAACGTGACCAAGCCGGTCGTCGGCTACGTCGCGGGCTTCACCGCCCCCGAGGGCAAGACCATGGGCCACGCGGGCGCCATCGTCTCCGGTTCGTCGGGCACCGCCCAGGCGAAGAAGGAGGCCCTGGAGGCCGCCGGCGTCAAGGTCGGCAAGACGCCGACCGAGACGGCGAAGCTCGCGCGCGAGATCCTGGCCGGCTGACCCAAGTCCCGGCCGACGCGGCTCAGGCCGTGAGTCGATGGGCCCGTCCCCCTCACCAAGGGGGGACGGGCCCATCGGCGTGTGCGGCCGCAGGCCGTGGCGGTGGGTCAGCGGGCCTGCGGAAGCAGGCGTTCCGGGCCGCTGTGCGCCCCCGTCCTCAGTCGGGCCTCCAACCGCAGCTGTCGGGCGGAGAGCGGGCCCTGGGCCACCGGGAAGGGGATGTCCTCGATCACCGATCCTCCGGGCACCGGGCGTTCGTAGTGGTCCGCGGCCAGTTGCAGGGTCAGGGCCGTCGCACCCATGATCAGGGCCGTGAAGGCGCAGGTGGCGAGGGTCCAGCGGCGGGTGCGCTGTTCACCGACGGCCCGCACCACGGGGCCCTCGTCCGCCTGCAGGCCCTCCGCGCCGGCCAGTTCGGTCAGCCGCCGCGACAGCACCTCCGGCGCGGCCTGCTCCGGCACGAGGGCGGTGAGGGTCGCACGGCCGCGTTGCAGCCGTCCGGCGGACGCCGGGGTGGACGCCTGCGTCTCGGCCGCGGTGTCCGGCAGGTCGAGCCCCACGCCGTCGTAGAGCACCACGGTGCGGCGCTGGGCCGGAGGCAGGGTCAGGAGCGCGTGCAGCAGGGCGCGGTCGGCGGGATCCGTGGGCGGTGCCTCCGGGCGTCGGTAGGCCGGGCGGAAGCGGTGCCAGGGGGAGAGCGCCCACTCGTACGCCGCCGCGCGCACCCACCCCTGCGGATCGGGGTCCCTGGCCACCTCGGGCCAGCGCTGCCAGGCGAGCTGGAACGCCCGTTCGGCGGCTTCCCGGGCGAGCGCGCGCCGACCGGTGAGCAGATACGTCTGCCGTACGAGGGTGTCGCCGCAGAACTCGTACAGCGCGTCGAACGCCTGACAGGGCATCAGGGTCGAGGGGACCGGCCTGTCCAGCCTGCGGGAGACGTCCGCCTTCCGGGGGGCGGGGGCGGGGTCGGTCCACGCGGGTGACGGGCCGTCGGGACGGGCGGGGAGTGTGCCGTGGCGGCCGGGTTCCGGCCGCGACGCGGTGGTCATCTCCTGGGCCGCCCACTCGGCGAGCAGTCTCGCGTACGCCCTGCGCCTGCGGCCGCGCGGGACCGACAGGCCGGTCTCCCAGTCGCGCACGGTCTCGACGGAGACGCCCAGTCGGGAGGCGATCTGAGTCTGCGTCAGGGACTGGGTCCTGCGCAGGCGTCGGCATTCCTTCGGTCGCGGCAGCGGGGAGGCGGGACTCTGCTTCACGAGACGGCCCTCCGTGTGAAAAAGTACATAAACGTATATTGAGCGACACATCGGCGGTTTGCCCGTTACGCCGGTAAAGCGCGTGTCGTTGGGACCATGGCGGGCGTGACGCAATGGACCGGCCGCCGCACCTCGTTGTCGCCCCTGCTCGCCAAGCTGCGGGACCGCCCGCCCGGACTCGGCGACTGCCTCATGGGAGGCGCGGTCGCCGCGGTGCTGGGGCTCGGCTCCTTCGCCCTGCTCGTGATGGTGCTGTGGGTCAGCTCGCCGTACCCCGACCACGGCTCCGGCGGGGCCCTGCGGTTGGCGGCCTCGCTGTGGCTGCTGGTCCACGGCGTCGTCCTCGTGCGCACCGAGACGCTGTCCGGTGCGTCCGCGCCCGTGGGTGTGATCCCCCTCCTGCTGGCCTTGTGGCCGGTGTGGCTGCTGCACCGGGCGGGCCGCGACGGCGCGGACGGGGGGCACGCGGAAGCCGACGAGGCGGTGGACGCGCCGCTCGTCGGCGCCCGCACGGCGTGGTGCGCGGTGGCGGCCGGCTATCTCGCGGTGGCGGGGCTCGCGGCGCTGTACGCCTCGGGCGGGGCGCTGCGGCCGTCCTGGACCTGGAGCGCGCTCTTTCTGCCCCTGGTCGTCGTCCTGTCGGTCGGCGCCGGGGTGTGGACGGCGTACGGCCGCCCGTGCGGGCGCCTGCCGCGCCGGACGCGCCGAGCCCTGGACCGGCTGCCCTCTCCCGTGCGGGTCCTGCTGACCGCGGGAGCGGTCGACCGGGACGGGCGGGTCCGGCTCGGGGACGCGCTCCGGGCCGCCCTGGCCGGGGCCGCGGTGCTGCTGGGCGGGGGCGCGCTGCTGGTCGGGGTGGGGCTGCTGCTGCACGGGGACACCACGCGCGCGACGTTCCTCCAGCTGGCGAACGGATGGTCGGGCCGCTGCGCGGTGCTGCTCCTCGCGGCGGCCCTGGTGCCGAACGCGGCCGTGTGGGGGGCGTCGTACGGGCTCGGGCCGGGCTTCGTGCTCGGCGTGGGCCATGTGATGGGTCCGCTGTCCCCGACCGGGCCGCCGCGGCTGCTCCCGCCGTTCCCGTTGCTGGCGGCGGTGCCGAGGACGGGCGGCGGACCACCGCTGTGGACGGTGGGCGCGGTGCCGCTGGCGGCGGGGGTGACGGTCGGGTGGTTCGTGGCGCGGGCGGCGTGCGGCCGGCAGGGGCGGCCCGAGGCGCGGGGCCGCGAGGCCGGCGCGGGGCGCGCGGCCCCGGGGCGTGGGCAGGGCGCGGTCTGGCCCGTCGGGCGGACGGTGGGCGCGGTGGTGGTGGCGGGAGTGCTGTGCGGGGTGCTGACCGGGGGGCTCGCGCAGGCGGCGGGCGGGCCGCTCGGGGTGGCCGCGCTGGCGCGGTTCGGTCCGGTGGGCTGGCAGGTGGGCGCGGCGGCGGCCGGCTGGGTGGTGGCGGCGGGGGTGCCGGTCGCGGTGGGGCTGCGGTCCTGGCGGCTTCGGGATCCGGCCTGGGCCTGGGCGCCGGACGGTGCGGTGCGCGCGGCCGTGGTTCCGGCCCCGGCGGGGGCGAGGGCCGGGCAGGTCCCGGGGAGCGGCAAGTGGGAGTGGATGTGGGACACACCGCTGCACCGGCCCGCTCTTCCCGCGCCGGGCCGAGCGGAGGCCGAAGCCCGGCCCGGGGCCGATCCCGGGCCCGGGTCCGGGGCCGCCGCCGCGTCCGGCGGGGGTGTCCGGGACTGGGAGGACCCGGACCTCAGGCCGTACGAGGTGCTGCCGCCGGTGGATCCCTTTCCGCACGACCCCCCGGGGGCGGGGACGCCCGGGGAGGCATGACCGCGCAGGCGTCCGGGCCGCGTGGCTGCTCCCGCGCCCGTCCGGCGGGCCGGGCGGCCGTCAGTTCTGGGCGTCCAGCACGCCCCGCAGGTCCTTCGGGAGAAGGGTGGAGCAGGACTGCTTCGCCGCGTTGGTCAGGGCGTCGTCGACGCAGGTGTAGTAGTCCCGGTAGACGAGCTGGGCCGCGAAGGTGGCCGCCACCATCGCCAGCGCCAGGGACGCCGTCACCAGGCCGCTGACCGCGGCCGAGGTCCCCGGCCGCGCCGCGCCCGGCGCGGGACGGGGCGCGCCCGGGCCGGGCTGGTGGGGCTTGGCGCGCAGGGCGCTCACCCCCCAGTACAGCGCCAGCGCACCCAGCAGCAGCGCGACGTACGGCCAGCTGAAGAGCGCGAAGAAGAAGGCCCACAGGCCGGCCAGCAGCGCGTACCGCGCCCGGCGCTGCGCCGGGTCCGTGGGGTCCCAGCGCATGCCCTGGTCGGAGCCGCCGCCGGGCCCCTCGGGGTCGCGCCGGCCGCCCGGTCCTTCCGGTCCCTCCGGTCCGCCGGGGCCGGTGGTGCCCGGCCGCTGGCCGAAGGGGCCGCCCGAGGACGGGCCGGGCTGCCGGTCGCTCCACTGGCTGCCCCACGGGGCGTGCCCGCCGGCGCCGGCGCCCTCCTGCCCCTCGCCCTGTCCCGGTGCCGGACGGCGCGGCTGCCACGGTCGGTCCGGTGCCCCCTCCGGCGGCGGCGCGAAGGGATTGTCGTCCGGGGGCGTGGAACCGTCTCCGCTCGCGGGTGCCCCCTCGCTCTCGCGCGGCGGCGGCGAGGAGTGCCGCTCGCGCAGCAGCGGCTGAGGGAGTCGGAGACTGCGGTCCGGCATCAGGTGTGCGTCTTCCCCTTGGTCGTTCTGGCGGGTGTGCCTGTCCTGGATCAACGTCCCACGCGGGTATGGCGTTCCCCGCGTCGTCGCTCGTCTTCCGGGTGGCTCCTCCCCAGACGCTACCTCCCGGCCGCGCCCCCGTCCCGCGGGGGCCTTCTTGTGTGCCGGTATCGTTGCTGGCGGTCGTCCGGTTCGTAGACTTCCCCGTATACGGGGCTGCGAAGCATTCGTACGATCACACGAGTGCGCGTTCTGCCTCCCGGGCTCCGAGTCACCGAGCCCGATCCGAGCCCGAGCGCCCTCGTGACGACGCACGTCCTCCCGAGAAAGGGCCCCGCCGTGGCCGAGTCCGTGGCCGCCGAGACCGTCACCGAGTCCGCGGCCAAGCGCCTGGTCGTCCTGGTCTCCGGGTCCGGCACCAACCTGCAGGCGCTCCTCGACGCCATCGCCGAGACCGGTGCCGGCTACGGCGCCCGGATCGTGGCGGTGGGAGCCGACCGCGACGGCATCGAGGGCCTCGCCCGCGCCGAGCGCGCCGGGCTGCCCACCTTCGTGTGCCGCGTCAAGGACCACGACAGCCGCCAGGCCTGGGACGAGGCGCTCACCGAGGCCGTCGCCGCCCACGCGCCGGACCTCGTCGTCTCCGCCGGGTTCATGAAGATCGTGGGCAAGGAGTTCCTCGCGCGGTTCGGCGGCCGGTTCGTGAACACCCACCCGGCCCTGCTCCCGAGTTTTCCCGGTGCCCATGGTGTGCGCGACGCCCTCGCGTACGGCGCCAAGGTCACCGGTTGCACCGTCCACTTCGTCGACGACGGCGTCGACACCGGGCCGATCATCGCGCAGGGCGTGGTGGAGGTCCGGGACGAGGACGACGAGAGCGCTCTGCACGAGCGCATCAAGGAAGTCGAGCGAAGGCTGCTCGTCGAGGTCGTGGGGCGGATCGCCCGCAACGGCTATCGCATCGAGGGACGAAAGGTAGTAATCCTGTGACCGCCGAGAGCACCAAGCGGCCCATCCGGCGCGCGCTCGTCAGCGTCTACGACAAGACCGGGCTCGAAGACCTGGCCCGCGGGCTGAACGAGGCGGGCGTCGAGCTCGTCTCCACCGGGTCCACCGCATCGAGGATCGCCGCCGCGGGCGTCCCCGTCACCAAGGTCGAGGAGCTGACCGGCTTCCCCGAGTGCCTCGACGGCCGGGTCAAGACCCTGCACCCCAAGGTCCACGCGGGCATCCTCGCCGACCTCCGTCTCGACAGCCACCGCCGGCAGCTCGACGAGCTGGGCGTGGCGCCGTTCGACCTGGTCGTCGTCAACCTCTACCCCTTCCGGGAGACCGTCGCCTCCGGCGCCTCGCCCGACGAGTGCGTGGAGCAGATCGACATCGGCGGCCCCTCCATGGTCCGCGCCGCCGCCAAGAACCACCCGTCCGTGGCCGTGGTCACCAGCCCCGACCGCTACGGCGACGTCCTCGCGGCGATCCGCGACGGCGGCTTCGACCTCGGCGCCCGCAAGCGGCTCGCCGCCGAGGCCTTCCAGCACACCGCGTCCTACGACGTCGCGGTCGCCTCCTGGTTCGCGTCCTCGTACGCCCCCGCCGACGAGGCGTCCGGCGACTACCCGGACTTCCTGGGCGCCACCTACCGGCGCAAGAACACCCTGCGCTACGGCGAGAACCCCCACCAGCCCGCCGCCCTCTACACGGACGGCAGCGGCGGCGGCCTCGCCGAGGCCGAGCAGTTGCACGGCAAGGAGATGTCGTACAACAACTACACGGACACGGACGCCGCGCGCCGTGCCGCGTACGACCACTCGGAACCCTGCGTCGCGATCATCAAGCACGCCAACCCCTGCGGCATCGCGATCGGCGCGGACGTCGCCGAGGCGCACCGCAAGGCCCACGCGTGCGACCCGCTGTCCGCGTTCGGCGGTGTCATCGCCGTCAACCGGCCGGTGAGCCGGGAGATGGCCGAGCAGGTCGCCGAGATCTTCACCGAGGTCGTCGTCGCGCCGGACTACGAGGAGGGCGCGCTGGAGATCCTCGCCAAGAAGAAGAACATCCGCGTCCTGAAGGCCCCTCAGGCCCCCGCGCAGCCCGCCGAGGTCAAGCAGATCGACGGCGGCGCGCTGCTCCAGGCCACCGACCGCCTCCAGGCCGAGGGCGACGACCCCGCCCACTGGACCCTGGCGGCCGGTGAGGCGCTCGACGCCGCCCAGCTGCGGGAACTCGCCTTCGCCTGGCGGGCCTGTCGCGCCGTCAAGTCCAACGCCATCCTGCTCGCCAAGGACGGTGCTTCCGTCGGCGTCGGCATGGGGCAGGTCAACCGCGTGGACTCCTGCAAGCTGGCCGTCGAACGGGCGGGCGAGGAGCGGGCCCGGGGGTCGTACGCCGCCTCGGACGCGTTCTTCCCCTTCCCCGACGGGCCGGAGATCCTGATCGCCGCGGGTGTCAGGGCCATCGTGCAGCCCGGCGGTTCGATCCGTGACGAGCAGGTCGTCGAGGCCGCCCGGAAGGCCGGCGTGACCATGTACGTCACGGGCACGCGCCACTTCTTCCACTGACCCGCGCACCGGTCGACGCGACGAGGCCGTGTCCCCCTTCCGCAGGGGGACACGGCCTCGTCGTACGGCGCCCAGGGCGGCCGGGTCGCGCGGCGCGCGACCCGGCGCGCCCGTCAGTAGGCGGGCTGCTGCGCGCGGTTGAACCACGCGCGGCCGTTGGCGTTGCCGACGAAGACCGCGATCAGGATGGCGAGCACGGTGTGCAGCAGGCCGATGATGATGAACGGGAAGACGCCGAGGACGGCGGTGATGATCCCGAAGACCAGGGCGGTCACCCGGACACCGTTTCCGCCGGTGCTGAACTTGAGGGCGAGCACGATCGCGAAGACCGCCCAGGCCGCGGCGAACGTCGCGATCGCCCACGCCAGTCCGGCCGACGCCTCGCCGAACCGGGAGAAGGCGGAGCTGTCCTTGTTGGTGTTGAGGGCGGCGAAGGTGTAGATGGCCACACCGATGATCTGCAGGCCGACGATGACCCACAGCAGCACCCGGGCCGTGCTGACCGTGCCGGGCATCGCGGTGAGAGCGGGCTGCTGGCCGTAGCCGCCCTGCGGCACCGGCGGTGCCTGCGGGTAGCCGTAACCGGGCTGCTGGCCCTGGGGCGGGCCGTAGGGGTTGTTCGGATCGCCGAAACTCATGAGGGGTCTTCCTCCGTCTGCCTCAAGTGCGGGGACGAGCGCGGCAGATAGGAAGGAGGGCTCATGGACACGGTCCGTCCCCCCGGATACTGTCCGCGGCACCGTGAACTCATCGTTGTCAAGACGTCATAAGTTTGTCCAGCGGGAATTCACAGGCGTTGCACAAGCGCAACCTCCCCGATCACCAGGACCGCAGGACCGTACGGGCCCATCGGGGGTCCCTGATTGGAACCGGGGCGGGTCATCCGCGAGGATGGCACCATGACCGCCCAGATTCTCGATGGCAAGGCCACCGCGGCCGAGATCAAGTCCGAGTTGGCCGCCCGTGTGGCGGCGCTGAAGGAGAAGGGCGTCACGCCCGGCCTCGGCACGATCCTGGTCGGCGACGACCCCGGCAGCCGCAAGTACGTCGCGGGCAAGCACCGCGACTGCGCGGAGGTCGGCATCTCCTCCATCCAGCGTGAACTTCCGGCGACGGCGACGCAGGAGGAGATCGAGGCAGTGGTCCGCGAGCTGAACGAGGACCCGGCCTGCACCGGGTACATCGTGCAGCTCCCGCTGCCCAGGGGCATCGACGAGAACCGGATCCTGGAGCTGATGGACCCGGACAAGGACGCCGACGGCCTGCACCCGATGAACCTCGGCCGCCTCGTCCTGAACGAGCCGGCGCCGCTGCCCTGCACCCCGAACGGCGTGCTCACCCTGCTGCGCCGCTACGGCGTGGAGATCAAGGGCGCGGAGGTCGTGGTCGTCGGCCGGGGTGTGACCATCGGGCGCCCGATGCCGCTGCTGCTGACGCGGCGCAGCGAGAACGCCACGGTGACGCAGTGCCACACCGGCACCCGCGACCTGTCGGCCCACCTCAGGCGCGCGGACGTCATCGTGGCCGCGGCGGGCTCCGCGCACCTGATCCGGCCCGAGGACGTGAAGCCGGGCGCCGCGGTCCTCGACGTCGGTGTCTCGCGCAGCGCCGAGGGCAAGATCGTCGGCGATGTGCATCCGGACGTGGCCGAGGTGGCCGGCTGGATCTCCCCGAACCCGGGCGGTGTGGGCCCGATGACGCGCGCCCAGCTGCTGGTCAACGTGGTCGAGGCGGCGGAACGCGGTGTCGGCTGAGCGCAGGCCCGAGGACGGCGGCACCGGTGAGCGGCCCACGGCCGGGACCGACGCCGAGGGCGAGGCCGTGGTGACGGACGCGGTGAGCGCCCCGGACGCCGAGGGCGCACCGAGGCGTACGACCCGCCGGTTCCCGCGCGTGACCCGGGACACCGCGCGGCCCGAGGGCGGAGGCAGGGCGGCTCCCCGGGACGCGCCCGCGCCCGCCCGGCAGTGGCCGATCCTCGCGGTGCTGGGCCTGGTCGCGCTGGGGCTGCTGGTGACGGCGCTGGACGCGTTCCGGCTGGGCACGATCCTGATCGGCGTCGCGCTGATGGGCGGTGCCGCGATGCGCTGGACGCTGCCGGACGTGGGCATGCTCGCGGTGCGGTCCCGGTTCACGGACATGGTGACCTACGGGGTCCTGGGCCTGGTCATCGTGCTGCTGGCGCTGATGGCGCAGCCGCATCCGTGGCTGGAGATACCGCTCCTGGACGACACGTTGCACTTCACGGTCCGCGCCTGAGCGCACGGACACACCGGCGGGCCGCCCTCCTGCGAGGGCCGGCCCGCCGACGCGTGCGCGGCCCCCGGACCACCGCTGCGCGGCGCTCGCTCCCGCCCCCGCCGGGCCGCCACGACCGCGGTGGCTCCGGTGGGCCACCGGCTCCGACGGCGGCCCCCTGGCCGCGTCCCGGCGGGTGTGGGACGGTGCAGGCCACCGGGGATGACGGGGGCGAGCCCCCGGAGACGGGGGAGCCCCCTCGGGGACAGGGGGAGCCCCCTCGGGGACAGGGGGAGGACCCCAGGGGAAGGGGGCTGGGCGATGACCCGCCGGAAGGCATTACCCGAGGAACTCGATCCGCGGGTCAGGGAGTTCGTCGAGGAGCTGCGGCGCCTCGCGGACGGGAACGGGCTGAGCGCAGCCGAGCTGGCCGACCGCACGGGCTACGGCAGGACCTCCTGGGAGCGGTACCTGGACGGCCGGCTGCTCGCGCCGAAAGGGGCGGTGCTCGCCCTGGCGGAGGCGACCGGCACCGGCACGTCCCGGCTGACGGCCCTGTGGGAACGGGCCGAGCACGCCTGGAGACGCGCAGAGACCCACCAGGACCTGACCCTGGAGGCCCTGCGCATGTCCCGGGGCCGCCCCGCGCCCGAGGGCCCCGCCCCGCCCGCCGGAAGCGGCACGCCGCACGGTGCCGGGACGTCCCGCCGCCGGCGCCTGGCGATGTTCTGCGCGGGTGTGGCGGGGGCGCTGCTGGTGAGCGCGGTGATGTACCGCGTCACCGGAGGCGACGACGGCGACGCGGGCGGCAGCGCGAAGGCGGCGGCCGCGTCCGGGCCGTCGGCGACGGCGTCGGCGACAGTGCCGAGCCCGGCCGCCGATCCGCCGCCCGGTGTCGGATGCCGCGGCACGGACTGCACCGGCAAGGACCCGGAGAAGACGGGCTGCGGCGGCCCCCTGGCCACGAGCACCGCCACCGCCACCGTGGGCACCACGCTCGTCGAGCTGCGCTACAGCGCGACGTGCGACGCGGTGTGGGCGCGCATCACGCGGGCGCGGCTCGGCGACGTGGTCGAGGTGTCGGCCGGCGCCACCGCGCGTCACACCGCCTCGGTCACGGCGGCCGGGGACACGGACGCGTACACCCCGATGATCGCGGTGGGGAAGGCCTTCCGGGCGACGGCGTGCGTGGTGCCGGCGTCCGGAGGCCGCGGCTGCACGAAGTGACCCGGGAAAAGATCCACCGCGGCACGCATGACGCGTGCGACGCGGGGCAGGCGGAGGACACCCCCACGGGAGTCCGGCACATGCCGGAAGGCGTCGCGCACGTCTTCCGGCGGGATTTCCCCCCATACGACGGCCGCCTGCCCACGTCCGGTCCCCCCCACTCCTGGACGGACAGGCGGTCGCCGTGTCGCTCGTCCCGGGGCGTTGTGGGGCGGGCCACACGAACCCGGCCGCCCGCGGTCCCGCGGGCGCGATAGCCTGACCGCCGGATCTCTCTTGACGCCAAGAGATCGATCATTCATACCCGTGATCGATCATCGCGGCGGGCACCGGCCACAAGCCGGTGCGGGGATCCGTACCCCCAGGGGCAGGGACGCCCCACCGCCTGCTGTCATACGGAGAACGCCATGACCCGCACTCCCGTGAACGTCACCGTCACCGGCGCGGCCGGCCAGATCGGTTACGCGCTGCTCTTCCGCATCGCCTCCGGCCAGCTGCTCGGCGCGGACGTGCCGGTCAAGCTGCGCCTGCTGGAGATCACCCCGGCGCTGAAGGCCGCCGAGGGCACGGCCATGGAGCTCGACGACTGCGCGTTCCCGCTGCTGCAGGGCATCGACATCACGGACGACCCGAACGTGGCCTTCGACGGCACCAACGTGGCCCTCCTGGTGGGCGCCCGCCCGCGCACCAAGGGCATGGAGCGCGGCGACCTCCTCGAGGCCAACGGCGGCATCTTCAAGCCGCAGGGCAAGGCCATCAACGACCACGCCGCGGACGACGTCAAGGTCCTGGTCGTCGGCAACCCGGCCAACACCAACGCCCTGATCGCCCAGGCCGCCGCTCCGGACGTGCCGGCGGAGCGCTTCACGGCGATGACCCGCCTGGACCACAACCGCGCGCTGACCCAGCTCGCGAAGAAGACGGGCACGACGGTCGCCGACATCAAGCGCCTGACGATCTGGGGCAACCACTCGGCCACCCAGTACCCGGACATCTTCCACGCCACGGTCGCGGGCAAGAACGCCGCCGAGGTCGTGAACGACGAGCAGTGGCTGGCCGACGACTTCATCCCGACCGTCGCCAAGCGCGGCGCCGCGATCATCGAGGCCCGTGGCGCCTCCTCGGCCGCCTCCGCCGCCAACGCCGCGATCGACCACGTGCACACCTGGGTCAACGGCACCGCCGACGGCGACTGGACCTCCATGGGCATCCCGTCGGACGGCTCCTACGGCGTCCCGGAGGGCCTGATCTCCTCCTTCCCGGTCACCACCAAGAACGGCAGCTACGAGATCGTCCAGGGCCTGGACATCAACGAGTTCTCCCGCGCACGCATCGACGCCTCCGTCCAGGAGCTGGCGGAGGAGCGCGAGGCGGTCCGCTCGCTCGGCCTCCTCTGATCCCGGCCGACGAAACGCGGCCCCGCTCCGGTCACACCGGAGCGGGGCCTTTTTCGTGCCGCGAGCCTCTTGTCGAGTCTCCGGTCAGGGACGGGGCGCCTGGGCCAGGGTGGATTCGCGGGGTGGGGTCGGGGCCGGGGTGGGGGTTCGGGTGCTGCTGCCGTAGCCCGCGGTCACCGCGCCGGCGGCTGCCAGGACCACGACGGCCACCGTGCGCAGGGCCGGTCCGATGCCGTGGGCGAGGTCGGGGTGGGAGGCCAGGACCGTGCCGGTGACGGCGACGCCCAGGGCCGCGCCGATCTCCCGGGCCGAGGTGCCGAGTCCGGAGCCCAGGCCCGCCTGGTGGGCCGGGAGCGAGCTGACGACGCCGACGGTGAGCGCGGGCATGCTGAGCCCGGTGCCGAAGGAGACGACCAGCAGCCAGCAGGCGTACGCCCCGTAGGACGTGCCCGCGGTCGCGGTGGACGCGCCGAGCAGGCCGGCGCCGATCAGGGCGAGACCGCCGCCGATGACGCCCCGGGGGCGGTGCGCCCAGCGGGCGGCGAGCTTCTGGGCGAGGGCCATGCCGATCGGCAGCGGCGCGATCGCGATGCCGGTGAGGGCGGCGCCGTAGCCCTTCACCACCTGAAGATACTGCGAGTTGACGTAGAAGAGCGCGAACAGGCCGAAGAAGCCGGTGGCCATGCCGAGGGTCGCGGAGCGCAGCCGTGCCGAGCCGAGGACGCGGGGGTCGAACAGCGGGGCGGGCGACCTCAGGGCGTGCAGGGTGAACAGCGCCACCAGTGCCGCACCGCAGGCGAACGCGCCGAGGATGCGGGGCGAGCCCCAGCCGTACGCCGGGCCCTCGATGATGCCGAAGAGGACGGCGACCAGCCCGGTGGTGAGCAGCAGGGCGCCGAGCGGGTCGGGGTTGTTGCCCGGGGCGCGCTCGGTGCGCGGGGTGGTGACGGCCACGGCGAGGGCGAGGAGCGCGGCCAGCGGGACCATGACGGCGAACAGGGCACGCCAGTTCAGGAACTGGCCGACCAGGCCGCCGCCGAGGTTCCCGGCGAGCCCGCCGAGGCCGAGCGCGAGGGTCCAGGAGGCCATGGCCCGCGTCCGGCGTTCCGGGGCGGCCAGGTGCATGAGGATCGACATGGTGGCCGGGGTGATGAGCGCGGCGCCCGCGCCGGACAGGCCCCGGCCGGCGATCAGCAGTGCGGGGGTCGGGGCGAGCGCGCTGGTGGCGGCGCCCGCCGCGAACAGGGTGAGCCCGGTGAGCAGGGCGCCCTTGCGGCCGTAGCGGTCGCCGAGGGCACCGGCCGGGATGAGCAGTCCGGCGAAGGCGACGACGTAGGCGTCGACCATCCACAGCAGCTCGCTGTGCGAGGGACGCAGCGACGACGAACCGAGCTGCGGGATCAGCAGGTTGATGGCGGCCACCATGCTCTGGGCGACCAGGACGCACGCGCAGAGCGCGAGGAGGGTCGACCGTTTCAGGGCGTGCGAGGGCACGGCTCCTCCTGGGAGTTGGGCGTGGTGTGGGGTGCCCTGTCACCGTAGGGTCGGCATCCACCTGCTTTCCAGTGCAACCTTTGCAAGGGGTGATTGCGTGTGACGCAATCCGTTGTTCCCGGGCCCGAACGCCGTCCCAGCCGCGGCCCCGACCTCCCCCCGGACGTCGACCTGAACCTGCTGGTGGCCCTGGACGTGCTCTTGGAGGAGCAGAGCGTCCAGCGTGCCGCCCGACGGCTCCATCTCTCCGAGCCGGCGATGAGCCGCACGCTCGGCCGGGTCCGCAAGGCGCTCGGCGACCCGGTCCTGGTGCGCGCCGGACGCCGCATGGTGCCCACCCCGCGCGCACTGGCCGTGCGCGCCGAGGTGGGCGCGGTGGTGGAGCGGGCCCGCGCGTTGTTCGCGCCCGGCCGCGACACGGACCTCAGGACCGTCCGTCGCACGCTCACGATCGTGGGCACCGATCTCATCGCCGCCGCGTACGGCGCGAAGCTGCTCGCCCGGGCCGCCGAGCAGGCGCCGGGGATCCGGCTCCGCTTCCTGTCCGAGAGCCACGTGGACGCGCCGTTCCTGCGCCAGGGCACCGCCGACCTGGAGGTCGGGGTCGTGGACACCACGGCGCCCGAGGTGCATGTGGAGACGTTGCGCGAGGACCGGATGGTGGGGATCGTGCGGGCCGGGCATCCGCTGCTCGACGGCGAGCTGACGGCCGAGCGGTTCGCGCTGGAGGCCGGTCATGTGACCGGCTCGCGCCGGGGCAGGCTGCACGGCCCGGTCGACGCGGCGCTGGCCGAGCGGGGCCTGGCGCGCACGGTGGTGGCCTCGGTCGGGACCCTGCCCGCCCTGCTCTTCGTCGTCCGCGACACCGACCTGGTCGGCATGATCGCGTCGACGGGGCAGCCGCAGGCGGCGGATCTGGGTCTGGTCGCCTTCGAGATCCCGCTGCCGCTTCCCCCGCTGTCGATGGGGATCGCGTGGCACCCGCGGCACGACGCGGATCCGGCGCACGCGTGGTTGCGGGGGTGCGTACGGGACCTGATGGTGGGGCCCGCATGACGGCGACGGCCCCGGTGCCCGCCTGGCGGCGCCGGGGCGCCCGTCGTACTGGGAAGGCTCGGCGGTGTCGGACGCGTGCGGCCGTGCGGGACACGCGGGGCCTGTCCGATGGCACGGAGTGCGTCTGGTTCCCCGGGACGTCGGACGGGGCGCGCAGGGGGGGAGCCGCCGGTGGGGCCCGCCTGACGCCCCGGTGTCCGCCCGAGGGCTCAGCCCCGCGGGCGGGCCGACGCTCCGCCGGAGGCCAGCCATCGCCAGCGGGGGCGTTCGGTGACCAGGGTGGTGGCGGCCAGCAGCGTCACCACGGTCGCCGCCCAGGCGGGCCAGGCCAGCCACGAGGAGGCGACGGCCGCGGCGAGCTGGAGGAGCACCAGGAGGATCGTGACCCGGCCCGGCACCGCGATGATCACGTGCGCCTTGTCGCCCGGGGTGGAGAAGCAGGTCGGGAGGCCGATCAGGAGCACCACCGACAGGGCCGCGAGCACCCATGAGTGGCCGGCGAGCGCCCAGGGGGTCGCCACCCAGGCGATGAGTTCCACCCCGAAGCGCAGAGCGGACGCCGTACGGTCGTCCGGCCGTGCCGAGATCGTTCCCCCACCGGCGTCGGTCACGCCCGTCACGATCCCATGGCCCACGGAGGTGGCCAAGGGGCCGGGGAGGGCCGAAGGGGGTTGGCCGGATCTCGGCCCTGCCGCGGGGTGTGGCCCCCGGGGCGCTCCGCGGGGCGCCGGGAGGGCTGGGGGCAACACCGCTCACGCGCTCAGGACGTGGGCAGCTTCGGGACCGCCGAGATGTCCACCGACTGCGCGGCCGCCGGGGCCACCGCCTTCACCGGCTTGTTGTAGTCCGTGAAGGTGAGCGACAGGTTCGTGCCCGGACCCGTCTGCGCCGCGCGGTACAGCCGGTGCGGCTTGTCGGCCGTGACGTACAGGGTCGACGTCAGGCCGTTCACCTGGAAGGTCAGCGGCACGACCCGGGTCGTGCCCAGCTTCGTCGCCAGCCCCTCCTTCAGCGAGGAGGGCGCGCTGACCGTCGCTGCCTGCTGGAGCGACGCCAGGTCGCAGGTGTTCGCGATGCCGCTGAGCATCTGGTCGGACGTGGTCCCGTGGATGTACCGGTCCTTGAACTGCCGACTCGCGGTGACACCACGCTCACCCGGCAGCTCGGCCCGCCAGAACGTCTGGTCGGGTTTCAGCCATACGGCCGTCCCCCGCTTGATGATGTCGACACTGCCCCCGTGCCCGCCCAGCGTCATCGAGCCGGTGCAGTTGCCCTTCCGGTCGATGGCCAGGTTCATCGAGGTGGGCAGACGGTTGTTCGAGGCGGCCGTCGCGCTCCGGTCGGAGTAGCCGAGGCGCACCGAGGTCGCCTTCCGCAGGCTCTGCTGGGCCTGGGCGGCCAGCTTCTGCGGGTCCGGGTTCCCTCCGCCCTGGGCCGACGACACTCCGCCGAGCGCGGGGGAGAACAGCAGACCCAGCGCCGCGCTCGCCGTCGCCGTGCATGTCGCGATCGTGAAGCCACGGGTCCGGGACATCGCATCACCTCCATGAGTACGTGACCGACAGCGTACTTTTCACCCTTTTCGACCGCATTTTCAGTGACGCCGCGCACTTTCGGCCAAAGGGGAGGCATGCATCGCCTGTGAGGGGGCAGGTGCAGCTGGCCTCTGGGAGTGACACGCGTGTGACTCAGGGACATCGAACAGGAACGGAAGGCAACACCGATCATGGCCGGACAGCAGGCAGAACAGACCATCCACGTGGGCGGGGAATGGCGTACGGCACTCTCGGGGGCGACGCGCGAGATCCTCGACCCCGCGGATGGCGCGCCGTTCGCCCTGGTCGCCGAGGGCGACGAGCGCGACGTCGACGCGGCCGTCGCGGCGGCTCGCCGCGCCTTCGACGAGGGGTCCTGGCCCGGCACGCCCGTCGCCGAGCGCGCCGCTGTGCTGCGCCGTGTCGCCGACCTCCTCATACGCGACCGCGAGGAGCTCGGCCTGCTGGAGAGCCGCGACGCGGGCAAGACGGTCGAGGAGGGCCGGGTCGACATCGACTGCGTCGCCGACGCCTTCCGCTACTTCGCCGACCTGGTCGTGGGCGAGGGGGCCGGACGCGTCGTGGACGCCGGCTCGGCCGACATCCACAGCGTCGTCGTCCACGAGCCGGTCGGCGTGTGCTCCCTGATCACCCCCTGGAACTACCCCCTGCTCCAGGCCAGCTGGAAGATCGCCCCCGCGCTCGCCGCGGGCAACACCTTCGTCATCAAGCCCAGCGAGATCACCCCGATGACCACCATCGCGCTGATCGACCTGCTCACCGAGGCCGGCGTGCCCGCGGGCGTCGCGGGCATCGTCACCGGCCCCGGCCACTCCGTCGGCGCCCGCCTGGCCGAGCACCCCGACGTCGACCTCGTCTCCTTCACCGGCGGACTCGTCAGCGGCACGAAGGTCGCCCAGGCCGCCGCCGTCGGAGTGAAGAAGGTCGCCCTCGAACTCGGCGGCAAGAACCCCAACGTCGTCTTCGCCGACGCCTGCGCCACCGAGGAAGGCTTCGACACCGCCGTCGACCAGGCCCTCAACGCCGCCTTCATCCACAGCGGCCAGGTCTGCTCGGCGGGTGGCCGGCTCATCATCGAGGAGTCGGTCCGCGACCGCTTCGTCACCGAGCTGGCCCGCCGCGCCCAGAAGATCCGGCTCGGCCGCGGCACCGAGAAGGGCGTCGAGTGCGGCCCCCTGGTCTCGGCCCAGCAGCGCGACAGGACCGAGTCCTACGTCGCCTCCGCGCTCGCCGAGGGCGCGGTGCTGCGCTGCGGAGGCCGGCGCCCCGAGCCGGACGCGACCCGGCCCGAGAGCGGCTACTTCTACGAGCCGACCGTCCTGGACGCGTGCCATCGTGAGATGAAGGTCGTGCGGGAGGAGGTCTTCGGCCCGGTCCTGACCGTGGAGACCTTCCGCACCGAGGACGAGGCCGTCGCCCTCGCCAACGACACGGAGTACGGCCTCGCCGGGGCCGTGTGGACCGCCGACCAGGGCCGCGCCCGCCGTGTCGCGGGCCGCCTGCGCCACGGCACCGTGTGGATCAACGACTTCCACCCCTACCTCCCGCAGGCGGAGTGGGGCGGCTTCGGCAAGAGCGGCGTCGGCCGGGAACTGGGCCCCGCGGGCCTGGCCGAGTACCGCGAGTCCAAGCACATCTACCAGAACCTCGCACCGAGCCCGGTCCGCTGGTTCGCGGGCTGACCCCCGGCCCGCCCCCCGTCCCCCCACCCCCACCGCTTAAGCGCAGCACCTTCGCAGATCCCCGAGGAGCAGCACGCACATGTCCGAGCAGCACATCTACGACTACGTCGTCATCGGCGGCGGCACGGCGGGCTCTGTCATCGCCTCCCGCCTGACCGAGAACCCCGACGTCACCGTCGCCGTCATCGAGGGAGGCCCGAGCGACGTCGGCCGTGACGACGTCCTCACCCTGCGCCGCTGGATGGGCCTGCTCGGCGGCGAGCTCGACTACGACTACCCGACCACCGAGCAGCCGCGCGGCAACTCCCACATCCGGCACAGCCGCGCCCGCGTGCTCGGCGGCTGCTCCTCGCACAACACGCTGATCTCGTTCAAGCCCCTGCCGTCCGACTGGGACGAGTGGGAGGCGGCCGGGGCCGAGGGCTGGGGCGCCGTCCCCATGGAGGCCTACTACGCCCGCCTCCGCAACAACATCGTCTCGGTCGACGAGAAGGACCGCAACGCCATCGCCCGCGACTTCGTGGACGCGGCCGGCACCGCGCTCGGCGTGCCGCGCGTCGAGGGCTTCAACAAGAAGCCGTTCACCGAGGGCGTCGGCTTCTTCGACCTCGCCTACCACCCCGAGAACAACAAGCGCTCCAGCGCCTCGGTGGCGTATCTGCACCCGGTGATGGACGAGCGTCCCAACCTGACGATCTTCCTGGAGACCTGGGCCCACAAGCTGGACCTCGACGGCACGCGCGCCCGGGGCGTGCACGTGCGCACCAAGGACGGCGAGGAGATCCTCGTCCAGGCCCGCCACGAGGTCGTCCTGTGCGCCGGCGCCGTCGACTCCCCGCGCCTGCTGATGCACTCGGGCATCGGCCCGAAGGGCGACCTGGAGAAGCTCGGCATCCCGGTGGTGCTCGACCTGCCGGGCGTCGGCGAGAACCTGCTCGACCACCCGGAGTCGGTGATCGTGTGGGAGACCGACGGGCCGATCCCGGAGAACTCCGCGATGGACAGCGACGCCGGTCTCTTCGTGCGCCGCGACCCGGAGCACGCGGGCCCCGACCTGATGTTCCACTTCTACCAGGTGCCGTTCACCGACAACCCGGAGCGCCTCGGCTACGAGCGCCCCGAGCACGGCGTCTCGATGACCCCGAACATCCCCAAGCCCAAGAGCCGCGGCCGGCTCTACCTGACCAGCGCGGACCCCGAGGTCAAGCCCGCCCTGGACTTCCGGTACTTCACCGACGAGGACGACTACGACGGCCGCACCCTGGTCGACGGCATCAAGATCGCCCGTGAGATCGCGCGGACCCAGCCGCTGGCCGGCTGGCTCAAGCGCGAGGTGTGCCCCGGCCCGGACATCACCGACGACGCCGAACTGAGCGAGTACGCCCGCAAGGTCGCGCACACCGTCTACCACCCGGCCGGCACCTGCAAGATGGGGGCCGCGACCGACGAACTCGCCGTCGTCGACCCGCAGCTGCGCATCCGCGGCCTGGAGGGTATTCGCATCGCCGACGCGTCGGTCTTCCCGACCATGCCCGCCGTGAACCCGATGATCGGTGTGCTCATGGTCGGGGAGAAAGCTGTCGAACTGATCGGAGGTGCCGCGTGATGAGCGCCAGTACCAGCACCAGCACGAGCACGGACATGACCAAGGACGCGAACACCCCGGTCTTCTCGGTCGAGAACCTGTGGAAGGTCTTCGGACCCAAGGCCGAGCGGGTCCCGGCGGACGCCGAGCTCGGCGCGCTGGACCCCGCCGACCTGCGTGAACGCACCGGCTGCACGGCCGCGGTGCGCGATGTGAGCTTCGACGTCCGCAAGGGCGAGGTCTTCGTCGTCATGGGCCTGTCCGGCTCCGGCAAGTCCACGCTGGTGCGCTGTCTGACCCGGCTCATCGAGCCGACCGCGGGCACGATCGCCTTCGACGGCGACGACGTCCGCGCCATGGACCGCTCCCGGCTGCGCGAGCTGCGCCGCCACCGCGCCGCGATGGTCTTCCAGCACTTCGGCCTGCTGCCGCACCGCACCGTCCTCGACAACGTGGCCTACGGCCTGGAGGTCCAGGGCGTCGGCAGGAGCGAGCGCCGCGAGCGGGCCGCCGAGTTCGTCGCCAAGGTCGGCCTGGAGGGCATGGAGCACCGCCGTCCCTCGCAGCTGTCGGGTGGCCAGCAGCAGCGTGTGGGGCTCGCCCGCGCGCTCGCCGTCGACCCCGAGGTGCTGCTGTTCGACGAGCCGTTCAGCGCGCTCGACCCGCTGATCCGGCGCGACATGCAGGAGGAGGTGGTACGGCTGCACCGCGAGGAGGGACGCACGATGGTCTTCATCACGCACGACCTGAGCGAGGCCCTCAAGCTCGGTGACCGTATCGCCCTCATGCGCGACGGCCGCATCGTGCAGCTCGGCAGCCCCGAGGAGATCGTGGGCTCCCCGGCCGACGAGTACGTCCGCGACTTCGTCCGGGACGTGCCGCGCGAGCAGGTCATCACCGTGCGCTCGGCCATGCGCCCCGCGACCGCCGACGAGGCGGCCGACGGCCCCGCGGTGTCCCCGGACGCCACCGTCGCGGAGGCCATCGAGGCCGTGGCCCGTACCGGCTCCGCGGCCCGGGTCATGGACGCGGGACGCTGCCTGGGCGTCGTCGACCACGAGCGGCTCCTCGGCGTCGTGGCCGGAACCGACAACGGCACGGCGACCGGCACGACGGCCGGTGCGACGGTCGGCAAGGAGACCGATAGGCAGACCGACAAGCAGAGCGGCAAGGAGACCGGCGAGGAGGCTGCGTGATGGCGACCGTCACAGCGAATCCGCCCCGGATAGGCCTGCCCGGCCTCCTCAAGAACCGCGTCCTCGGCAAGCTCGTCCTGCTCGCCGTCGTCGCCGCGGTCCTCGTGCCCCTGGCCAACGCCCGCTGGGCGAGCGGAAGCTGGCCCCACGCGCTCACCGTCGACCTGTCCAAGCCGCTCGGCAGCGCCAGCGACTGGATCATCGACAACCGGGACAGCCACCCCCTGTTCCTCTACTTCTTCGGCTACATCAGCAACGCGGTCGTCGTGTCCGTGCGCGCCGTCTACCTGCTGCTGCTCGCCGCGGGCTGGGCGGGCGTCAGCGCCGCCGCCGGGCTGGTGGCCTGGCGCGTCGCCGGAGTGCGCCTCGCCCTGGGCACGGCCGCGGCGTTCCTCGCCTGCGGTCTGCTCGGCATGTGGGTGCCCACCATGCAGACGCTCGCGCTGATGGTGGTCGCCGTGCTCTTCTCGGTCGTGCTGGGCGCGCTGCTCGGACTCGCGGCCGGCCTGTCCGACCGCGTCTTCCGAGCCCTGCGCCCCGTCCTGGACACCATGCAGGTGCTGCCGGCGTTCGCGTACCTCCTGCCGGTCGTCCTCGTCTTCGGCATCGGCGTCCCCGCGGCCGTGCTCGCCACCGTCGTCTACGCCGCCCCGCCGATGGCCCGGCTCACCGCGCTCGGCCTGCGCGGCGCCGACAAGGAGGTCCTGGAGGCCGTCGAGTCGCTCGGCACCACGGCGCGCCAGCGCCTGGTCACCGCCCGGCTGCCGCTGGCCCGCAAGGAACTCCTCCTCGGCCTCAACCAGACGATCATGATGGCGCTGTCCATGGCCGTCATCGCCTCGGTGATCGGCGCGGGCGGCCTCGGTGACCGCGTCTACCAGGCGCTCGCCTCCGTCGACGTGGGCGCCGCGCTCACCGCCGGTATCCCGATCGTGCTGCTCGCCGTCGTCCTGGACCGCGTCACCGGCGCGGCGGGCGCCGGCCAGGACGCGGCGGAGCGTCCCGGTGGCCGCGCGGGCTGGGCGTACGTCGTCGGCGCGACCGTCGTCGTCGCCGTGGCGGCTCGGCTGCTCGGCCGGCAGGAGTGGCCGAGCACGTGGACCGTGCACTTCGCCCAGCCGGTCAACCACGCCGTCGACTGGATGACCGACCACCTGTACTCGGGTGTCCCCGTCGTGGGCGGCACCGCCGACTGGGCGGCCCACTTCACCACCTGGATCCTTGACCCCATGAGGTCCGGACTGCAGTGGCTGCCCTGGTGGTCAGTCCTGCTCATCGTCGCCGCGCTGGCCTGGGTGATCGGCACCTGGCGCACGGCGCTCACCGCCGTCCTCGCGATGGCCGCGACCGGCGTGCTCGGCGTGTGGAAGCCGTCCCTGGACACGCTGTCCCAGGTCCTCGCCGCCGTCGCGGTCACCCTGGTCATCGGCTTCGCGACCGGGATCGCCGCCGCGCGCAGCGACCGGGTCGAGCGGCTGCTCCGCCCCGTCCTGGACGTCTTCCAGACGATGCCGCAGTTCGTGTACCTGATCCCGGTCGTCGCCCTGTTCGGTGTCGGGCGCGCGCCCGCCGCCGTGGCCGCGATCGTCTACGCGCTGCCGGCCGTCGTCCGCATCACCACCCAGGGCCTGCGCCAGGTCGACCCGGCCGCCCTGGAGTCCGCGCGCTCGCTCGGCGCCTCCAGCACCCAGCAGCTGCGCCAGGTCCAGCTTCCGCTGGCCCGCCCGGCCCTGCTGCTCGCCGTCAACCAGGGCGTCGTCCTGGTCCTCGCCGTCGTCATCATCGGCGGTCTGGTCGGCGGTGGCGCGCTCGGCTACGACGTCGTGTTCGGCCTCGCCCAGGGCGACCTGGCCACCGGTCTGGTCGCGGGCGCTGCGATCGTCTGCCTGGGCCTGATGCTGGACCGGGTGACCCAGCCCACCGAGCGCCGCGCGAAGAAGGGAGCGTGACATGTCTCGTACTCGAATCCGTCTCCGTACCCGTATGCGTACGAAGACCGCGGTGACCGCGTTGGCCGTGCTCGGCCTCGGCCTCACGACCGGCTGCGGCGCCGCGGACATGACCAAGCAGACCTCGCCCTTCGCGGGCGCCCAGGGCGCGAAGACCGTGACCCTGTCCGTGCAGTCGTGGGTGGGCGCGCAGTCGAACGTGGCCGTCGCCCAGTACATCCTCGAACACGAACTCGGCTACCGCGTCGACACCGTCCAGGTCGACGAGATCCCCGCCTGGGACGCGCTCAGCCAGGGCCGGGTCGACGCGATCCTGGAGGACTGGGGCCACCCCGACCAGCAGAAGCGGTACGTCCAGGACAAGAGGACGATCACGGCGGCGGGCGGCCTCGGGGTCACCGGCCACATCGGCTGGTTCGTCCCGACGTACCTGGCAAAGCAGCACCCGGACATCACCGACTGGAAGAACCTCAACAAGTACGAGGGGCTCTTCCACACCGCCGAGAGCGGCGGCAAGGGTCAGCTGATGGACGGCTCGCCGTCCTATGTCACCAACGACAAGGCGCTGGTCAACAACCTGAAGCTGAACTACCAGGTGGTCTTCGCCGGTTCCGAGGCCGCGCAGATCACGCAGATGAAGCAGTTCGCCAAGGCCAAGAAGCCGTTCCTGACGTACTGGTACTCGCCGCAGTGGCTCTTCAAGAAGATCCCGATGACCGAGGTCAAGCTGCCCGCCTACAAGGAGGGCTGCGACGCGGACACCGCGAAGATCACGTGCGCGTACCCCAAGACGCCCCTGCAGAAGTACCTCAACACGGACTTCGCGCACCACGGCGGCAAGGCGGCCCGCTTCCTGAAGAACTTCAAGTGGACCACCGAGGACCAGAACGAGGTCTCGCTGATGATCGCGGACCAGAAGATGGATCCGCAGGACGCCGCGAAGAAGTGGGTGGACAGCCACCGCTCCACCTGGAAGGCATGGCTGTCCTGACCGGACGCCCGGCCCGAACATGACACGTGTGGCCCCGAGCCCCACCGAGCCCCCGGGCTCGGGGGCGAGGGGCCACACGTGGATCACGGTCGGGTGGTGCCCCTTCGCCTCGGTCCTAGCCGACGAGGCGGCGGCGCCAGTCCAGTGGGGTCACGGTGATGGCCCGGTCGGGGTCGTGGTCCCACTCGGCGTGGAGGCCGGCTGCCGCGAGGGCGGCCACGACCTCGTGGCCGATGGCCGCGGTGGTCGCGGTCGAGCCGTCGAAGCCGCCGTAGAGGAGTGTCAGTCCGTGGCCGGCCGCGGCGGAGTCCGTGCACTGGGTGTGGAAGTAGACGAAGCCGCGGGCGTCGGGCTCGCCCTCACCGCCGATCTCGGACCGACCGCAGCTACGGCAGCAGGTGAAGTTCTCGCGGGCCGTGACGCCGGCCTCCCGCAGGGCGGTGAACGCCCGGGTGAGCCGCTCGGGGTCGGTCTCGCCCTGCCATGCGGCCTGCTCCGCGACGCGCTCCAGCCACAACCGGTCCGCCAGCACCCGTGCCTGCTCGCGCGAGACGGGTCGGCGGTCACCGGTGACCAGGTAGTCCTCGGCGAGCTCGGCCAGTTGGGCGCGGGAGGCGTAGCCGCCGGCCAGCACCTCGCGGACGCGCTTCTCCAACTCCTCGCGCTCGTCCTCGTCGAGGTCGAGTGGCGGTGTCTCCGGAGGGGAGCCCAGGTCCAGCAGCGACCAGGCCAGAGCACCGTCCCATCCGGCCTCCTGGCGTGCCCAGCCGGTCATCGCGGCGATCACGGCCCCGGGCCCCTCGGTCACCGCCCGGAAGTGCCGGTCGGCGGCACCGTCGCGGTGCTCCACCACGTAGTCACCACCGGCCTGGTGCCAGACCTGGGCGAAGACGTCGGGCAGGTCGGGTATGCGCTGGACCACCAGGAACCGGTCACCGTCACCGCCGATACGCCGCACCAGCCCGGCCAACTCCCCGGCGGACACACGCACGTGCCGCTCCCGGTTCTCCGTCTCCACCACGATCTCGACCATGCACCGACTCTGACACGCCCCTCTGACAACAGGGGCGGCTCCCGGGTTCGTTGCGCGTGCCCGTCAGCCGTGCTTGGCTCGCCCGATGAACCTTCTGCTGACGGCGAGCGGCCTGCGCAACGAGATGCTGCGGGACGCGCTGCGGGACATGCTGGGAAAGCCGTTCGGGTCGGCGAACGTGGTGTTCGTTCCCACGGCGTCCGTCGCCGAGCCCGGGGACCACGGGTGGGTCGTCGCGGACATGAACCGGCTGCACGGCCTCGGCTGGCGGGAGTTCGACATCCTGGAGCTGAACGGACTGCCCCGGCAGACGGTGCTCGACCGGCTGCTCCACGCCGACGTCGTCTACGTCGAGGGCGGCAACCACTACCACCTCGCGCGCAGCATCACCGGCAACGGCCTGGCCGACGGCTTCCGGGACGCGCTGGAGAGCAGGGTCTACGTGGGGGTCAGCGCCGGCTCGATGGTCTTCAGCCGCAATCTCACCGCGCACTCCGCCGACGTCATCGGGGACACCGCGGACCTCCGTGCGCTCGGCGCGACGACCGTGGAGCCGCCGTTCGGCCTCTTCGACTGGTATCTCAAGCCCCACCTGTACTCGCCGGACTTCCCCGAGCGGGACGACGCCTGGGCCGACCGCATCGCCGCGCGGGCGGACTTCCCGATCTACTTCATCGACGACGAGACGGCCGTCCGTGTCAGGGACGACGAGGTGGACGTCGTCTCCGAAGGCCGGTGGCGGTTCCATCCGTGACGCGACGCCCCCGCTTCACCGGAGGGCAGGGCCGGTGCCGCCGCGCCAGTCGGTGATCCTTCTGCGGATCGACGGGACCATGGGCAGGTCGTCCACCTCGGCGGGCGCGAACCAGCGTACGTCGGTGGACTCGTCGGAGACGGCGATCCGACCACCCACCGGCCGGGCCAGGAAGCAGACGGAGAACTCCTGACGGACCTCGCCGTCGTCGTACGCGAACACGTGCCCCGGGTCGGTGTAGGTGCCGACGATGCCGGTCAACTCCACGTCGTAGCCGGTCTCCTCGCGGGTCTCGCGGCGGGCGCAGTCGGGCAGGCTCTCGCCGAGGTTCATCGCACCGCCGGGCAGCGCCCACACGCCGTTGTCGGCACGCCGCTGGAGCAGGACGCGGCCAGCGCCGTCCACGACGACGACCGACGCCGCGGGGACGAGGCTGTTCGCCGTCGGGGCGTCCGGGTCCCCCTCGTGGTCACGCCGTGCCATGGATCCCCTCCCGGACCGGGGTACCCCGGCCCTGCTCCGTGCCCGGTCGCTACTCCGCGCTCGGGGCCGTCTGCGGGTGGCTGTCCTCGTCGGGGTTCGGTGGGCTCTTCGGGGGGTTCTCCGCGGCCGCCGGCGCCTCCCCGAAGCGTGCCAGGGCCAGGGCGCCGGCGACGGCCACCGCGAAGCCCAGGGCCGCGAGCCAGGTGTAGCCCTCGCGGGTGCGGTCGCCCAGCCACACCACCCCGATCGCGGCGGGCCCCACCGTCTCGCCCACGACCAGCCCCGCCGTCGCCACCGTCACGGAGCCCTTCTCCAGCGCCGTGGTGAGCAGCAGGAAGGCCGCACCGCCGCCCAGCAGCAGCGCGTACGTCGCCGGGTTGGTCAGCAGCGGAACCGGTGCGAGCGAGTCGATCAGCCGCACCGCCACCTCGACCACGCCGAACCCGCACCCGGCGCCGAGCCCCAGCGCCAGCGACCGCCCCCGCCCCGGCAGCCGCGCCGCGGCGAGCCCGAGCAGCAGGACCGCCACAGCCGTGCCCAGCATCGCGTACTTCAACTGCGTGGACCCGGCCCGATCGCCCTCCGTGCCGGACGCCAGGCCGAGCATCGCGAGCCCCGCGCACACCACGGCCACGGCCCCCCACTCGCTCCCGGTCAGCCGGACCCGCAGCAGCCGGGCCGCCACCACCGCCGTCACCGCGAGACTGGCCGCCAGCGCGGCGCCCACCACGTAGATCGGCAGGGACTTCAGCGCGACGATCTGGAGCAGGAACCCGAGCCCGTCCAGCGCGAGCCCCGCCAGGTAGCGCCACTGCCGCAGGGCCCGCAGCAGCAGGGCCGCCTCCCCGCCCTCACCGGTACCCGCCGCGCGCGCGGCGACGGCCTGGAACACCGTCGCCGTACCGAAACACACCGCCGCGCCGAGCGCGCACATCATTCCAAAGAGCACGAAGTGACTGTAGGGGACGGCGGGAGGGCCGGGACCGCGGGGGAGAGGTGGTGGCCGCCTCGAACGCCGGAACGAGACTCATTGACCTGTTCTGGATCTCCATGGAGGAGATCGGCTGGGACCCGCTGTCCGGCCGTTTCGTGGACAACCGGCTCCGCTTCATCCGCAGTTGCTTCAAGCTCTACCCCTGGGAGTGGCTCAGCAGGACCAGTTCGGCCCGCACGTCCTGGCCACCCTGGACAACGGCGGCGGCACGGGCAGCACCCTGTGGATCGAGCCCGCCTGGAGGGCGTGACGATCCACGAACCGGGCGAGGGCGGCTCCCCGGTCGCGGCCGAGGACCCCGCTGCTGCCAGCAACTGGCCCCGCTGCCCTCCTTCGACGGCAACCACGTGGTCCTCGGCGCCTGGGTGGTCGAGGACGAGCCGGCGGGATCGCGACGCTCGCATGCTGGACGTCGCGGCGGGCCCGGGCGGGGCGGCCGGTAGGGTGAGCCGTGGGCCGTGACTGGCGCGCTGGGATGGGACCGACCATCGGGGAGCGGCCCCTGAGCCGAGCGATCGTGTGCCGTGCGCCTGGGCCGAACCGAGAACGCTGAACGCACGCCGTCCGGAGGTCCCCATGCCAGAGCAGCACCTCTCCACCCAGTCCACCGCCTTCCGCGCCGCCCTCGACGTGATCCGCGCCGTCGAGCCGCGGGTGGCCGACGCCATCGGCCAGGAGGTCGCCGACCAGCGCGAGATGCTCAAGCTGATCGCGTCGGAGAACTACGCCTCGCCGGCCACGCTGCTCGCCATGGGCAACTGGTTCAGCGACAAGTACGCCGAGGGCACCATCGGCCGCCGCTTCTACGCCGGCTGCCGCAACGTCGACACGGTCGAGTCGCTGGCCGCCGAGCACGCCAGGGAGCTGTTCGGCGCCCGCCACGCCTACGTCCAGCCGCACTCCGGCATCGACGCCAACCTCGTCGCCTTCTGGGCCGTGCTCGCCGACCGGGTCGAGGTGCCGTTCCTGAAGAAGGCGGATGCCCGCCAGGTCAACGACCTCTCCGAGGCGGACTGGGACGAGCTGCGCCACGCCTTCGGCAACCAGCGCATGCTCGGCATGTCCCTGGACGCGGGCGGCCATCTCACCCACGGCTTCCGGCCCAACATCTCCGGCAAGATGTTCGACCAGCGCTCCTACGGCACCGACCCGGCCACCGGCCTGATCGACTACGACGCGCTGCGCGCCTCGGCCCGCGAGTTCAAGCCGCTGATCATCGTGGCGGGATACTCCGCCTACCCCCGCCTGGTGAACTTCCGGATCATGCGGGAGATCGCCGACGAGGTCGGCGCGACGCTCATGGTCGACATGGCCCACTTCGCGGGCCTGGTCGCGGGCAAGGTGCTGACCGGCGACTTCGACCCGGTCCCGCACGCGCAGATCGTGACGACCACGACCCACAAGTCGCTGCGCGGCCCGCGCGGCGGCATGGTGCTGTGCGACGACTCGCTCAAGGACCAGGTGGACCGGGGCTGCCCGATGGTGCTGGGCGGCCCGCTGCCGCACGTCATGGCCGCCAAGGCGGTCGCCCTCGCGGAGGCCCGGCAGGACTCCTTCCGCGCCTACGCCCAGCGGATCGTCGACAACGCCCGCGCCCTGGCCGAGGGCCTGACGCGCCGCGGCGCCACGCTCGTCACCGGCGGCACCGACAACCACCTGAACCTGATCGACGTGGCCTCCTCCTACGGCCTCACCGGCCGCCAGGCCGAGGCGGCGCTGCTGGAGTCGGGCATCGTCACCAACCGCAACGCGATCCCCGCCGACCCGAACGGCGCCTGGTACACCTCGGGCATCCGCATCGGCACCCCCGCCCTGACCACCCGGGGCCTGGGCACCGCCGAGATGGACGAGATCGCGTCCCTGATCGACCGCGTCCTGACCACGACGGTGCCCGGCACCACCGGCAAGGGCGCCCCGTCCAAGGCCCAGCACGTCCTGGACCCGAAGATCGCCGACGAGATCTCCCACCGCGCGAGCGACCTGCTGACCCCGTTCCCGCTGTACCCGGAGATCGACCTGGGCTGACCCACCGCCCGGCCTCCCCGACGCCGCGGCGCGCCGGGGGAGGCCGGGCCGGCCGCCTCCCTGTTACACCCTCGGTGACGCTTCGGATCGCGGCTGTTGCTCTCGCGTTCGGGGGTGGGGGGCCGGACCTGAGAGAATGGTGAGCATGGCTTCAGACCGCCCGCTTCGCGTGCTCTCCGGGATCCAGCCCACCGCCGGCTCGTTCCACCTCGGCAACTACCTCGGCGCGGTGCGCCAGTGGGTGGCGCTCCAGGACAGCCATGACGCGTTCTACATGGTCGTCGACCTGCACGCGATCACCGTCCCGCAGGACCCGAGGGAACTGCGCGCGAACACGCGGCTGGCCGCGGCCCAGCTCCTCGCCGCCGGGCTCGACCCGGAGCGGTGCACGCTCTTCGTGCAGAGCCACGTCCCCGAGCACGCGCAGCTCGGCTGGGTTATGAACTGCCTCACCGGATTCGGCGAGGCGAGCCGCATGACCCAGTTCAAGGACAAGGCCGCCAAGCAGGGCGCCGACCGCGCGAGCGTCGGACTGTTCACCTACCCGGTCCTCCAGGTCGCCGACATCCTGCTCTACCAGGCCAACGAGGTCCCCGTCGGGGAGGACCAGCGCCAGCACATCGAGCTCACCCGTGACCTCGCCGAGCGCTTCAACGGCCGCTTCGGCGACACGTTCACCGTCCCGCGGCCGTACATCCTGAAGGAGACGGCGAAGATCTACGACCTCCAGGACCCGTCGATCAAGATGAGCAAGTCGGCGTCCACGCCGAAGGGCCTGATCAACCTCCTGGACGAGCCGAAGACCACCGCCAAGAAGGTCAAGAGCGCCGTCACGGACACGGACACCGTCATCCGGTACGACACCGAGCTCAAGCCCGGCGTCAGCAACCTGCTGACCATCTACTCGACGCTCACCGGGACCGGCATCCCCGAGCTGGAGGAGAAGTACGCCGGCAAGGGCTACGGCGCGCTCAAGACGGACCTGGCCGAGGTCATGGTCGACTTCGTGACGCCGTTCCGGGAGCGCACCCAGCAGTATCTGGACGACTCCGAGACGCTCGACTCGATCCTGGCCAAGGGCGCGGAGAAGGCGCGCACCGTCGCCGCCGAGACCCTCGCCCAGGTGTACGACAGGGTGGGCTTCCTGCCCGCCAAGCACTGACCGGAGTGCTGCACTCCACTCCGCTCGCTCCTGCCCGACGGCGGGGGCGTGGTCGTACAGTCGAATCGGAAGCCGGGCACCGGACCGGCGGCACGTCCCGCCCCCCGGGCCCGCACACCAGCACGACGACAGGAGACGACGTGGGGACCGTAACGATCGGGGTGTCGATCGCGGTCCCGGAGCCCCACGGCAGCGAGCTCCAGGAGCTGCGCGCGGGCTTCGGCGACGCCGCGGCTCACGGCATCCCCACGCATGTCACCCTGCTCCCGCCGACCGAGGTCGACGTCGGTCGGCTGCCCGCGATCGAGACGCATCTGGCCGAGGTCGCCGCGGCCGGGCGGCCCTTCCCCATGCGGCTGTCCGGGACCGGCTCCTTCCGGCCGCTGTCGCCGGTGGTGTACGTCCGGGTCGCCGCGGGCGCCGAGGAGTGCACCTGGCTGCAGATGCAGGTCCGTGACGGCTCCGGGCCCCTCGCCCGGGACCTGCTCTTCCCCTACCACCCCCATGTGACGGTGGCGCACGGCATCGACGAGGCGGGGATGGACCGCGCCCAGGAGGAACTCGCCGGGTACGAGGCGCAGTGGCCGTGCCTGGGGTTCGCCCTGTACGAGCAGGGGCAGGACGGAGTCTGGCGCAAGCTCAGGGAGTTCGTCTTCGGCGGAGCGGTGGTGCCCCCGCAGGCCGGCGCGCGAGCCGACGCGACGCTGCCCTCGGCCTAGGCCTGTTGCGAAAGGGGCCTGTCCGGGTGAGCCGCGTGTGGTGGCCCCGCGTGCCGTAATTCCCGTTCTCGGGGTATCCGGAGACTGGACCCGGACGACGAGGGGAGAGTCTGATCATGGACTGGTTGAAGAAACTCCCTGGTATCGGGCCGATCGTGGTGCGTCTCATGGCCACGCGTGCCTGGCGTTCCTACGAGCGGCTCGACCAGGTGAAGTGGACCCGGCTCGCCGCGGCCATGACCTTCGTCAGCTTCGTCGCGCTCTTCCCGCTGCTCACCGTCGCCGCCGCGATCGGCGCCGCGACGCTCAGCCCGTCGCGGCAGGACAAGCTGCAGAACAAGGTCGCCGAGCAGTTCCCCGGCATCTCCGACCAGCTCGACATCCACGGCCTGGCCCAGAACGCCGGCACCGTCGGGATCATCGCCGGTGTGACGCTGTTCTTCGTCGGCCTCGGCTGGGTCGGCCAGATGCGCGGCTGCCTGCGCACCGTGTGGGAGCTGCCCGACGGCGACGAGAACCCCCTGGTGCGCAAGGCCAAGGACGCGGGGGTGCTGATCGGCCTCGGCGGCGCGATCGTGATCACCCTCGCCCTCTCGACCATCGCCTCGGCGCTGGTCGACCACCTCGCCACCGCGCTCGGCCTCGACCACGGCGGCTGGGGCAGCATCCTGCTGCGGGTCCTCGCGTTCGTCGTCGCCGTGCTCGCCGACTTCCTGGTCCTGCTGTACGTCCTCACCCTGCTGCCCGGGGTCGAGCCCGCGCGCCACCGCCTCCTCGTCGCCGCCCTGGGCGGCGCCGTCGGCTTCGAACTGCTCAAGCTGCTGCTCAGCGGCTACATCCAGGGCGTCGCCTCGAAGAGCATGTACGGCGCCTTCGGGGTGCCCGTGGCGCTGCTGCTGTGGATCAACTTCACCTCCAAGCTCCTGCTGTACTGCGCCGCCTGGACGGCGACGCCCGGCAGCGGGACCGGGGCGGTCAGGGCCGGGAGCGGCGGCGCACCAGGTCCGGCAGCGGCCAGCGGCGGTTGACCAGGAAGACCCCCGCGGCCAGCAGGGCGAGCACCCCGGCCGTGATGCCGAGGGCCACTCCCACACCGCTGGACGCGGGCGCGGTGCTCCGGGCGGCGGAGCCCTTGTCCGCGCCCGCGGCGGACGGCTTCGCGCCCGGCCCCGACCCGGGGTGCGCGCTCCCGGGGGCGACGAGCTCACCCACCGGCTTCGCCTTGCCGGACGCGGCGAAGCCCCAGTCCAGCAGCCGGGCCGCCTCCCGGTAGACCTCGTTGTGCTCCTTCTTCTCCGGGTTCATGACGGTGACGAGGAGCACCCGGCCGTCGCGCTCGGCGACCCCGGTGTAGGTGGCGCCGGCGTTGGTGGTGTTGCCGTTCTTGACGCCGGCTATGCCCCGGTAGGGGGTGATGTCGTAGTCGCCCGACAGCAGCCGGTCGGTGTTCTGGATCTCGAAGCTCCCCCGGGACTTCCTGCCCTTCTTCACCGTGGTCTCGCCCGGGAAGTTCGTCCGCACCGTGGAGCAGTACTCGCGGAAGTCCTTCTTCTGCAGCCCGGAGCGGGCGAACAGCGTCAGGTCGTAGGCGGAGGAGACCTGGCCCGGCTCGTCGTAGCCGTCGGGGGTGACCACATGGGTGTCGAGGGCCTGGAGTTCCTCGGCGTGCGCCTGCATGTCCTTGACGGTCTGCCCGACGCCGCGGTTCATCGCGGACAGCACGTGCACCGCGTCGTTGCCGGAGCGCAGGAAGACGCCGAGCCACAGGTCGTGGACCGAGTAGGTCTCGTTCTCCTTGATTCCGACCAGGCTGGACCCCTCACCCATGCCGGCCAGGTCGGACGCGACCACCTTGTGCTGCTCGGTCCTGGGGAACCTGGGCAGCACGGTGTCGGCGAACAGCATCTTCAGCGTGCTGGCCGGGGGCAGCCGCCAGTGCGCGTTGTGCGCGGCCAGGACGTCGCCGGACTCGGCGTCCGCGACGATCCAGGAACGCGCGGACAGGTCCTTGGGGAGCACCGGCGCGCCGCCGCCGAGGTCCACCTGGGTGCCGGGCCTGCCCAGCGCCGCACCGCCCACGGTCGACATGGCGGCCGGAGGGGTCACGGCGGACGGGCGCTGGGCGCCCGCCAGCGCCGTGGCGGGCGCGGTGGAGAGCGCGAGCGACAGGGCCGTGAGCGAGAGCGCCACGGCGGCGCCGGACGCCACGGCCGGGCGGCGCGCACCCCGCGCGGGGCGGCCGCCGGACGGCCGCGATACTGGACCCATGAAGCTCAGCCGCCCCGTCTCCTGGTTCCTGCTCGCCTTCGGGGTGTGGAGCTGGGTCATCTGGATCACTTTCGTCAAGAACCTGTGGAAGGACGGCAGCGGGCTCGCGTTCGACGACGCGGGAGACCCCACGGCGTACTTCTGGGTTCACCTGACCCTCGCGGTTGTCTCCTTTGTCTTGGGGACAGCCGTCGGCGCCATCGGGTTGCGCGGGCTGCGCGCATTGCGACGAACGCCATAGCCGGCACGCCACGCCCCGTTCTTTCGGCTCTCAACAATTCCCTCTTCCCCCGGGCGAAACACCTGTGATTAGGTGATCTACGCCACTGGGGAGGTGGCGTGCGCTGAGGGCCTGGGGAGGGGCGCCGATGCGATCGGCTCGCATGCGAATTCTCGCGACCGTGCTCGTACTAGCGGCTGTGGGAGTGGGCGGGTGGCAACTGCTGCCGGCCAAGGAGAACACCAACAGGACCATCACGGTCGGCCAGTCTGAGATCGTCACCTCGCTCGATCCGGCGGGGGCCTACGACGAGGGGTCCTGGGCGCTGTACAGCAGCGTCTTCCAGTCGTTGCTGACCTTCGAACCGGACGGCGTCGAACCCGTCCCGGACGCAGCCAGCAGCTGCGGGTTCGAGGACACGGACCTGCGGACGTACCGCTGCACCCTCCGCAAGGACCTGAAGTTCCCGAGCGGACGGGCGATGACCGCCGAGGACGTCAAGTACTCGTTCGACCGGATCAAGCGCATCCACTCGGACGTGGGCCCGTCGTCGGTGCTGGGCACCCTGAGGTCGGTGGACGCGCAGGGACTCGTCGTCACCTTCCATCTGGCCTCGCCCGACGCCACGTTCCCGTTCAAGGTGGCCACCGGGGCCGGATCCATCGTCGACCGCACCGTGTATCCGAGCACCAAGCTGCGGACCGGCGACCAGGTCGACGGGACCGGCCCGTACACGCTGAAGAAGTACACGAGGAACAAGGAGGCCGAGCTCGCGCCGAACCCGAACTACCGGGGCGACGTCACTAGCCCCGGCCGCCCCGTCACCTTGCGCTACTACGCCGACTCCGCCGCCCTGGAGAAGGCGTGGAAGGCCAAGGAGATCGACGTCGCCACCCGCCAGCTGCCGCCCTCGGTGCTCGCCGGCCTGTCGCCGAGCGACCCCCACCAGCGCGTCAGCGAGGCCGACAGCGCCGAGACCCGCAACCTGATCCTGAACACCCACGACGGCTCGCCGTTCCACTCGCAGGCCGTCCGCCAGGCCGTCGCCCATCTGATCAACCGTGAGGAACTGGTCGACAAGGTCTACGAGGGCACCACCGACCCTCTGTACTCGCTGATCCCGGCGGGCATCACCGGGCACACCACCTCGTTCTTCGACGCCTACCCCAAGCCCAGCCAGAGCAGGGCCCGCGCCCTGCTCACGGCGGCGGGGGTGCAGTTGCCCGTCCACATCACCTACGGCTACGGCCAGGGCACCGGGTCGTCCGACCAGGAGGCCGCGGAGCTGAAGCGGCAGCTGGAGGCGGGCGGCCTGTTCAAGGTGGACCTCAAGCCGTACGAGTGGACCGCGTTCCAGAAGGTGTACACGAGCGGCAAGCTCGACATGTTCGGTATCGGCTGGGTCGCCGACTTCCCCGACCCGGACACCTTCGGCGCCCCGCTCATCGGCACCGGCAACACCATGAAGAACGGCTACAGCAGCAAGGACGTCGACAACCTGATCCTGGACAGCCAGCGCTACTCCGACCGCAGCCGGACCGCCGAGGACTTCCAGCACATCCAGGAGCTCGTGGCCGAGGCCGCTCCCGTGATCCCGCTGTGGCAGCGCAAGGAGTACGTCGTCACCAGCGAGGACATCGGCGGCGGACAGTACCTGTCGGACGGCACCGGCGTCTTCAGGCTGTGGCGGCTGAGCTGGATCTGACGTCCGCCGACCACGCTCAGGGGCGTTCGCCGTCGGCGGACGCCCCGGGGCGCGCCGGCGGTTCCGGGCGCCGCGCCGACGGGTCCGGCAACGCCCTCGTCATCCCGGGCAGGAAGTCCGTGAACAGCTCGTGCACCTCGCGGACCAGGGGCCGCAGCACGCGGAAGCGGGCCAGGGCCACGCCGCGCGCGGTGAGGCGGGCGCCGCGCCGGGCCAGCCGGTAGCTGCGTTCGCGCCCTTCGGTCCGGTCGAAGATCCAGTACAGCACGAGTCCCATCTGGGACAGCCACAGCAACTCGGGCAGCACGTCCCGCAGTTCGTCCGGCACCTTGGTCCGCGCCCCGGACAGCACCTCCCGGTGGACGGCGATGGCGTCCTTGCGGGCGTGCTCCGACTCCGAGGAGAAGGGGCTGAGGGGGCTGTCCGGGTCGGCGGCGTTCTTGAAGAACTGCACCGCGAACTCGTGGTACGGCGTGGCGACGTCCAGCCAGGCCTCCAGCACCCCGGCGAGCCGCGCCTCCAGGTCGGTCTCCCGCGCCAGGACCTGCCGCACGGCCTCGCGGTGTTCGCCGGCGATGCGGTCGTAGAAGCCCTGGATCAGGTGTTCCTTGCCCGCGAAGTAGTAGTACGCGTTCCCGACGGAGACCCCGGCCTCCTGGGCGATCGCCCGCATCGTCGTCCGGTCGTAGCCGCGCTCCTGGAACAGCCGCATCGCGGTCTCGAGGATGAGCGCGCGGGTCTGCTCGGACTTGGTGAGCGGGAGGCCGTCGTCGGGCCGGTCGTTGTTCGCGGGCACGATCCCAGAGCCTAGGTCCTGTCCGACAGTTCCTGCCTGCCGCCCTTCGGGCGAACGACAGGAACTGTCGGCATGCGCGAGGGCCCCGTCTGCGATCGAGACGGGGCCCTCGGCGGGGTTCGGGACGGATGTCCTCAGAAGCGGCGCGTGATCAGCGCCCGCTTCACCTCCTGGATCGCCTTCGTCACCTCGATGCCACGCGGGCAGGCGTCGGTGCAGTTGAACGTCGTGCGGCAGCGCCACACGCCGTCCTTGTCGTTCAGGATCTCCAGACGTTGCTCGCCGGCCTCGTCACGCGAGTCGAAGATGAAGCGGTGCGCGTTGACGATGGCCGCCGGGCCGAAGTACTGGCCGTCGTTCCAGAACACCGGGCACGAGGACGTGCACGCGGCGCACAGGATGCACTTCGTGGTGTCGTCGAAGCGCTCGCGGTCCTCGGCCGACTGCAGACGCTCGCGCGTCGGCTCGTTGGTGTCCTTCGTGATCAGGAAGGGCATCACGTCCCGGTACGCCTGGAAGAAGGGCTCCATGTCCACGACCAGGTCCTTGAGGACCGTGAGGCCCTTGAT
The DNA here is from genome assembly GCF_040650555.1 of Streptomyces sp. NPDC048664. Lineage (NCBI taxonomy): Bacteria > Bacillati > Actinomycetota > Actinomycetes > Kitasatosporales > Streptomycetaceae > Streptomyces > Streptomyces sp. NPDC048664. The sequence continues at coordinate 62,325 of NZ_JBEZHK010000001.1, read as the reverse complement.
GGGCTCGACCGTGATCGGCTTCGAGGGATCGATGTCCTTGATCAGCGTCTTGCAGGCCAGACGGTTCTTGCCGTTGATCCGCATGGCGTCGGAGCCGCAGATGCCGTGGGCGCAGGAACGGCGGAACGTCAGCGTGCCGTCGACGTCCCACTTGATCTTGTGCAGACCATCGAGGACGCGCTCCTTGGGGTCGATCTCCAGCTGGAAGTCTTCCCAGGTCGCCTCCGCCGAGACCTCCGGGTTGAAGCGGCGGATCCGGAAGGTGACGGTGATGTAGGGAGACGCCTTGGCGTTCGCCTCCACCTTGTCCATAACGGGCGTTGCCATCAGTACTTACGCTCCATCGGCTGGTAGCGGGTCTGGACGACCGGCTTGTAGTCGAGACGGATGGACTCCGTGCCGTCGTCGCCCACCTCGCGGTACGCCATGGTGTGGCGCATGAAGTTGACGTCGTCGCGGTTCGGGTAGTCCTCGCGGTAGTGACCGCCGCGGGACTCCTTGCGGGCCAGCGCGGAGACCGCCATGACCTCGGCCAGGTCCAGCAGGTTGCCCAGCTCGACGGCCTCCAGGAGGTCCGTGTTGAACCGCTTGCCCTTGTCCTGGATCGCCACGTTCTTGTAGCGCTCCCGCAGCTCGGCGATCTTCCCGACGGCCGTCTTGATCGTCTGCTCGGTGCGGAACACCATGACGTTCGCGTCCATGGTCTCCTGCAGCTCGCGCCGCAGCTCCGCCACGCGCTCGGTGCCCGTGGAGGCACGCAGCCGCTCGATCTGGTCGACCACGAGCTGGGCCGGGTCCTCGGGCAGCTCGACGAACGACGCGGTCTGCGAGTACTCCGCGGCGGCGATGCCCGCGCGGCGACCGAAGACGTTGATGTCCAGCAGCGAGTTGGTGCCCAGGCGGTTGGCGCCGTGGACGGACACGCAGGCGACCTCGCCGGCCGCGTACAGGCCCGGGACCACCGTGGTGTTGTCGCTGAGGACCTCACCCTCGACGTTCGTCGGGATGCCGCCCATGGCGTAGTGCGCGGTCGGCTGGATCGGGATCGGGTCCGTGTAGGGCTCGATGCCGAGGTACGTCCGCGCGAACTCTGTGATGTCGGGCAGCTTGGCGTCCAGCTGCTCCGGCGGCAGGTGGGTGAGGTCCAGGTAGACGTGGTCGCCCTCGGGACCGCAGCCCCGGCCCTCGCGGATCTCCGTGTAGATGGAGCGGGAGACGACGTCACGGGACGCGAGGTCCTTCATGACCGGCGCGTACTTCTCCATGAAGCGCTCGCCGTCCTTGTTGCGGAGGATGCCGCCCTCACCGCGGGCGCCCTCGGTCAGGAGGATGCCCATGCGCCAGATGCCGGTCGGGTGGAACTGGAAGAACTCCATGTCCTCCAGCGGCAGACCGCGCCGGTAGCAGGCCGCCTGGCCGTCACCGGTGAGCGTGTGCGCGTTGGAGGTCACCTTGAAGAACTTGCCGGTGCCGCCGGAGGCGTAGATCACGGCCTTCGCCTGGAAGACGTGGATCTCGCCGGTCGCCAGCTCGTAGGCCACCACGCCGGCCGACCTCTTGACGCCGTCGACCTCGGTGATCAGCTGGTCCAGGACGTAGAACTCGTTGAAGAACTCAACGCCCTCCTTGACGCAGTTCTGGTACAGCGTCTGGAGGATCATGTGACCGGTGCGGTCGGCCGCGTAGCAGGAGCGGCGGACCGGGGCCTCGCCGTGGTTGCGGCTGTGGCCGCCGAAGCGGCGCTGGTCGATGGTGCCGTTCGGGGTCCGGTTGAACGGCAGACCCATCTTCTCCAGGTCGAGGACGGCGTCGATGGCCTCCTTCGCCAGGATCTCGGCGGCGTCCTGGTCGACCAGGTAGTCACCGCCCTTGACCGTGTCGAAGGTGTGCCACTCCCAGTTGTCCTCCTCCACGTTGGCGAGCGCGGCGGCCATGCCGCCCTGCGCGGCGCCCGTGTGGGAGCGGGTCGGGTAGAGCTTGGTCAGCACGGCGGTGCGGCTGCGCTTCGTGGACTCGATGGCCGCGCGCATGCCCGCGCCACCGGCGCCGACGATGACGGTGTCGTACTTGTGGATCTTCATGATTCTCGCAGCCCCGTGCCTAGCGGATGTTCGGGTCGAAGGTGAAGATCACCAGCGTGCCCAGCAGGATGGTGAACACCGTGGCGGTGTACAGCAGGCCCTTGAGCCACAGACGGGTGTTCGCCCGCTCCGCGTAGTCGTTGATGACGGTACGCAGACCGTTGGCGCCGTGCAGCATGGCGAGCCACAGCATCGCGAGGTCCCACAGCTGCCACCAGGGGGAGGCCCAGCGGCCGGCCACGAAGGCGAAGCCGATCTTGGAGACTCCGCCGTCCAGCACGAGCTGGATCAGCAGGTGGCCGATGACCAGGACGACCAGGACGATGCCGGACAGGCGCATGAACAGCCAGCCGTACATCTCGAAGTTGCCGCGGGTCGACTTCGGCGTCTTCTTCGTCCGCTTGCGCGGCGCCTCGATGACCGGCGCCGGGTTCTCGACGTCGTACAGCGAGTCACCCTCGACGGGGCCGATGCCCGAGGAGGCGGTTTCAGTCGTGGACATGCGCGTCAGCTCCCGAACACTTCACGAGCGGCGTGGCCGAGGACGGGGTAGATGGCCCCGAGCATCAGCAGGACCCAGACGCCGACGACGGTCCAGAGCATCTGCTTCTGGTAGCGCGGGCCCTTCGACCAGAAGTCGACGGCGATGACGCGGAGACCGTTGAGCGCGTGGAAGAGGATGGCGGCGACGAGGCCGTACTCCAGGCACGCGACGATCGGCGTCTTGTACGTGGCCACGACCTTGTCGTATGCCTCGGGGGAGACACGGACGAGTGCAGTGTCCAACACGTGTACGAACAGGAAGAAGAAGATGAGGACGCCGGTGACTCGGTGAGCCACCCAGGACCACATTCCTTCCCGGCCGCGGTACAGCGTTCCAGCCGGCACGGAAGAACCCTCCGGGAGCGGGGACTAGGGCCGCGCCGGCTTCTGTGTCGGTCGGGCCCGGCCGGGTACGGTCCACCGGCCCCCAGCATCGTAGCGACGTGTGGTCCCGAGTCTTACGGCGGCCCTACCTAACTGATCAAACTGCCGATCAAACGAGCACGGACGGGCTATCGACCGGGCGGATGTTCCACCCGGGCGGGCGCCGGCCGGGGGCTCGGCGGGCCTGTGCCGGAGAAGTCGCGCGCCAGGCGGACGAGCCGGCCCCGCGCCAGCCGGCGCAGCTCGTCGGCGGCCAGCGGGCGCTCGTCCTCCGGATCGTTCGCCAACCGTGACCGGATGGCCGCCAGGACCCGGTCGGCCGCCTCGGCGGGGGACACGTCGTCCAGATAGATCACGAACACGTGCCCGAAGCGGCTCTCGTAGGCGGCGTGGGCGGCGCTCAGTGCCGTGCGCGCGGCCGAGTAGGCGCCGGCCGGGAGCGCGGTGAGCGACTCGCCGGACAGGGCCTCGGCGAGGTCGGCGGGCCCGAGGTCGTACGCCGCCTCGTCGGCCGCGGCGAGCAGCGCGTCCAGGTCCGGATAGGGGCGGTGGTCGGTCACGCGGCACGCCCAGCGCAGGCTCCCGCAGCAGGCGAGCAGCGCCCGGCGTACGTCGTCGGCGGGCGCGGCGTTGAACCGCTCCAGGCCGGCGGGGGTCGTGGAACGGCGCTGCGCCGGCAGGGTGGTGGAGCCGGGGAGGGGTGGGAGACGGTGCGAAGGCAGCGTGGGTCCTCGGCGTGAGGTGGCGTGTCGTCGTGGGGACGGCACGTGGGGATCGGCAGGGGAAAGTGTGGGGAGTGCGCGGCCACGTTATCCGTGGCGATCGGGGCGTCGTCCAACAGCTGACCGGTTTTCACCCGGATGAGAGAGTTTCGCGGCGGTCGCTGGACGGGTGACCGGCCCGCGCCACGGGTGGGGCCGCGCTCGTGAATGGCCGAAAACGCACCCTCTCCGCACGTCTTCGCACGTCTTCGGACTTCATCGAACGCGACACCGGACTCCGTCGAACGCCTTCAAACGCCTTCGAACTCCGCTACGACAGGACGTAGTGCCCCCTGTGACACTCCCGGTAGGTTGCGCGCAGTAAGGGGAAGTGCGGGCTGCGTAGACATGAGGCGTCCCGTCGCGGCGCTTCGAGGAGGCGTGATGAGTCTGGTGGACCTGATCGCGGGGGCCGACGAGCGTGCGCTCGCGGCGAGTGGGCTGGCTTGTTTGGATCGGTCCGCTCCCCTGCTCGGGGCCGACGACGAGGCTCTGCGCCCGCTGTGGGCAAGCCTGGTCGAGGGCCGGGAGTGGGAGGAGCGGCTCGCCAAGGCGCGTGCCGAGCTCGCCGGCGAGGCCGGCGCGGAGTGCTCCTCCGAGGCCGAGGTCGAGGCCGCGCGGCTCGCGCGCCGCATGCTCGACGACGCCCCCGCCCACCCGTCCGCCGACTCCCTGCGCCGGTGGGCCGACACCTGCTCGGTGGCCGCCCTGCGCATCCACCGGCTGCTCGACCCCTCCGACACCGACGACGAGGCCCTCGTGGCGGCCCGCCACGAGGGCGGCGCCCAGGGCGTGTCGCCGCTCGTCGCCGCCGAGCTGCGACGCCAGACGGCCGTGCTGGAGCTGGTCACGAGCCATGGCGCGGCGGGCCTGCGCCAGGCCCTCGACCTGTCGACCGAGGGCCGTCGGGTCCTGCGGGCCGTGGTGTCCCGGCGGGCACGAGGGCGCGCGTAGGGCCGCCTCCGGCCCGCGCCGCGGAAGCGGCCCTCCCCGCAGGACCAGGTGGGGGAGCGGTGGGTGTGTCATGCCTCGGGCAGCGCTCGCTGATGGTGTGCCGGGTTAGTGTCGGCGCGGACGGCGGCGGTGTGCTTTCCGGTGGTTTGTCCTCTCCGGTGGTCGCTCGCTGGTGCCCTGTTCGAGGGGTGGGTGCCCGCGGTGTTGGAGGAGATCGCTGTGTCAGGAACGGCTGTCGACGGTTCGTCACAAGAGCGGTGTGCGGCACGACGCCGCAAGCGTGGTGGCTCGTGGTGGATCCCGGTGCGGGTGTGGATCACCGCGGTGGCGGTGATCCTGACCGGTCTGGTCCTCCCCCTCACGGCGGCGCCGCTCGCCGCCGCCGCGCCGGGAACCTTCACCTACGTCGTCAACAGCGGTCTGAACAGTGTGTCGGTCATCAACACGGCCACGAACACGGTCACCACCACCATCCCCGTCGGCACCGGCCCCGACAGCGTGGCGATCACGCCGGACAGCACCAAGGCGTACGTCACCAACGCCACGTCGAACAACGTGTCGGTGATCAACACCAGTACGAACACCGTCACCACCACGATCCCCGTGGGCTCCAGCCCCAGAGGCGTGGCGGTGAACCCGGCCGGGACCTTCGCCTATGTCACCAACAGCGCGTCGAACAGCGTGTCGGTGATCAACACCAGTACGAACGCCGTCACGACGACGATCTCGCTCAGCCCCAACACCGGCGCCAGCAGTGTGGCGGTGAACCAGGCCGGAACCGTCGCCTATGTCACCAACACGACCTCGAACAACGTGTCGGTGATCAACACCAGCACGAACACCGTCACCACCACCATCGCCGTCGGCCCCAGCCCCAAGGGCGTGGCGACGAGCCCCACTCCCGGCGCCACCTTCGCCTATGTCACCAACAGCGCTGCGGGCAGCGTGTCGGTGATCAACACCAGCACGAACACCGTCGCCACGACGATCTCCCTGAGCCCCAACACCGGCGCCAACGGTGTGGCGATGAACCCGGCCGGAACCGTCGCCTATGTCACCAACACCACGTCGAACAACGTGTCGGTGATCAACACCAGCACGAACACCGTCACCACCACCATCTCCCTGAGCCCCAACACCGGCGCCAAGGGCATCGCGGTCAGTCCGGCCGGGACCTTCGCCTACGTCGCCAACACGACCTCGAACAACGTGTCGGTGATCAACGTCGCCACGAACTCCGTCAGCACGACCGTCTCCCTCGCGGCCGGTTCCGCTCCCAGCGGCGTCGCCGGCACGGCCTTGCCGACGCCGTGGCCGTGCACCGGGGAGATCCTGCTCAGCGCGGGTAACGGGGGGCAGACACAGCTCTCCACGGGGGTCGCGGGAGCGGGCTCGATCACGTTCACCACGGTGGGCGGCCTCCAGCAGGTCTACAACGCCATGAGTGTGGACCCGAGCAGCGCGGCGAGCCACATCACGTACGCGGTCCAGTCCTCGGCGACGGTGGCGCCCAACCTGGTCGTGGTGAACCCCGACGGGGCGCTGACCAGCCTCGGCGTGATCTCGGGCATGCCCACCGGCACCCTCTACAGTGTGGGGGCGTACGACGGAAGCGGGAACTTCTGGGTCACCGTCACCAACGGCTTCCCCAGCGGCACCAGCAATCCCCCCGCCATGTACAAGGTCAACACGGCCACCTCGCCCGCCACGGCCACCGCGAAGACCCTCACCGGGATCACCTCGGGGCAGCTGAACATGGGGGACGCCACCTTCTCCAACGGATTCCTCTGGGGTGCCCAGTCCATCGGGGGCTCTCCCAACCAGTTCTACATGGTGCGGATCGATCCGGTCTCGGGGGCGGTGACCCGCTTCCCCAGCACGGTGCTGCCGGCCACGGTGGGCACCTCGACGGTCGCCTTCTACGGGGGCGCCTTCACCTACGGCAACGGTGACCTCGGCTTCAAGGAGAACACCACCGGCACCTTCTACCGCGTCCAGATGACCAACCCCTCCTCGGCCAGCCCCACGTTCACCCTGCTGTCCACGCAGTCGGGGACCGCGGCGAGCAGCAACGACATGACCTCGTGCTTCGGGGCCTCGAGCGTCGACCTCGGCATCACGAAGACCGGGCCGGCGGTGGTGACTCCGGGCGGGGCGATCACCTACACCCTGACCGTGAAGAACAACGGGCCGGACAACTCCTCCGGTTACACCGTCACCGACACCATCCCCACCGGTCTGAACGGCGCCGCGACGACCACCCCGGGGTGTGCGGTCACCAGCGGCATGCTGTCGTGCACCTCGGGCCCCCTGGCCAACGGCGCCAGCAACACGATCACTCTGACCGGCACCGCCGCGGCCAGCGGCGTCACGTCGATCACGAACACCGCCAAGGTCTTCGGGAACGACCCGGACCCCAACCCGGCGAACGACACGTCCACCACCTTCACGGCCGTGGCCCAGTCCGGGACGGCGGTCGCCACCTGCCCCGCGGGAACCGTGGTCACGGGCGGCGGTTTCGCCCTCCAGGGACCCGCACCCGACAACTTCAGCACGAAGCCGGTCGGGAATTCCTGGCAGACGAGCCTGACGAACACCTCGGTCGTGCCCATCTCGGCGAACTCCAACGCGGTTTGCGCGCCTTCTCCGTAGAAGTGGCACCGCGCCGCCGCTCGGATGATTTCCGTTGACACGCACCGATGGTGATCACGCGTGTGCTTTCTCTTGATGGAAGGTGATATCGAGGTCTTTCTCGCGTCACCATCACCCGAAGGAATCTCCGGTGAAACCACACTCAATGCGTAGGTCTCGTTTGAAGGCTGCCTCGATGGTGTCGGTCAGCACCATGGCGGTATTCCTCAACATCCTGCCCGCGGCTTCGGCCTTCGCCGGGGTGGTCGACGGGGTCGCCTCAACCGCCTCTTACAGCCGTGGGGGTGGAGACGACTGCCGCCACCACAAAGGCGGGAGGGACCATTGCAAGGGTCCCAAGGGGCCGCAGGGAGCGACCGGACCCACCGGCCCGACCGGCCCGACAGGACCGCAAGGTTCCACGGGGCCCCGAGGCTCCCAGGGAACCCAGGGCAATGACGGCGCGCAGGGAACCCAAGGCTCCCAGGGAACGCAGGGCATCACTGGAGCGCAGGGCACGCCGGGTCTGACGGGTGCGCAGGGGACACCGGGTCTTACGGGTGCACAGGGTTCCCAGGGCACTCCGGGGCTTACCGGTGCGCAGGGTTCCCAGGGGACTCAAGGGAATGACGGTTCACAGGGCGCCCAAGGTGTTCAGGGCGGCAACGGTGCTCAGGGCACGCAGGGGACGCAAGGCACCGCCGGCTCCCAGGGCGCTCAGGGCGATGCCGGTGCGCAGGGCTCTCAGGGTTTCCAGGGAATCGCTGGTTCCCAGGGAACCCAGGGCGATGCGGGCACGCAGGGCGCCCAGGGATTCCAGGGCGTCGCCGGTTCGCAGGGAACTCAGGGGAACGACGGCGCGCAAGGGACCCAAGGCACCCAGGGCTTCCAGGGAACCCAAGGCACCCAGGGCGCTGCCGGAGCGCAAGGGACTCAGGGGACTCAAGGCTCCCAGGGCACTGCCGGCGCGCAGGGGACCCAGGGTTCTCAGGGAACTCAGGGTGGCAACGGTGCGCAGGGGTCCCAGGGCGCGCAAGGTGGCAGCGGCGCTCAGGGCTCGCAGGGCTCGCAGGGCTCCCAGGGCGATGTTGGTGTGCAGGGAACCCAGGGCTCCCAGGGCACTGCCGGCGCGCAGGGGGCCCAGGGTTCTCAGGGAACTCAGGGTGGCAACGGCGCGCAGGGCTCCCAGGGGACCGCCGGCGAGCAGGGTTCCCAGGGCGCTCAGGGCGACGCGGGTGCGCAGGGCGCCCAAGGGTTCCAGGGCGTCGCCGGCGAGCAGGGCAACCAGGGGCCCCAGGGCACGGCCGGCACGCAGGGTACTCAGGGAACCCAGGGTTTCCAGGGCATTCAGGGCCCGGCCGGCACCCAGGGTTCCCAGGGAGCGCAGGGCGCTGGTGGCGCCCAGGGAACCCAAGGAACCCAGGGCACGGCCGGTACTCAGGGAACCCAAGGGTTCCAGGGCAACGTCGGCCAGCAAGGAGCGCAGGGCCCTCAGGGTGGCGTGGCCGGCACGGTCGTCGTGACAGGAACCACCGTGGTGGTGCCCGGCACGCCCAGTTCGACATGACGCCGCGGGCATGAAGGCAGGGCCTCCACTCGGAATTCAGGAGGCCCTGTTTCCGCTTTTCCGCCGACAAGAAGGGCACACTCGCCCCGGGATAGCCTAATTTCTCGTGTCCCGACCTGTGGCGCGGAAGAAGGGTGAATGGAATTGCTTAGTGTGAGAAGCGTTCTGTGACCCTCCGGTCTTCTGGGCCCCGCAGACATCGCGCTTCTGTCTCAGAGGGTCCTCAATGGTTCTGCGTGGGAAGAGGTCGTCATGCTGGGCATGGGTGCTGGTGGTGCGCAGAGAGGGTCGGGAGAATACGGGGAAAGGGGGCGCCAGGGTTCGCGTTGGGCGCGAGTTCGGGCGCTGTTCTCCACAGGCGTGGTGATGGCGGCGTCGGTGGCGATCCTCCCGCTCACGACAGCGCAACCCGTAGCGGCCGCCCCCTACCCGGCGGGCAACTACATCTTCTCCGCGAACTCCGGAAGCAACAGCCTGACCATCACCGACGCGGCGACGAAGACCTCCACGACCGTCTCCGTCGGAACGTCGCCCCAGGCCGTGGCGGTGAACTCCAGTGGGACCAAGGCATATGTCACCAACAGCACCACGGTGTCGGCCGTCGACCTGACGCAGAACCCACCCGTGGTCACCTCCATCGCCGGCTTCTCCAGCCCCGTCGGTCTCGCTTTCACGCCGGACGGCAGCGGCGTCTACGTGGCCAACAGCGGCGCGAACAACGTGGTGCTGATCAACACGTCGAACGACAGCACGACCACCGTCTCCGGCGCGTTCAACACCCCCGTCGGTGTGGCGATCGCGCCGGACGGAAGCAAGGTCTACGTCACCAACAGCGGTTCGACAGGCACGAACGCGAACTCGGTGGCGGTGATCCCCGTGACCGCCGGCGTACCCGGAACCCCCACGTTCCCGGCGGCCCTGGCCTCGACCCCGTCGGCCTACGCCGCGGTGATGAGCCCGTCCGGTGCCCGTCTGTACGTCACCAGCAACACCAGCCCGGGCGCGGTGACCGTGGTCAACACGACCACCGACACCAAGGTCGGTTCGGCGATCACCGTCGGCAACAACGCCCAGGGCGCGGCGATCAACCCCGCCGGCACCCGCCTCTACGCCACCAGCAACCTCCCCTCGGGGACCGTCTCGGTGATCGACACGAGCGTCGCCTCTCCCGTCCTCCTCACCACCATCAGCACCGGCATCGGCGCCAACCCCGTGGGAGTGGCGGTGAACCAGTCCGGTACGCGCGTCTACGTCGGCAACTCCGGGTCCAGCACCCTGTCGGTGATCGACCCGTCGAACAACACCGTCACCAGCACCATCACCACGGGCGGCACCGCGCCGCTCGGTGTCACCGTCGCATCCGTGCAGGTGGTGGCGTCCGTCTCCTGTCCGAACTCCGGGAGCAAGGTGCTGGGCGGCGGGTTCGACATCACCGGTCCCGCGCCCACCAACCTCGTCAGCAAGGCCGTCACCTCCAGCCCGAACTCCTGGCAGGTCAGTTTCAACAACAACTCCGGGCAGACCAACACGGTGACGCCGTACGTCGTGTGCACCGCCTAGAGCCGGTCCGGCAGGGCGGCGCCCGGCGGCCCCTCATGGGTAAACCCGGTCCGTGCAAGGATCCTGTGGCCGTCATGTGGCGCCGTGCGACGGTCCTGCGCCGGTGTGGGAAACCCCACCCGAACGCCGTGACACCCGGCGCCCGGCGAACGCTTTTCGGGGTGTGAACGCAACTGAGGTGATCAGGCCCCACGCCGCGACCAAGCCCGCGCGCTGGGCCGCCGACGTCGTCACGGCCATGCGCGAGGGCGCCCGGCTGCGGCTCGACTACTCGGCGCAGAGCCTGTGGCGGGTGGACCGGACGATCGAGGAGATACGGAGTCAGGGCGCGCCCTTCGCCGCCGTGGAGAGAGTGCTGCGCGGATTCGGGGCGTACGCGGGCGAGGTCGTGGTCAAGCTGACCGGCGGCGAGTGGTGGGCGACCGGCGGCGACCACTGGGTGCGCACGCCGGACGGCCGGCTGTGGGACCCCGTCGACGAGGCCCGCCGCTGCTACTGGGGCGACGGTTCGCTGCGGCTGCTGTGCCGGGACGCGACGCCCGCCGGGTCTCGCCGCGGGACATGACCCTCGCACGCATCCGCCGGTACGCGGTCCGTGTGCGGGTCAGTGACGTTTCCTCGCGCTCGGGCGCTGATGCCCCTGGGGGGCGTGCGCACGAACGCGGTGCCGTACGTCCGTGGACGCGGGACCGATCGCCACGAACGAGGACAGCGTTGGGCCAGGGAGGGGAGCCCCGCCGCGCGGGGGCGCACCACGACGAACTGGGCAGGGCCGTCGCACGCGCGCAGCAGGGCGACGAGGGCGCCTTCGCGGTGGTCTACCGGATCGTGCAGCCGGGGCTGCTCGGATATCTGCGCGGCCTCGTCGGCGACGAGGCGGAGGACGTGGCGTCCGACGCCTGGTTGGAGATAGCCCGCGACCTGCCCCGCTTCCGGGGCGACGGCGCCGGCTTCCGCGGCTGGACCGCGACCATCGCCCGGCACCGGGCGCTGGACCATCTGCGCCGCCGCCGGGTCCGCCCGCGAGCCGTCGCGCTCGACGCCGACGTCCTCGATCTGCCCGGCGGCCACGACACGCACGACCAGGCCCTGGAGTCCCTCTCCACCGCGTACGCCCTGTCGCTGGTCGCCCGGCTGCCCCGCGATCAGGCGGAGGCGGTGCTGCTGCGGGTGGTCGTCGGCCTGGACGCGCCCGCGGCGGCCCGGGTGCTCGGCAAGCGCCCCGGCGCGGTCCGCACCGCGGCCCACCGGGGACTGAAGCGGCTGGCACGCGAGTTCGGCGGCCCGACAGCCGGCGTCCGGGACGTGTCGGACGGCGGGGCCGGGACGCCGGGGGAGTCGCGATGAGCACGAGCGCCGTGGGACCGGGGACGGGCAGGGGCATGAGGGGACGGCAGGACGGTGGGGGGAGCGGAGGCGGCGCGGCCGTACGCACCCGCCCCGAGGCGGTGACGGCGCACGCGCTTGTCGCCGCCGTGCGGCCCCGGTTCCTCGACCCGGACGCGCAGGAGCGTGCCCTCGCAGCCTTCCGGCAGGCCCGTACGGCCTCTTCGGCGCGCGTGTTCCGTCCGACGCGCACGCACCGCGCGGAGCGCGACGACTGGAGTCCGCGCGCGGGGCGCGGGACGAGGCGTATGTCACCCTCCTCGCTCGCGGGGCTCCTGGGCGGCGCGGCCCTCGTGGCGTCCGCGCTGAGGGGCGCGGCGAGGCGGCGGCGGGGCGGACGTCGCCCGGTGCGGCACTGAGGAGACCGAGAAGAGAGGAAGAAAGCGACGGCCGGGGCCACCACCCCCCACAGGAGAGGCCCCGACCGTCGCGCGTCACGGGTCGCGCGGCGGCCCGTACTCTCTACAGCGCCGCGGATGCGTTTTCTGTCACACCTCGCCGTGTCACGAGTTGGTTGCGCGTTGTACGAACGTGGACGGAGACTGGTTTCACGCCGTAACGTGCCTTTCGCGCCGACCGGCGGACGATCAGTAAAACGGGTGATACAACCGCCGCAGACCATGAGTGGACTCAGACCGCACCAACGATGAGTAATCACGAGAGCGAGAGCCGGCGACGCGCGAGCGGCGCGGGTTCGGGCGCACAGAGGGGCAGTTCGGGGTGCTGGCGGACGACGCGGAGCTGACGGCCGCGGTGCTAGCGGCGCAGGACGGGGACGAGGCCGCGTTCCGGACCGTGTATCGAGCCGTGCATCCGAGGCTGCTGGGATATGTGCGGACCCTGGTCGGCGACCCCGACGCGGAGGACGTCGCCTCCGAGGCGTGGCTCCAGATCGCACGTGACCTCGACCGGTTCAGCGGCGACGCCGACCGCTTCCGCGGCTGGGCGGCCAGGATCGCCCGCAACCGCGCGCTCGACCTGATCCGGATGCGCGGACGGCGCCCGGTGATCGGCGGCGACGAGACGGAACTGACCGGTCGGGCGGCCGAGTCGGACACGGCGGGCGAGGCGATGGAGTCGCTGGCCACCGGACACACCCTCTCCCTCATCGCGCAGCTGCCGCAGGACCAGGCGGAGGCCGTCGTGCTGCGGGTGGTCATGGGCCTCGACGCCAAGTCCGCCGCCGAGACGCTCGGCAAGCGCCCCGGAGCCGTGCGCACCGCGGCGCACCGGGGCCTGCGGCGCCTCGCGGAGCTGCTCGGCTCGGGCCCCGAGGCGGATCCGGAATCGGTGGGCGCTCTCGGTGCCATGCCGCCCCAGAGGGACGCCCATCTCCGCACGGTGTCGTCCGCCGGTGTGACGCATATGCGTGCGCGGACGCAGAAGGACATGTGATGGCCGACGAGCAGCACAGATGGCTGGATGGTGACGCGGCGGAGCAGATGCTGCGTGGGGAGCCGCTGGACTTCGTCGACGACGGCACCCGCGCCCGCGCCGCCCGGCTCGCCGAGACGCTTGCCGCGCTCGCGGCCGAGCCCCCGCGGGCCGGCGCCGAACTCCCGGGCGAGGCCGCCGCGCTGGCCGCGTTCCGCGCGGCGCGCGACGCCCGCGCCGTCCGTGCCGTTCGCACCGGCGAGTCCCTGGCGGGTGCCGCGTCCGTGCGCACCGGCGCGCACGCGGTGGGTGCCGCGCACGCCGCCCGCGGCACTCGGACCGTCGACACGGTGGCCGTGATCGGCCCGGACGCCCCCGGTGGCGCCGCGGGCCCGACCGCGGACGCCGGGCTGGTCCGCCTCGGACGTCCCGCGCCCGGGCGGCGAGGCTCCCGCCTCGGCCGCCCCCTGCGCCTCGGCCTCGCCGCGGCGCTGGCCGCCGGGATGATCAGCGGGGTCGCCGTCGCGGCCGGAAGCGGAGTGCTCCCGGCGCCGTTCAGCGACGACCCGGAACCCGCGGCCTCCGTGTCGGCGGACGAGACCGCGCGGCAGCCGGTGAACTCCCCGCCCCCGGGCACGGCCGACGCCGACGAACCCCCGACGACGCCGCGGGCACCGGACGGCACGAGCGGCGCGCCCACCCGCGAGGACTCCTCCCACGACGAGGCGAGCGGCGGTTCCACCGCCCCCGACCGGCCCGGTGCGGACAGCACGCCCGACCCCACGGCCGGCACCCAGGAGTGGTGGACGGCCGTGCGGTCCGCCTGCCGTGACATGGCGGGGGGCAAGGACATGGGCTCGCGGCGGATGCGCGGACTCGAGGACGCGGCCGGCGGCAGCGGACGGGTGAAGACGTTCTGCAAGTTCGCCCTCGGCGACCACCGGGGCGGCGGGTCCGGCCCGGGCCGTGGCCAGGGCGGCGACGGCAGCGGCGGGGACCACCACGGCGGCGGCACGTCGGACCCCGGCGGCGGCGGTGGTGGTGACGACGACGGCCACATATGGCCCGGCAGCAAGGGCGTCGGCCTGATGCCCAGCACGTCCCACTCCCTGGGCCCGGCCTCGTCGGTCCTGCCCCTGTCCCCGGGCGGGACGAAGACCCCGGTCCTGTCGTTCGGCTCGCCGGCCCCGTCCGTCGCCGGCCTCTGAGGCAGACCCAGCCCACCCTGTCTGACCTGCGATTTTCTAGATTCTCAGAAAAATCTCGCGGAACGGGTGACACTTTCGCGGACCGCGGCGCAGTAATGAGTGAGCCGACTGGTCATCGGCTGTCGCACGGAGCCGGGGTTCCCCCCGTACCCACGGCTCGGTGCACCTGGCGCGGGCGGGACACGTTCCCCCGGTCCCGCCCGCGCCCCCCGAACCGCCCTCACCAGGAGACGACGACCTTGTCGCCGGTCCGCACCTCGGAGAAGAGCGCGGAGATCGCCGCCTCGTCCCGTACGTTCACGCATCCGTGCGAACCCCCGGCGTATCCGCGCGCCGCGAAGTCGTACGAGTAGTGCACCGCCTCGCCCCCGCTGAAGAACATCGCGTACGGCATGGGCGAGTGGTAGAGCGTGGACACGTGGTGGCGCGACTTGAAGGACACGTGGAAGACGCCCTCGCGGGTGGGCGTGTACTGGGAGCCGAAGCGGACCGCCATGGTCGACACCGTCCGTCCGTCGACCATCCAGCGCAGGGTGCGGCTCGTCTTGTCGATGCACAGCACCCGGCCCGTCATGCAGCGCGGGTCCGGGGCCGCCGCCGGCTGACCGCCCATCAGATACAGCTCCCAGGTGCCGGGCTCGCGCGTCATCCGCAGCAGCCGCTGCCAGGTGACCGGGTCCACCCGGCCCGTTGGCGGCAGGCCGCGCCTGCCCTGGAAACCCTTGACGGCGTTCTCGGTGAGATCGTCGTACGAGCCGGTCGGGCCGTCGAAGAGCCAGTCGGCCTGGCGCAGCCGGGCCTGGAGCTCGCGCACCCCCGGCCCCGCGTCGCCGCGCCGCCACAGGACGCCGGAGGAGGGCCGGGGCGCGGCGCTCGCCGTGCCGGTGGCGGGCGAGGAGCGCGGGATCTCGATGTGCACCGGTGAACGGTGCCCGCCGCCCTTCGCGTCCCCGGGCCCCGCCGTGCAGCCGCAGAGGGCGGCGAGCGCGCAGACCCCGGCGGCCACCACCGACGCCCCCGCCCTGCCTCTGCCGCGCATGCCCACCCCCGTCGTCTCACCCGGTGCGGTGTCCCGCCGTGTCACTGAGATGCTCCCCACGCGTGACCGCCCGCGAACCACGGGGCATGGTGATGGTGGTGAGTCAGGAGCCTAAGGGCTGTCCCGTGATCCCCGGTGGATCAGCGCGCGGCGTCGGATGCGGTGCATCGCAAGGCGGAGGGCCGTCCGCATACTGGGTGTATGCGGGTGATCCGACAACGCGGCGAGGTGCCGTAGCTGTCGTCGCGCGCCCGCCGGGGATCACGGGACAGCCCTGAGGACACCGGATGCCGGTGTCGAGGGAAGGCGGAGGCGTACGTCATGGCGCGTGAGTCGGAGTCCGGACTGCCCGTCGAGCCGGTGTACGGGCCGGACGCCCTGCGGGGCTGGGACCATGACGACAAGGTGGGCGAGCCGGGCGCGTACCCGTTCACGCGCGGCGTCCACCCGACGATGTACACCGGACGGCCCTGGACCATGCGCCAGTACGCCGGCTTCGGGACGGCACAGGAGTCGAACGCGCGCTACAAGCGGCTGATCGCCCACGGCACGACGGGGCTGTCGGTCGCGTTCGACCTTCCCACCCAGATGGGCCACGACTCGGACGCGCCGATCGCGCACGGCGAGGTCGGCAAGGTGGGCGTCGCGATCGACTCCGTCGAGGACATGCGGATCCTGTTCGACGGCATCCCGCTGGAGCAGGTGTCGACGTCGATGACGATCAACGCGCCCGCCGCCCTGCTGCTCCTGCTCTACCAGCTGGTGGCCGAGGAACAGGGCGTCGCGGCCGACCGGCTCACGGGCACGATCCAGAACGACGTGCTGAAGGAGTACATCGCGCGCGGGACGTACATCTTCCCCCCGAAGCCCTCGCTGCGCCTGATCGCGGACATCTTCCGGTACGGCGGGGCCGAGATCCCGAGGTGGAACACCATCTCGATCTCCGGCTACCACATGGCCGAGGCGGGGGCGTCTCCCGTGCAGGAGATCGCGTTCACGCTGGCGGACGGCATCGAGTACGTGCGCACGGCCGTCGCGGCGGGCATGGACGTGGACGACTTCGCGCCCCGCCTGTCCTTCTTCTTCGTGGCCCGGACGACGATCCTGGAGGAGGTCGCCAAGTTCCGCGCGGCCCGGCGGATCTGGGCGCGCGTGATGCGGGACGAGTTCGGGGCCCGGAACCCGAAGTCGCTGATGCTGCGCTTCCACACCCAGACGGCGGGCGTCCAGCTGACGGCGCAGCAGCCCGAGGTGAACCTGGTCAGGGTGGCCGTCCAGGGCCTGGCCGCGGTGCTCGGCGGCACCCAGTCGCTGCACACGAACTCCTTCGACGAGGCCATCGCGCTGCCCACGGACAAGAGCGCCCGCCTGGCGCTGCGCACCCAGCAGGTCCTCGCCCACGAGACGGACGTCACGGCGACCGTCGACCCCTTCGCGGGCTCGTACGCGATGGAGCGGATGACGGACGACGTGGAGGCGGCGGCACGGGACCTGATGCGGCGGATCGAGGATCTCGGCGGCGCGGTGGCGGCGATCGAGCAGGGCTTCCAGAAGAGCGAGATCGAGCGCAACGCCTACCGCATCGCGCAGGAGACCGACGCCGGCACGCGGGTCGTCGTGGGCGTCAACCGCTTCCGGCTGGACGAGGAGGAGCCGTACGAGCCGCTGCGCGTCGACCCCGCGATCGAGGCCCGGCAGGCGGAGCGCCTGGCGAGGCTGCGCGCCGGGCGCGACCGGGCCGCGGTGGACGGGGCCCTGGCGAGGCTGCGTGAGGCGGCCGAGGGCACGGACAACGTCCTGTACCCCATGAAGGAGGCGCTCAGGGCCCGCGCGACGGTGGGCGAGGTGTGCGGCGCGCTGAGGGAGGTCTGGGGGTCGTACGTGCCCTCGGACACCTTCTGACGGCGGGCGCGCCCGGGGGGCCCGGCCGTCCGACCCCCGGAACACCGAGCCGGGCTGTCGGACCCCCGTGCGACACTCCTGTGCATGTTCGGTGTCATCGACCTCCCCACCTACCTGGCAGGCCTCGTCCTGATCATCCTCCTGCCGGGACCCAACTCGCTGTACGTCCTGTCCGTGGCGGCCCGCCGCGGAGTGCGGACCGGATACTCCGCCGCGGCGGGCGTGTGGTGCGGGGACACCGTGCTGATGACGCTGTCCGCGGCCGGGGTCGCCTCGCTGCTGAAGGCGAACGCCGTGCTGTTCGGGATCGTCAAGTACGCGGGCGCCGGATACCTGACCTGGCTCGCGATAGGGATGCTCCGGGCCGCCTGGGCGATGTGGAAGGCGCGGCGGGAGCGGACCGAGGAGACGGTGACCGCGGACACCGCGGCGGCGGCCGCCGAGGAGCGGCCCTTCCGCCGCGCCCTGGTGGTCAGCCTGGTCAACCCCAAGGCGATCCTGTTCTTCGTCGCCTTCTTCGTGCAGTTCGTGGACCCCGGGTACGCCTACCCGGCCCTGTCCTTCGTCGTGCTGGGCGCCTTCGCGCAGCTGGCCAGCTTCCTGTATCTGAGCGCCCTGATATTCAGCGGCACGCGCCTCGCGGAGGCCTTCCGCCGCCGCAAGCGGCTCTCGGCGGGGGCGACCTCGGCGGCGGGCGCGCTCTTCCTGGGCTTCGCGGTGAAGCTGTCCCTGGCGACCGCCGCCTGAGCGACCCTCACGGGGCGGCCCCGAAGGCGGCGGTCACCGGGGCGCTCGGGCGTGCCGCGTCAGCGGGCCGGGGCGTGCCGGTGCGCGCGGGCGTTGCGCACCGCCCGGGTGACCAGGGGCGGCAGCAGGTCGACGGCGAGACGGCGGGCGCGGCTGCGGCGACGGCGCGGCGCGGCCGGGGCGGCCGCCTCGACGGGTGTGGCGGGTGTGGCGGGTGCGGCGGGTGCGGGAGCCTTCGGCTCGACGGTCTCGGGGGCCGCCGCGTGGCGGGAGAGTGGGAACTCGGGGGCCCGCATGCCCTTGGACTTGACGCGTATCAGGCGCTGCCCCGCCGCCTCCTGGACGCTCAGATGGCAGTCGTCGCGCCCCCGGACCATCGCCAGCAGCTTGTCCTGGACGTCGGTGGGATCGTCCCAGGTCGCGTAGAGCTTCTGGGTGCTGAGGCAGATCGGGCGCAGCCCCTTGTTGAGCACCGCTTCCCAGGCGGCGACGGAGACCCCCGGCGTGTGCTCCGAGCGGAAGTCGTCCAGGACGACGACACCGCCGGGCACCAGCACGTCACGGGCGGCCGTGATGTCGTCGCGTACATGCTCGTACAGATGGGAGCCGTCGATGTGGACGAACCGGCAGGAGTCCGTGGCGACCTCGTCCGGCACCAGGGAGCTGGGCCCTTGGAGCACCCGGGGAAGCGCGGCGTGGAAGGAGAGGTAGTTCGCCTCGAACGCCCGCCGGGTCAGTGAGCCGTAGGACTTGGCCGACTCCGCGTGGTTCGCCGTGTCCGGCGCGTCGCCCTCGAAGAGGTCGCACACGGTGAACCTCTCGCCGTCCCCGAGGTGGCGGCCGGTGAATATCGCGCTCTTGCCCATGTACACGCCGACCTCCAGAAGGTCGCCCCGCAGGCCCGCGGACTCCTGACGGCCGAGGAACCAGGAGAAGAGCGTCTGGTCGAGCACGGGGAACCAGCCGGGGACGTCGTCCAGCCGGCGGGGCGGTCGGGTCGTGTCTGCTGCTGTCGGCATGAGGACGGAGCACTCCCTTGTGCTGGTACGGACGAACCTGTACGAAACCTGTTCAGCGCCTGCCCTCAGGCGCTCGTCCAAACGTGCGGTGCTTGTGAACGGGGGACCGACCTCCCGATGAGGCGTGCTACGCCAGTGGCCTCGACAGGAGGGTGCGCAGTCGTGGGGTCAGCCGGTTCTCCACGTAGCGGTTCAGGAGCCAGGCCAGGAGCAGCATGAAGGCGATCGTCAGCAGGAAGGTGCCGTACGACGGGATGCCGAGGGTGCGGTGCAGGACCTTGATGACGACCCAGCCCAGATGCTCGTGGACGAGGTAGAAGGGGTACGTCAGCGCGCCCGCCACCGTCAGCCAGCGCCAGTTCGCCCAGTTCAGCCAGCCGAGCGCGATCGCCGCGACGGCCACGAAGCCGAGGGTGACGATGAGCATGATGCTCCAGGCGCTGCGGTAGGAGAACGCGTGCACGGTGGGCGAGTGCCACAGGCGCGCCACCGCGTAGTGCTGGCCGATCAGCCAGCTGACCGCGACGATGCCCCACGCGTACGCGTCACGCCGGTTGCGGTGCACCAGGTACAGGCCGACGCCGCCGATGAAGAACGGCGCGTACTCGGGCATCAGCACGATGTCCAGGAGCGGCATCCTGGCGCCCTGCGCCACCGCCAGCGCGAGCGTCCAGCCGGCGCAGAACATGATCACCCGGCGCCGGTTCGCGCCCGGCAGCACGATACACAGCGCGAACAGGGCGTAGAAGCGCACCTCGGCCCACAGGGTCCAGCACACCCCGAGCACGCGGTCGACGCCGAGCGGCATCTGGAGCATCGTCAGGTTCACCAGGGTGTCGCTCGGCGAGAGCGCCTTGTAGGCGACCATCGGCAGCGCGAAGACCGCGGTGATGATGAGGATCGCGGCCCAGTACGCGGGCAGCAGCCGGGAGGCGCGGGAGGCGAAGAAGGAGCGCAGCGGGCGCCCCCAGCCGCTCATGCAGATCACGAAGCCGCTGATCACGAAGAAGATCTGCACACCCAGGCAGCCGTACGCGAACAGCAGGTGCAAGGCGGGGAACTGGTGCCGGGGCGAGGTGCCCCAGGCCTGTGTGACCTCGCCGTCGCGACCGCCGTAGTGGTAGCACGCCACCATGAGCGCCGCGATCAGGCGCAGCCCGTCCAGGGCGCGCAGCCGGTTCTCCCGGCGTGCGGCGGGCTTAGCCGGGGCCCCGGGGCCGGCCGTGTGCGGCACGGCGGGGGAGGCGTCGGCGGCGGGCGGAAGGACGGCGCGGACTGCGGTGCCCGTTGCGTCCCCGCGGGGGCCGGCAGGCGTGTCGATCACAGGGTTCCCCTCGATGGGACTCGGCCAGACCCCAGCACGTTAGTCCGATTTTCGGGGCTCCCCGCCCCCGCGCGAAGGGTCTTCGCCTTGCCGTTGACAGGAGTTCACCTGGGTGCGACGCACCCGTCCGGGACGCCCCGCGCGCCCCCCGCGCACGGCGAACGGGGCCGGGTCGTCCTGACCCGGCCCCGCTCCCGTGCATCGGCGGCACACCCCTCAGCCGCGCACCGCCCGCTTGAACGAGCGGGCCCGGCGGGCCACCCGCCGCACCGTCGCGTTGCGCGGGATGAAGGCGAGCTGCGCCGGGATCGCGCCCGGCAGCGCCAGCGACGTCAGGCGCCTGCGCTTGAAGTAGCGCCAGGTGTGCGGCGTCAGGTGCGCCGACAGATACCGCTCGGCGTCCGGGCGCAGTTCCGGGTAGATCTTGGGCTGCATCGCGAACCCGACGGCGCGCACGAGCGCGTTCAGGTCCGCGACGTCCACCGCCGGCCGCTGCTCCTTCACCGCCGCGTGGTCGGACAGCTCGGGCAGCAGCGCGTCCACCACGGTCACCGGCACCCGGTTGCTGTTCTCGTACGGCGCCAGGCGATCCAGGAGCGCGCCGGTGCCGATGCGGGCGACCGGCAGGCCGTACAGCGCGGACGCGGTCAGCAGGGCGGTGGAGAAGCAGCCCACGACCAGCGCCGGGCGCATCCGCTGGTACAGCACCTCCGCGAGGACCGGGGTGTCGAGCACGGTCAGCTCTGCGCCCAGCTCCTCGGCCTCCTTCTCCAGGGCGCGCGACCAGCGGGCCGGCGCGGAGGGGTGCGGCTTGAACACGATCCGCGTGTGGCCGAGCGCGACGGCGCCCCTCAGCATCCGTACGTGCAGGCTCTCCTCCTCCTCGGCGGTGAGGATCTCCAGCGCGGACAGGTACTGCCCGAGCAGCAGCGCCGGGGCGTCCAGGGACGGCAGCGCGTCGCCGGTCGCCTCCAGCTCGGCCAGCACCTTGGAGAACGCCTCCGTGGGGACGATCTCCGGCGCGACGCCGAACTCGGTGAGCAGCAGCGGCGTCAGGCCCGGCACCAGGTCCAGGTGCAGCAGCCGGTCCACCCGGGTGCCGACCAGCGGGTCGATCTTGTTGCGGGTGGGGCCGTAGCTCATCAGGCCGTCGGCGTAGACGGTCACGGGCGCGCCGGTGAAGATCTGGCAGACACCTATCGCCGGATTGACCTGGATCGACTCGACGACCAGCTCGACGTCGTCGTCGCCGAGGTTCCACAGCAGCCGCAGATGCCGCTCCCACAGCGGGACGTCGTCCAGCCGGGGGGCCCAGCCGCCCGGATGGAACGGGGAGATGGTCTCGTTCCAGGAGATCACCTCGTCGAAGCGGCCGCGCAGCTGCTCGAAGCCCGGCATCCCGTCGGGGCCGGGCGTGGTCTCGGGCGTCGCCGCGTTGTTGGAGACGAGCAGGATGCGCCGGTCGGCGGGGGAGAAGCACTCGCTGTCGAGCGCCGCGGCCAGCGTCGCCGTGCCGTACAGCGTCGACGCCATGAAGATCTGGGTCCTCACGCGGCCACCCCCGCGGGGGCGGGGCGGCGACGCAGCCGGCGCAGACGCGAGGCCCGCTCGATGTCCATGGACTCCAGGGCGTCCTCCAGCACTCCCTGCGGCATACGCCGCAGCGCGACAGCACTCATCGACTTCAGTTTTCGTGCCACCGCCGGCTCGAACCTTTCGATGGAACCCAGATGATGGGAAATGATCGCGCAATAGGTGCGAACGGCCTTCGGGAGAAGTATGTCCGCGTTCTGGTCCTTCGCGGTTTCGGCCACCACCTGGTCGAACGCGCGAATGAAATCGAGTTGCCGCACATCGCCGATCTGGGTGAGCGAGGACGCGACGCCGCGCCGGTAGTAGACACCGAGCAGGCTCAATGTGGCGAAGGAATCCGCCTCACGGTGCAGCTTCCAGATCCACGGTCGGTCCTCGGCGGTGCGCAGCCCGTCGGTGAAGTGCAGCAGGCCCCGGTCCACCAGCCGGCGGTGGTAGGCGCCCGCCCACGCGTACGCGTAGTCGACGGAGGTGGAGCGGTCGGCGGGCAGGATCGCGTCGCGCGGGTTCATCACCACGCCGCGCCGCCCGTGCGGCACCCGGTGGACGGAGCGCGCCCGCCCGGTGCACTGGACATGGTCCGTGCGGACGAAGTCGCAGCCCAGTTCCTCCATGGCGGACACGAGCCGGGGGTAGTAGCCGGGGGCGAGCCAGTCGTCCCCGTCGAGGAACGTCAGGTACTCGCCGCGCGCCGCGTCGATGCCGGTGTTGCGCGCGGTCGCCAGTCCTCCGTTCTTCTCGTGCCGGACATACACCGCGCCTGGCAGCTCGCGCTCGGCGCGCGCGAGGATGTCCGGGGTCTCGTCGCGGGAGCAGTCGTCGACGAGAATGAATTCGAAATCGTCACGCGCGTTCGCGCGCAGACTCCTCAGGGTGTCGGGCGCGTATTGCTGCACGTTGTAGAACGGCACGATGACGGAGAGCTTGACCACGCCTGTGACGTTAGGCGGAGGCCCGGATTTCGTCTTGACCGCGGGCTTGATGTCAGGTGAACGACGCGTGGCGGAACAGTGAACCGAACTGCATTCCCCGCGTTTCCCGAGCCGATTCGCCATTCGGCGATGTGCTGTTAACCCTTTGTTGGATTTCGGTTGGGCTGGTCCTCTCCCTCGCTTCCTAGCGTCTTCGACGTGCCAGCAAGTACCTCGAAGTCCCTGCGGGTTGCCGTCCTCGCCGATTCCGACACCCGGTGGAAGTGGGGCGCGCTCACCGCGAACCGCCTCGCGCCGAAGGAGTCGGCGCAGTCCGAGAAGCCGGGCGTCCGGCTCGACGGCTTCCTCCTGCGGGGCCGGGCCACGCCCACCGCCCGTCAGCTGAGTGAGGTCGGCGTCCGCGCGGACTCGCTCAGCGAGGTCACCGCCGCCGAGTTCCTGCGGGCGATGGCGAAGGAGTCGTACGACGTCCTCGTCCTCGCCCTCGTCGGCGGCGGCGTCCAGGCGATGCTGCACGGCCTCGCCCACCTGTGGCGGGGGCGCGCGAAGCGGCCCGTGGTTGTCACCGGCTATGTCGGCGTCGTCTACGAGAAGCTCGCCGACGGCCTGCTGCTGCGGCACGGGGCCGACCTCGTCCTCGCCAACTCCCGCCAGGACGCGGAGCGCTTCCGCGCGGTGTACGAGGGGGTGGGCGCCGACGCCTCGTCGGTGACCGAGGTGGCCCTGCCCTTCCTCGGCGGCGCCGCCTACGAGAAGAAGGACCCCTACACGGTCGTCTTCGCCGCACAGCCCTCCGTACCGGAGAGCCGCAAGGACCGCGCCTACCTCCTGGACCGGCTCGTCCAGCACGCGCGCCGGCACCCCGACCGCGAGGTGCTGCTCAAGCTCCGCTCCAAGCCGGGCGAGCACACCACGCACATCGAGGAACTGCCGTACCAGAAGCTGGCCCAGCGCCACGACGTGCCGGCCAACTTCCACCTGGTCTACGGGAACATGGGAGAGGTCCTGGACCGGACCGACCTCATGGTCACCGTCAGTTCGACGGCCGCCCTGGAGTCCCTGCACCGCCGTATCCCCACCGTCGTCCTCACCGACCTCGGGGTGCGCGAGGCGCTCGGCAACCACCACTTCGTGGGCTCCGGCTGCCTCGCCTCCTGGGACCAGCTCGACGCCGGGCACGAGCCGGAGCCCGATCCCCGGTGGGTCGCCCGCCAGGGCGTCGCCGCCGAGGGCGACACGTACGCGAGCGCCTTCGACACGGCGCGCGGACGCATCGCCGCGCTGCTCGCTACCGAGGAGCTCCCGCCGCTCGCGCCCTACTACACGCCCGTCACCGCGCCCGGCTACCTGCCCGGCGTCCTCGCCCGCCACCACCTCGCCCCCGACGGCAGCCCGCTGCCCGGCGCCCCCGCGGCCGACAGGGCGCCGGGACCGGTGCGCCAGATCGTCCGCCGCGCGGCCCGCGGCGCCTACCGCCACGGAGTGCAGCGCGTGGCGCCCGTGATCCGGCGGATGGGGGAGCTGTGAGCGCGCGGATCCCACGCCAAGGACCCCAAGGAGTTCAGCCCATGTCCCACCCGGAAGCGGCAGCGACGGCCCAGGTGCGCCGCGTGCTCGCGGTGATCCCCGCGCGCGGCGGCTCCAAGGGCGTGCCCGCGAAGAACCTGGCCCCGGTCGGCGGAGTGCCGCTGGTGGCCCGCGCGGTGCGCGAGTGCCGCGCCGCCCGGCTCGTCACCGACGTGGTGGTCTCCACCGACGACCAGGCCATCGCCGCCGCGGCTCGCGAGGCCGGCGCCGAGATCGTGCTGCGCCCCGCCGCGATCGCCGGGGACACGGCCACCTCGGAGGCCGCCGTCCTGCACGCCATGGACGCCCACGAGGCACTGCACGGCTCCCCGGTCGACGTGGTGCTGCTGGTCCAGTGCACCAGCCCGTTCCTCGTCCGCGAGGACATCGACGGGGTCGCCGCGGCCGTGGCCGAGGACGGCGCGGACACGGCGCTGACCGTGGCCCCCTTCCACGGCTTCCTGTGGCGCGACGCGGACGCCGGGGCCGCGGAGAGCGCGGACCCGGACGGCGGCCACGGCGTCAACCACGACAAGTCCTTCCGCCCCCGCCGCCAGGACCGCCCCCAGGACCTGCTGGAGACCGGCGCGGCCTACGCCATGGACGCCGCCGGCCTGCGCGCGCACGGACACCGCTTCTTCGGCCGCACCGAACTCGTGCGCACCGACCCGGCCCGCGTGCTGGAGATCGACGACCCGCACGAGCTCGCCCGCGCCCGCGCCCTTGCCCCGCTCTTCGACGCGGAGCGCCCCGGCGCCCTTCCGACCAGCGACGACATCGACGCGGTCGTACTCGACTTCGACGGCACCCAGACGGACGACAGGGTGCTGATCGACTCCGACGGACGTGAGTTCGTCTCCGTGCACCGCGGAGACGGACTCGGCATCGCGGCGCTGCGCAGGAGCGGCCTGAAGATGCTCATCCTGTCCACGGAGCAGAACCCGGTCGTCGCCGCCAGGGCCCGGAAGCTTCGGATCCCGGTCCTGCACGGCATCGACCGGAAGGACCTCGCACTGAAGCAGTGGTGCGAGGAGCAGGGCATCGCGCCCGAGCGCGTGCTCTACGTCGGCAACGACGTCAACGACCTCCCGTGCTTCGCCCTCGTGGGCTGGCCCGTGGCGGTCGCGAGCGCCCACGACGTCGTACGCGGCGCCGCACGCGCGGTCACCACCACCCCCGGCGGTGACGGCGCCATCCGAGAGATCGCCAGCTGGATCCTCGGCCCCTCTCTCGACTCCCTCAACAGCTAAGGAATTTCTCCCCATGAGCACCAACTCCCGTATGCGCACGTTCGGTTCGCGCGAGGTCGGCCCCGGCCGCCCCGTCTACATCTGCGGCGAGATCGGCATCAACCACAACGGTGAGCTGGAGAACGCGTTCAAGCTGATCGACGTGGCCGCCGAAGCCGGCTGCGACGCGGTCAAGTTCCAGAAGCGCACCCCCGAGATCTGCACCCCGCGCGACCAGTGGGACATCGAGCGCGACACCCCCTGGGGCCGCATGACCTACATCGACTACCGCCACCGCGTGGAGTTCGGTGAGGACGAGTACCGCCAGATCGACGCGTACTGCAAGGAGAAGGGCATCGCCTGGTTCGCGTCCCCGTGGGACACCGAGGCCGTCGCCTTCCTGGAGAAGTTCGACCTGCCCGCCCACAAGGTGGCCTCCGCCTCCCTGACGGACGACGAGCTGCTGCGCGCCCTGCGCGCCACCGGCCGCACGGTCATCCTGTCCACCGGCATGTCGACCCCGAAGCAGATCCGCCATGCGGTCGAGGTCCTCGGCAGCGACAACATCCTCATGTGCCACGCCACCTCCACCTACCCGGCGAAGGCCGAGGAGCTGAACCTCCGCGTGATCAACACGCTGGAGATGGAGTTCCCGAACGTCCCGATCGGCTACTCCGGCCACGAGACCGGTCTGCAGACCACGCTGGCCGCGGTCGCCCTCGGCGCCACCTTCGTCGAGCGCCACATCACCCTCGACCGCGCGATGTGGGGCTCCGACCAGGCCGCCTCCGTGGAGCCGGGCGGCCTCACGCGCCTCGTCCGCGACATCCGCACCATCGAGGCGTCGCTGGGCGACGGTGTCAAGAAGGTCTACGACTCCGAGCTCGGCCCGATGAAGAAGCTGCGCCGTGTCGCGGGCGCCGTCGCCGAGGCGGAGATCGCCGCCGCCGCTGGTGAGCCGGTCCAGGTCTGAGCATCTCAGGGGACGGTCGTACGCCGATGAGCCCTCGCGCCGAATCCGCCGGCCACGCGACGCTCGCCTTCGTGGAGAGCCCGGTCCAGCTCCTGAACGTGCTGGAGTGGGCGCACGCCCACGCGCCCGGCGGGGCGGACACCGCCCCCGGCCGCGCGGCGGGCATCCCCACACAGGGCGGCAGGCGGTCCGGGGCGGGGCGCACGGCGGCGACCGGCGCGGGGAGTCCCACCCCGCTCCCGGCGGCCGAGGCCGCCCCGGCCGCCCCGGCGCTCCGGGGCCCCTCGGCGCCCTCGGGGCACGAGCGGCTCACGCTCGTGGTGCTGTCCCCGACCGACCCGATGACGCGTGGCCAGCTGCGCCGGATGGCGGAACTGGCCCGCGAGGAGGGGCACGACGTGCGCTGGGAGGAGGCGCGCGGCGGCACGAGCGCGCCCTTCCGCACGGTGGGCGGCCTCACCCCGCTGCTGCGCCGCGCGCGCAGGGTCGTGATGGGGGACCCCTTCTCCCGCTACGTACAACTGCTGCTGACCATCACCCGGGCCCGCGAGCTGGTGGTGGTGGACGACGGCACGGCGACGATGGAGTTCGTCGCCCAGCTCGCCCGCGGCGAGCGCCTGGTGCGCTGGCACCGCAAGGGCGGCCGGCCGGGCGCCCGCGACCTGC
Organism: Streptomyces sp. NPDC048664; assembly: GCF_040650555.1. Lineage (NCBI taxonomy): Bacteria > Bacillati > Actinomycetota > Actinomycetes > Kitasatosporales > Streptomycetaceae > Streptomyces > Streptomyces sp. NPDC048664. The sequence continues at coordinate 34,886 of NZ_JBEZHK010000001.1, read as the reverse complement.
TCTTCGCGCCGGTGTCGGCGTCGGCCCGGCGCAGGCTGACACCGGGCTCCCGGCGCACGGTCCAGGTCTTCTCCTCCATGCCGATCGACCAGACGCCCGAGGGCGTCGCGGTCACGGCCAACGACTTCGGCTGGACCCGATCCCGGTTCGGGCCGCCGCGCCTGACCAAGGGCGCCGACCTCGTGGGCACGTCCCTGGTGGAGACGGGCGTGGTGGACGGCGATCGCTATCTGGAGGCGGTGCGGGCCCTGGCCCGCACGCACGGGGCGCGCCGCTACTTCGCCCATCGCCGCGAGAGCGCCGACAAGCTGCACCGGCTGGCGGTCGAGACGGGTCTGGAGGTGGTCCGCCCGGACCTGCCCCTGGAGCTGATCGCGCGCCGGGGCCCCATCGGCCGTACGATCCTCAGTTTTCCCTCCACGGTCGTCCACACCCTGCCGCTGGCCCTGGTCGGCACCGAGGTGCGGGTGGCCGTGTGCGACATCGACCCCGCCTGGTTGACGCAGAACGCCTCCCCACGCGCCCAGGGCTTCCTGTCGGGCGTCACCGGCACGGCCCGGGACGTGGACCGGCTGCCGACGGTGCCGGCCGAGCGGGACGTGCCGGCGGGGCAGGACATCGCGACCGGGTAGGCGCGGCGCCGGGCCCCGGGACGTGCCGGTGGGCGCGACGAAGCGGCCGGTCGGGAAGCGGTAAAGTCTACCCATCTCCCTTCGCCGTCATGCGTCAGTCGGCCACCTTTTCTTCGCCTGAGGGGCTGAAGTTTCGGGATCGAGGGGCGGTCCACGGCCTGACCGCCCTACCCTTCAAAGGGTGAACCAAGTGATGTCGAGAGAGTCCGAGGCCGACCACACCGCCGATCACTCCGGGGACACGGTGCTCCCCGGCGCGCTGCCCGAGGCGTTGCGCGCCGAGCTCGTGACCTTCCGCCGGGACATGCACATGCACCCCGAGCTGGGCAACCAGGAGTTCCGTACGACCGCCGCGATCAAGGCCCGCCTGGAACAGGAGGGGCTCGCGCCGCGCGTGCTCGACACCGGCACCGGCCTCATCTGCGACATCGGCGAGTGGGACGGCACGCGTCCCATGCTGGCCCTGCGCGCCGACATCGACGCGCTGCCCATCCCGGACACCAAGGCGGACTGCCCCTACCGCTCCACCGTCCCCGACCGCGCCCACGCCTGCGGGCACGACGTGCACACCGCGGTCGTCCTGGGGGCCGGCCTGGTCCTCGCCGGACTGCACCGCGCCGGCCGGCTGCCGCGGCCCGTACGGCTGATCTTCCAGCCGGCCGAGGAGGTCCTGCCCGGTGGCGCGGCCGACGCGATCGAGTCCGGCGTCCTCGACGGCGTGGGCCGGATCATCGGCGTCCACTGCGACCCCAAGGTGGACGCGGGACGTATCGGGCTGCGGCACGGGCCCATCACCTCGGCCTGCGACCGGCTCGAGGTGGCCCTCGACGGCGCGGGCGGCCACACCGCGCGCCCCCACCTCACCACGGACCTGGTGGTCGCCGCCGCGCGCGTCGCCACCGACGTGCCCACCCTGGTCGGACGCCGTGTCGACGCCCGCAGCGGTCTCTCGGTGACCTGGGGCCGTATCGAGTCCGGGCACGCCTGCAACGTCATCCCGCAGCACGCCGAGCTGTCCGGGACCGTGCGCTGCCTGGACCTCGCCACCTGGCGCCAGGCGCCCGACCTGGTGCACGCGGCGATCGACGAGATCGCGAACCTGTACCGGGCGAAGTCCGAGATCAACTACATCCGGGGCGTGCCCCCGGTCGTCAACGACATCGCCGTGACCGAGCTGCTGCGCGACGCGATGAGCCTGCGCCGCGGGGCCGAGTCCGTCGAGAGCACCGAGCAGAGCCTGGGCGGCGAGGACTTCTCCTGGTACCTGGAGCACGTGCCCGGCGCCATGGCCCGCCTCGGCGTCCGCCGGCCCGGCGAGCGCACGGTCCGTGATCTGCACCAGGGCGACTTCGACGTGGACGAGCACGCCATCACGGTGGGCGTGGAGCTGTTCACGGCGGCCGCTCTGATCGACGCTGGGGAAGCGTGAGGTGCCGGTTCTCCCACGCGAGACAGGTGCAGCGGGGCTGAACCGAAAATCAATTGAAAGAGTAAGGCTGTCCGGCGTCAGAGCCGGACAGCCTTACGGGCCAAAACCAGGAAGTCTCTCGAACCTTACACAGGCTCGTCCGTTTCAACCTTCATGGAATAGACGGCGACACTTGTGCGCGAAGGGTCAGAGCTGCACACGGCATGAGACGTCTCCCCCTTGCGGGTGTTGACCCAATTCCCTTCCATGTTGAACTTTTTTCCGTCGGGGCCAATGCATACGGCCCAGACACGGTGGATGCTGAAGCGTGTGATGCCCCCGGTGCACTTGCCGTACGCGGTGCCACCGTTGGAGGACTTCCAGGTGGTGCAGGTCGACGCGGCGGCTGCAGGCGTGGCAGTGAGGGCGACGAGTGCGGCGCTTGCGGTTATACCTGCGCCGACCGCGGCCGAGATGGTCCTGCTGAGCCTCACGATTACTCCCCGTTTTTTGAGCGGACGTTGATCGGGTTCTGGTCGAACGTCGAAGATCGACCTCGCCTCAACCTAGCCAGACCCAGAATGTTCCTGGAGCGATTTTTCGGTCAAAAGTTCGAGTCTTGTCTCGATCTTCTTGGTTCGGCGGCCCACTTCATGGCGGGCTTGGTGGGGGTCCGCTCTGAGAGGTCATGGAATGAACGGTCCTCAAGGGCGAGGTGTCGTCCTCAGGCTGGCGTTCGCCATGCGAGGGCCAGAGCCGCCGGTGGAGTGTGGCTCAAGAGTCCTCCTGTGAGGATGGGACGATCTTCGCGAGCCGTATCTTCGGCACCCGAGTAGCCCTCCGCATGACATCGATGCTCTCGATGCACCCCCTGGTGCGATTGCCAGTCCGTTGTGGACCGGATGACCTGGCCGGTGCCAAGGCTCTGGGGAAGCGTCGTCCTCGGTGTGCATGAGGGTGGCGTCGGCGGCCCACGCGATCATGGTCGTGGTGGGGATGCTCACAGCGGCGGCGCTGCCGAGAGTGGGCGACAGACGCGCGAGCTGGCGGAGAAGGGAGAGGCCGACGTCCCTGGGGGTGCTCCCTGCCAGCCGCAATGCACTCGTCAGCCATTCGTGTGCTGCGCGCGACGACAGCGCAAGAGCCCCAAGATCCCGAGTTCAGATGGTGTTTGCCTCGAATCGATAACACCTTCGGGAGGGGTGTTTTTCTGACATCTACGCGCGTTACGATTCCGCGAAGCCGACATCGAAGACGTGCCTCGGCTGGAGTACCGGCAACGCGGTGCTCACATCTAGCGCCGACACGGCGCTCAGGTCAGGTGAAGGAGCCTTCCCGTGCGCCGGGTAGCCAAGCTTTCCGCCGCGGTCGTCGCGACCGCCGCTCTCGCCGTGACTGCCACCGCGTGTGGCAGCACCTCCTCCGACAACGACAAGTCCTCCTCGTCCTCGGGCGGCAAGGGCGGCATCAAGATCGGTCTCGCCTACGACGTGGGCGGCCGTGGCGACCGGTCCTTCAACGACTCCGCCGCGCGCGGTGCCGACAAGGCCAAGGCCGAGTTCGACGGCTCCATCAAGGAGCTGACCGCCAAGACCTCGGACACCCCGGCGGACCGCGAACAGCGTCTCACGGACCTCGCCCAGGCGGGCTACAACCCGGTCATCGCCATCGGCTACACCTACGCGCCCGCCGTGCAGAAGGTCGCGAAGCAGTTCCCGAAGGTCCAGTTCGGCCTGGTCGACTCCGTGGTGGACGGCGGCAACGTGAACAGCATCACGTTCACCGAGGAGCAGGGCTCCTACCTGGCCGGTGTCGCCGCCGCGCTGAAGACCAAGAAGGACCACGTCGGCTTCATCGGCGGTGTCGACAACCCGCTGATCAAGAAGTTCGAGGCCGGTTACGTCCAGGGCGTGCACGACACCAACCCCAAGGTGAAGGTCGACGTCCAGTACCTGTCCCACGGCCAGGACACCTCCGGCTTCGCCAGCCCCGACAAGGGCCAGCAGGCGGCGCAGGGCATGCTGGACAACAGCGCGGACGTCATCTACACGGCGGCCGGCTCCTCCGGCAACGGCTCCATCGAGGCCGTCAACGGCGTCAAGGGTGCCTGGGCCATCGGCGTGGACTCGGACCAGTACCTCAGCCCCGGTCTGGCCAAGTACAAGAGCTCGATCCTGACCTCCATGGTCAAGAACGTCGACGTCGGCGTGTACGACTACATCAAGTCCGTCAAGAACGGCAAGCCGCTGACGGGCAACAACGTCTACTCGCTGGCCAAGGGCGGCGTCTCGCTGGCCACCAGCGGCGGCTTCATCGGCGACATCCAGTCCAAGCTGGACGCCGCGAAGCAGAAGATCGTGGACGGCAAGGTCAAGGTCAAGACCGCCCCGTGATCTGATGCGGCCCGGCCCCGTCCGGGTCGGGCCGCACACCGTGGCTCGGCGCAGGGGGAGTGCTCACACATCCCCTCGCCGAGCCATAACAATGTGTCAACTCTACGCGTGTAGCATGGAGTTGCCGCGCTAGCGTCGCCGACGCCTGCCCTCCCCTACGCAGCCCCTTTCCCCGAGGAGAGTGCGCCATCAACGCGTCCAGCCCTCCCGCTGCCGTCGAACTGCGCGGCATCACCAAGCGTTTCCCCGGCGTCGTCGCCAACCGTGACATCGACATCACGGTCCGCAAGGGCACCGTCCATGCCCTCTGCGGCGAGAACGGCGCCGGCAAGTCGACCCTGATGAAGATCCTCTACGGCATGCAGCAGCCGGACGAGGGCACGATCACGCTCGACGGCCAGCAGGTCGTCCTCGGCAACCCCGGCGACGCCATCGCACGCGGCATCGGCATGGTGCACCAGCACTTCATGCTCGCCGACAACCTCACCGTCCTGGAGAACGTCGTTCTCGGCGCGGAGAAGCTGCACGGCATCGGCGGCAAGGCCCGCACGAAGATCAAGGAGATCTCCGACGCGTACGGCCTGAACGTCCGGCCCGACGTGCTCGTGGAGCAGCTGGGTGTCGCGGACCGCCAGCGCGTGGAGATCCTCAAGGTCCTCTACCGCGGCGCCAAGACCCTCATCCTGGACGAGCCCACCGCCGTGCTGGTGCCGCAGGAGGTCGACGCGCTCTTCGGCAACCTGCGGGACCTCAAGGCCGAGGGCCTCACCGTCATCTTCATCTCCCACAAGCTGGGCGAGGTGCTCTCCGTCGCCGACGAGATCACCGTCATCCGGCGGGGCACCACGGTCGGCACCGCCGACCCGGCGAACACCACGACCAAGCAGCTCGCGGAGCTGATGGTCGGCAGCGAGCTGCCCACCCCGGAGACCTCCGAGTCCACCGTCACGGACGTCCCGATGCTCCAGCTCGACGGCCTGCGCCTGGCGCAGACGGACCTCGACGGCATCGAGCGGATCATCCTCGACGAGATCTCCTTCACCATCCACAAGGGCGAGGTCCTCGGCATCGCCGGCGTGGAGGGCAACGGCCAGTCCGAGCTGGTCGAGGCGATCATGGGCATGCGCCGCCCCGACACGGGCGTGATCACCCTCGACGGCACCGACATCTCGCACGCCCCCACCCGCCGCCGCCGCGAGACCGGCATCGGCTACATCCCCGAGGACCGCCACCGGCACGGCCTGCTGCTCGAAGCGCCGCTGTGGGAGAACCGGGTCCTCGGCCACGTCACCGAGGCGCCCAACTCGCGCGGTCCGCTGCTCGACATCAAGGGAGCCCGTACCGACACCGAGCGGATCGTGCAGGCGTACGACGTCCGCACCCCCGGTATCGACGTCACGGCCGCCTCGCTGTCCGGCGGCAACCAGCAGAAGCTGATCGTCGGCCGCGAGATGAGCCACGCCCCCAAGCTGCTCATCGCCGCCCACCCCACCCGTGGCGTGGACGTCGGCGCCCAGGCGGCCATCTGGGACCACATCCGGGACGCCCGCCGCGAGGGACTCGCCGTCCTGCTGATCTCGGCCGACCTGGACGAGCTGATCGGGCTCTCCGACACCCTGCGGGTGATGTACCGCGGCCGGCTGGTCGCCGACGCCGACCCCGCCACGATCACCCCCGAAGAGCTGGGCTCCGCCATGACCGGTGCGGCCACCGGCCACCTGGAAGCCCCCACGGAGGACGACGAGCGATGAAGAAGCTGACCTCACGGATCGACAAGGAGCGGCTGCTCCTCGGGATCGCGGCACCGGTGCTGGCGGTCGTCGCCGCGCTCGTCGTCACGGCCCTGGTGATCCTCGCGACCGGTAAGAACCCGGCCCCCGCCTTCAGCGACATGGTGACCTACGGCTTCGCCAGCGACAGCCAGGTCGCCATCCTCAACAAGGCGACGACGTACTACCTCGCCGGTATCTCGGTGGCCATCGGCTTCCGGATGAACCTGTTCAACATCGGTGTCGACGGCCAGTACCGGCTTGCCGCGTTCTTCGCCGCCGCTCTGGGCGCGACGCTGACCGTGCCCGGCTGGCTCGCCATCCCGATCATCCTGATCTGCGCCATGGCGACCGGCGCCGTGTGGGCGGCCATCGCCGGCGTCCTCAAGGTGACCCGCGGCGTCAGCGAGGTCATCTCGACGATCATGCTGAACGCGATCGCCACCGCGGTCATCGCCTACCTGCTCCAGCCCGGCAAGCTGGCGACGCTCCAGCAGGGCGGCACCGTCGTGGCCACGAAGCCGCTGCCGTCGGCCGCGCACTTCTTCAGCATCGACACCGGCGCGGCCGGTGTGCTGGACGGCTTCATCGTCGTCGCCGTCATCGTCGGCATCGCGTACTGGTTCGTGCTCGGCCGCACCCGCTTCGGCTACGACCTGCGCACCGTCGGCCAGTCCGAGTCCGCCGCCGCCGCGAGCGGTGTGTCGGTGAAGAAGATGGTCGCCACCAGCATGATCATCTCGGGTGCGGTGGCCGGCCTGATCGGCATGCCGACCCTGCTCAACGACAGCTACCAGTACAGCAGCGACTTCCCGACCGGCGTCGGCTTCACCGGCATCGCCATCGCGCTGCTCGGCCGCAACAACCCGGTCGGCATCGCGCTCGGCGCCCTGCTGTGGGGCTTCCTGGAGCGCACCACCGGCCACCTGGAGTTCCAGGGCTACGACAAGGAAATCCTCGGCGTCATCCAGGGCGTCATCGTGCTGTGCGTCGTCATCGCCTACGAGGTCGTGCGCCGTTACGGTCTCAAGCGCCAGCAGCAGCGCGTCGGCGCCGAACTCGCCGCCCAGGCCGCCGCCACGACGAAGAAGCAGGAGGTGGCGTGATGACTGCCACGATGACCGACGCGCCGCCGCCCGCGGCGCCCAAGGCGGCGGGCGCCCCCCAGCGCTCCGGCCGCTCGTTCGCCCAGATCCTCCTGCTCGTCGCGGGCGGCCTGCTGCTCCTCTCCGCGATCCGGATGATCACCGGCTCCCAGGACCTCGACTCCGCCGGTCAGGTCAGCGCCTCCCTCGGCCTCGCCGTCCCGATCGGTCTCGCCGGCCTGGCCGGTCTGTGGTCCGAGCGCTCCGGTGTGGTCAACATCGGCCTCGAGGGCATGATGATCCTCGGCACCTTCGGTGCCGGCTGGATCGGCTGGCAGTCCAACCCCTGGCTCGGCCTGCTGGCCGGCATCGCCTTCGGCGTCCTCGGCGGCCTCGTGCACGCCGTCGCCACCGTCACCTTCGGCGTGGACCACATCGTCTCCGGTGTGGCGATCAACCTGCTCGCGCTCGGCGCCACCCAGTACCTCGCCAAGCTGTTCTTCAACAACGGGTCGGCGCTCGACGCGGGCGGCAACCCGAAGCAGTCCCCGCCGGTGGACTCGCTCCCGGACGTGACCGTGCCCGGCCTGTCCGACGCCCTGCAGTCGGTGGAGCAGCACCACTGGTTCCTGGTCTCCGACATCGCCGGCATCCTCGGCGGCCTGGTCACGCACCTTTCCGTGGTCACGGTCCTGGCCGCGGTGCTGTTCGTGGGGAGCTGGTGGCTGCTGTGGCGCACCCCGTTCGGTCTGCGTCTGCGCTCCTGCGGTGAGAACCCGACCGCCGCGGAGTCGCTCGGCGTCAACGTCTACACGTACAAGTACGCGGCCGTCGCCGTCTCGGGCGGCCTGGCCGGACTCGGCGGCGCCTTCCTGGCCCTGGTCACCTCCCACACCTACCTGGAGGGCCAGACCGGAGGACGCGGCTACATCGGCCTCGCCGCGATGATCTTCGGCAACTGGCGTCCCGGCGGCCTCGCGATGGGTGCCGGACTGTTCGGCTACTCCGACGCCCTCCAGCTCCGCAACGGCGGCACCACCGTCCACGCGCTGCTGCTCCTGCTGGTGGTCCTGCTCGTGGCGCTCGGCGCCTGGAAGCTGTACCGCAAGGCGATGGTGCAGGGCGTGGTCAGCCTGGCCATGGCCGCGCTGGTCCTGGTCTGGTACCTGGTCACCGACACCGTCCCGAGCGACTTCGTCGGCGCCACCCCGTACGTCGTCACCCTGCTGGTGCTGTCGCTGTCCGCGCAGCGCCTGCGGATGCCCAAGGCGGACGGCATGCGCTACCGGAAGGGCCAGGGCAAGTGAGCACGGCCGCCGACTTCGACTGGGAGGCGCTGCGCGGTCAGGCCCGCGAGGCCATGTCCCACGCCTACGCCCCGTACTCCGGGTTCCCCGTCGGAGCGGCGGCTCTGGCCGACGACGGACGCACGGTCTCCGGCTGCAACGTCGAGAACGCCTCGTACGGCCTCGGGCTGTGCGCCGAGTGCGGGCTCGTCTCGGAGCTCCAGCGCACCGGCGGCGGCCGGCTCACCCACTTCACCTGTGTGGACGGCACGGGCTCCCTGCTCGTGCCGTGCGGCCGCTGCCGGCAGCTGCTCTACGAGTTCGGCGGCCCCGACCTGCTGCTGGACACCCCGGCGGGCGTCCTGCCCCTGTCCGAGATGCTCCCCCAGGCCTTCGGCCCGGACCATCTCACCAAGTAACTCCCGTGCGGCCCCTCCTGAGTTGCCCTGAGAGCCTCAGAGGGGCCGCACCCCTTTTGAACGTCGGAAGGAAACCATCGCCATGGACGCCATCTCCGTCATCCGCACCAAGCGGGACCGCGGCGAGCTGAGCGACGAGCAGATCGACTGGGTCATCGACGCGTACACGCGCGGCGAGGTCGCCGACGAGCAGATGTCGTCGCTCGCGATGGCCATCCTGCTCAACGGCATGAACCGCCGTGAGATCGCCCGCTGGACCGCGGCGATGATCGCCTCCGGCGAGCGCATGGACTTCTCCTCACTGTCCCTGCCCACCGCGGACAAGCACTCCACGGGCGGCGTCGGCGACAAGATCACGCTGCCGCTGGCCCCGCTCGTCGCCGCCTGCGGCGCGGCCGTCCCGCAGCTGTCCGGTCGAGGCCTCGGCCACACCGGTGGCACGCTGGACAAGCTGGAGTCGATCCCCGGCTGGCGCGCGCTGCTGTCCAACGAGGAGATGCTCCACGTCCTGGACACCACCGGCGCGGTGATCTGCGCGGCGGGCGACGGCCTGGCCCCCGCCGACAAGAAGCTCTACGCCCTGCGCGACGTCACCGGCACCGTGGAGGCGATCCCGCTGATCGCCTCCTCGATCATGTCCAAGAAGATCGCCGAGGGCACCGGGTCCCTGGTCCTGGACGTCAAGGTCGGCTCCGGCGCCTTCATGAAGACGATCGAGGACGCGCGTGAGCTGGCCTCCACCATGGTCGGCCTCGGCACGGACCACGGTGTGAAGACGGTCGCCCTGCTCACGGACATGTCCACGCCGCTGGGTCTGACGGCGGGCAACGCCCTGGAGGTCCGCGAGTCGGTCGAGGTCCTCGCGGGCGGCGGCCCGGCCGACGTGGTCGAGCTGACGATCGCGCTCGCCCGCGAGATGCTCGACGCGGCCGGTGTGAAGGACGCGGACCCGGCGAAGGCCCTGGCCGACGGCTCGGCCATGGACGTCTGGCGCCGCATGATCGCGGCCCAGGGCGGCGACCCGGACGCGGCGCTGCCCACGTCCAAGGAGCAGCATGTGATCAAGGCCCCGTCCTCGGGCGTCCTGACCCGGCTCGACGCCTACGGCGTCGGTGTCGGCGCCTGGCGCCTCGGCGCGGGCCGTGCCCGCAAGGAGGACCCGGTGCAGGCCGGCGCGGGCATCGAGATGCACGCGAAGCCGGGCGACACGGTGACCGAGGGCCAGCCCCTGCTGACCCTCCACACCGACACCCCGGAGCGCTTTGCCTACGCGCTCGAGGCGGTCGAGGGTTCGTACGACATCGCCGCGGCGGGCACGGACTTCTCGGCCACGCCGGTGGTCCGGGAGCGCATCGCCTGACCCGGGCTCTCCCCCCTTCGGACGAACGGGACCGGTGCCACCGCACCGGTCCCGTTCGGCATGCCGGGCCGGCGGGGGTCAGCCGAGGAGGGCCGCCGCCACCACCAGGGCGGGCACCGACAGGATCGTCGAGAGCAGGATGGACTCCCGGGCGAGTGTCTGTGCGACGCCGTAGCGGGAGGCGTAGGTGAAGAGGTTCTGCGCGGCGGGCAGCGCGGAGGTGACCACGACGTCCAGCAGCGGCGCGCCGCGCAGCCCGAAGACGCTGACGGCCAGGGCCCAGGCCACGGCGGGCTGGCCCACCGACTTCAGGGCGACCGAGAGCAGCACCGGGTTTCGCTCACGGCCGCGGGCGGGCGGCGTGCTGCCCCGCAGGGAGATCCCGTAGGCCAGCAGCACGGCGGGGACGGAGATGTTCCCGATGAGCGTCAGCGGTTCCAGCACCGGTCCCGGCACGCTCACACCGAGCGCCGACACCACCACCCCGGCCAGCGGGCCCACGGCGATCGGATTGCGCAGCGGGGTGAGCAGCCGCCGCCACAGCGGCTCCGCGCGGGCCCGGCCCGCGACGTCCAGCACCGTCAGCGCGACCGGCGACACCACGAGCACCTGGAACAGCAGGACCGGCGCGACGAGCGAGGCGTCGCCGAGGACGTACACGGCGATCGGGATGCCGAGGTTCCCGGAGTTGACGTAGCTGCTGCACAGGGCACCGATGGTGGTGCGCCCCACACCCCACCGGCGCACGGCGCCGACGGCGACGAACACCCCGGCGACCGCGGCGGTGCTCATCGCGGTGACCAGCAGCCGGGACGAGAAGACGACGGAGAGGTCCGCCTTCGCGAGGATCGTGAACAGCAGTGCGGGCGTGGCCACATGGAAGGCCAGCTTGGTGAGCACCTCCTGTCCGTTCTCCCCGAGAAGGCCGCGCAGACCGATCACGTACCCCACCCCGATGACGGCCGCGATGACCGCGAAGCCCGTCAACACCCCTTCCACGGCGCCTCCTCGGGCTGGAAGAGGCGGTGGGACATGACGGGTGGGTCGGATGCGTGCGCCACGCGGCCCACCCTCGGCCGCCGGTCGCGGCCCGGTCAATGTGATCTTCGGCGCGCCCGCGCGCGGGCCCTACGCCGGCCCGACCCCGTCGCCCGCCCCGTCGAGCCGCGCGGGCAGCCCGAACAGGGGGAACCAGCGGGTCGTGTCCAGGAAGCAGTGGAGTCCGACGATCCGGCCGCCCGACGTCTCCAGGGCCTGGACGGCCCAGGCCGTGAAGCGCCCCGTCCCCGGGTCCGGCTTGTACTGCGCGAAGCCCGGAAGGCCGTTGACCGCGACCGGCACCAGCCGTGAGCCGGCGCAGGCCGCGCCCAGGGTCGTCATGAACCCCGTGATGTCCGGCGCCCCGCGCAGCCACAGGTCGAACGGCGGCATCGTCATCACCGCGTCCTCGTGCAGCAGGGCCGTCAGCGCGGCCATGTCGTAGCCCTCGAACGCCGTGACATAGCGCTCCAGGAGTCTTCGCTGCTCCTCGTCCAGCGGATCGCGCACACCGGCGGCCTCGCCGTCCGTCTCCGCCAGGGTGGCGCGGGCCCGCTGGAGCGCGCTGTTGACCGAGGCGACCGAGGTGCCGAGCAGCTCCGCCACCTCGCTCGCCCTCCAGGCCAGCACCTCGCGCAGGATGAGCACCGCGCGCTGCTTGGGCGGCAGTGTCTGCAGGGCCGCCATGAACGCGAGCCGCACCGACTCCTTCGCGACGGCGGCCTGAGCCGGGTCGCTCACCTGCGGCAGGACCCGGGCGTCCGGCACCGGCTCCAGCCAGGTGCTGTCCGGCCGCGGCACGAGCGCGGCCCGGGCCAGCGGGCTGGAATCGGTCAGATCCATCGGACGGGCGCGTCTGCCGCCCGCGCTCAGCATGTCCAGGCAGACGTTCGTCGCGATCCGGTACAGCCAGGAGCGCAGCGAGGACCGCCCCTCGAACTTCTCGAAGTTCCGCCAGGCCCGGACCATGGTGTCCTGCACCGCGTCCTCGGCCTCGAACGCGGAACCGAGCATGCGGTAGCAGTACCCCGTCAGCTCCACCCGGTGCCGCTCCAGCCGGACGTCGAGGTCCTGCGTCGTCGCCGCGCCCTTGCCCATGGTCCACCCCTGTGGCAGCTCCTGTCGCGCTCCATCGCGCCCCAGCACCTCGGAAGCTACAACAGGCCACTGACAACGGCCCCCGGACCGCGAGAACCCCGCCCTGGACGGACGGGGTCACGCGGCGGCTCGCCCCGACGAGGGCGCCGGAGCCGGGTTCAGGCCGTGGCCAGGCGGCGTTCGACGCGCGCGGCGCGCGACCCGAACACCGTGATCGTCAGGACGCCGAGCACCGCCAGGACGCCCAGGCCCACCGTCCCGGACCAGCCGCCCGAGTGGAAGGCCATCGCGCCCAGCGCGCTGCCGGCGCTGGAACCGATGTAGTACGCGGACTGGTAGAGGGCCGAGGCCTGGGCGCGGCCCTGCTTCGCGGTGTGGCTGACCGCGGAGGACGCCACCGCGTGGCCCGCGAAGAAGCCCGCGGTGATCAGGACGAGGCCCAGCAGGACCAGGGGGAGGGAGGAGGCCAGGGACAGCAGCAGGCCCGCCGTCGTCGTACCGGCCGCCAGGTACAGCGCCCCGCGGCGGCCGAGCCGGCCCACCAGCCGGCCCGCCGTGGACGCCGAGACCGTGCCCACCAGGTAGACCAGGAAGATCGAGCCGATGATGCCCTGCGGCAGACCGAACGGCTCCGCCGTCAGGCGGTACCCGATCACCGTGTACACGCCGCCGAACACCGTCATGAACAGGGCGCCGATGGCGTAGAGCCGGCGCAGCAGCGGGTTGGCCAGGTGGTCGCGGACCGTACGGGCCAGGACGCGCGGGCGCAGCGAACCGGGCCGGAAGTTCCTCGGCGCCGGGAGCAGCAGCCGGAAGGCCACCGCGCAGACGAGGGCGATCACGCCGACCGTGCCGACGGAGACCCGCCAGCCCCACTCCTGGGCCACCCAGCCGGTGATCACCCGGCCGCTCATGCCGCCGACGCTGTTACCGGCCACGAACAGGCCGATCGCGGTGATCAGCGCCTTGGGGCTGACCTCCTCGGCCAGATACGCGGTCGCCGACGCGGGCAGCCCGGCCAGCGCCGCACCCTGCACGGCCCGCAGGACGATCAGCGCGCCGAGCGAGGGGGCGAAGGGGACCAGCAGCCCGACCGCCACCGCGATCGCCAGGGACGCGGTCATCACCGTGCGCCGTCCGAACCGCTCGGACAGCGCGCTCATGGGCAGCACGAACAGGGCGAGACCACCGGTGGCCGCGGACACCGTCCAGCTCGCCGCGCTCGCCGTCACGCCGAAGCCCGCGGAGACCAGGGGCAGCAGAGCCTGCGTGGAGTAGAGGAGGGCGAAGGTCGCGACCCCGGCGAGGAAGAGGGCGAGGCTCATCCGGCGGTAGCCGGGCCCGCCCGGCGTCATACGGGAGTCGGAGGAAGGGACTGCAATGGCATCGGCGTCCACGATGGTGGACGCCCCGGTATCGGCGGCAGGCATGCTTCGAAAGTACGGAGCCCACCGGTCATGCGTCCAATGCACAGAAACCCCATAATCGTTCCCATGGTGCATCAGCAGAGGTCAGGCGAGGGGCTGTCACCGTTCGGTGACACAAGTGACGCGGAAGACATCATCATGACACTCGCTCCTCGCCTGGCGTACTTCGCCGGCGTGGCCCGTACCGAGCACGTCACGCGGGCCGCGCGGGAGATGCGGGTCCCGCAGTCGACCCTGTCCCGCGCGCTGGTCCGGCTCGAACAGGACCTGGGCGTGGACCTGTTCGCCCGCCGCGGCCGCACGGTCTCGCTCACCCCGGCGGGCCGCACCTTCCTCACCTCCGTCGAACGGGCCCTGACGGAGATCGGTCGGGCCGCCGAGGAGGTGCGCGCGGACGCGGACCCGGCCGGCGGCAAGGTCGCCTTCGGATTCCTGCACACGCTGGGCGCCGAGACCGTGCCCGGACTGATCCACGCCTTCCGCGCCGACCATCCGCGTATCCGGTTCAGCCTCGTGCAGAACTACGGGGAGGCGATGCTCGAACGGCTGCGCGCGGGGGAGCTGGACCTGTGCCTCACCTCTCCGGTGCCCGACGCCCCCGACCTGGTCGCCCGCCGTCTGGACGAGCAGAAACTGCGCCTCGTCGTACCGGCCGACCACCGGCTCGCGGGCCGCAGGCGCATCCGCCTCGCCGAGGCCGCCGAGGAGGCGTTCGTGACCCTCGAACCCGGCTACGGGATGCGCCGCATCACCGACGCCCTGTGCCAGGAGGCCGGGTTCCGGCCGCGGATCGCCTTCGAGGGCGAGGAGGCCGAGACCCTGCGCGGCCTGGTCGCGGCCGGGCTCGGCGTGGCCCTGCTGCCCCCGCCGGCGGTGCCGCGCCCGGGTGTCGTGGAGTTGACGGTCACCGCGCCGCGTGCGGTCCGCGAGATCGGTGTCGCCTGGCGGGAGGGGCAGGTCGACACACCCCCGGTGACGGCCTTCAAGAAGTTCCTGCTGTCCAGGAGAGGCAGGCTCCTACCGGACTGAGCACGACGCCGTGCGGCGGATGGGGGCGTGGCCCCGTCCCCGGCGCCGGGCTGCTTCCGGGTGTGGCCCGGGGCTCAGCGGCGTAGTGAGCGGCCGAAGCCCGCCGCCAGGGGCATCCTCAGGCCGAGGGGCGGTGGGGCCGCCAGGGCGTCCTGGACCGGGCGGGAGAACCCCCGGCCGAACAGGCTTCCCAGCACGAAGTCCTCGGCCAGCGCGTGCACTTCGGACCGGTACTGATGCAGCCCGTGCCCGTCGGCGTGCACTTCGAAGCGGCAGACCTGCCGGTTGGCCTTCTTCGCCCGGGCCGCCAGCCGGAACGACAGCTCCGGGTCGGTGCGTTCGTCGTTCGTGCCGTGCACGATCAGCACCTGCCGCCCGGCCAGCTGCTTCACCGGTTCGGGTGACGCCGCCATGTCCTCCTCCGGCAGCCAGGGGGCCATCGCGAACGCCGAGTCGACGGCCGTGTGCCCCGCCGCGCGCAACGCCGCCCGTCCGCCCATGCCGACGCCGGCCAGGCACACGGGCACGTCGCCGTACCGGCGCACGACCTCGTCGGCGGCCCAGGAGGCGTCGCCCGCCAGATGGGCCTCACCCCCGTTCCAGCCCCGGTAGCGGTAGTGCACCACGTGGGCGACCAGGCCTTCCTCCCGTCCGGCCCGTGCCAGCCGACGGCCCAGGGCGCGCACGGAGGCGGCGGCCGTCAGCGGGGACGGTCTGCGGGCGGAGACCTCCTCGCCCCCCGGCAGGAGCAGGACCGCACCGCTCACCGTCCTCGGCTCCGGGCCGAGCGCCCTCCCCAGCCGGGCCCTGCGAACCGGCGTCACTTGGTGTGCCATGACAGAACAGTGTCAGAAGCGACGGTGTACGAGACCTGGCGGGAGGATCACCTTTGGATATCGACGTGTTGCCGTACGTCGAACTCTACGCGCGTAGGGTCTATGGTGCGGAAATGACGAGCCAGCACCGGAACACCCCGAGCTCGGAACAGATCCGCCGCGCTCCCAAGGTCCTGCTGCACGACCACCTCGACGGGGGCCTGCGCCCCGGCACGATCGTGGAACTCGCCCGCGAGAGCGGCTACGCACACCTTCCCGAGACGGACCCGGAGAAGCTCGGTGTCTGGTTCCGCGAGGCCGCCGACTCCGGCTCCCTGGAGCGGTATCTGGAGACCTTCTCCCACACCGTCGGCGTGATGCAGACCCGCGAGGCGCTGGTACGGGTGGCCGCCGAGTGCGCCGAGGACCTCGCCCGCGACGGGGTGGTCTACGCCGAGGTGCGCTACGCGCCCGAACAGCATCTGGAGGGCGGGCTCTCCCTCGAAGAGGTGGTCGAGGCCGTCAACGAGGGCTTCCGGCAGGGCGAGCGGCGGGCCGGGGAGGACGGCCACCGCATCCGGGTCGGCGCCCTGCTGACCGCCATGCGGCACGCGGCCCGTGCGCTGGAGATCGCCGAACTGGCCAACCGGTACCGGGACCTGGGTGTCGTCGGCTTCGACATCGCGGGCGCGGAGGCCGGTTACCCGCCCACCCGGCACCTGGACGCCTTCGAGTACCTCAAGCGCGAGAACAACCACTTCACCATCCACGCCGGTGAGGCCTTCGGGCTGCCCTCCATCTGGCAGGCCCTGCAGTGGTGCGGCGCCGACCGCCTCGGGCACGGGGTGCGCATCATCGACGACATCCAGGTCATGGAGGACGGCTCGGTCAGGCTCGGGCGTCTGGCCTCGTACGTGCGGGACAAGCGCGTCCCGCTGGAGCTGTGCCCGAGCTCCAACCTCCAGACGGGCGCCGCCGACTCCTACGCCGAGCATCCGATCGGTCTGCTGCGGCGGCTGCACTTCCGCGCCACCGTCAAC
This sequence comes from Streptomyces sp. NPDC048664, assembly GCF_040650555.1. NCBI lineage: Bacteria > Bacillati > Actinomycetota > Actinomycetes > Kitasatosporales > Streptomycetaceae > Streptomyces > Streptomyces sp. NPDC048664. The sequence goes on along the minus strand of NZ_JBEZHK010000001.1, from coordinate 18,087 downwards.
ACGGACAACCGTCTGATGTCGGGGACGAGCATGAGCCGCGAGTTCGACCACCTGGCCGACGCGTTCGGCTACACGCTCGACGATCTCCAGTGGTTCACGGTCAATGCCATGAAGTCGGCGTTCATTCCTTTCGATGAACGACTGGCGATGATCAACGACGTCATCAAGCCGGGATACGCCGAACTGAAGTCCGCGTGGCTGTTCCGGGACACCGCCTCCACCAGGGACTCTTCCGCGTCCGGCCGCTGACCGGGGCGAGACGACAACGGCCGGGACGCGATGTCCCGGCCGTTCTCGCGTGTTTGCGGAGTCCTGTCGCGCGTGCCTACGGTTCTGGACCGCTCACCCACCCGTCAACGCAACGTCGACGGCAACGGAACCAAGGACGCGTTCATCATGAAGCAGTCTGCCGCAAGGACCCTCGGTGTCGCCGCTCTCGGTGCCGCCTTCGCCGCCGCGGGCGCGGGTGTCGCGAGCGCCGCGCCGGCCCTCCCCCAGGCGCCGGGGCTGGACACCGCCACCCAGGCGCTGCCGACGGCCGCCGCCCTGCCGCTCGTCCACCAGGCCGTGGCCGGGGGACCCGCCAAGCCGGTCACCGGGCTGCTCGGCGGACTGCCGGTCCGGAGCCTGCCCACGCACGGCCTGCCCACGCACGGCCTCCCTACGCAGGGCCTCCCCACGCACGGTCTGCCGGTCGACGGGATCCCGCTCGGCTGAGCCGGCCCGCCCCGTACGAACGAAGGGCGCCCCGGCTCGGGGCGCCCTTCGGCGTCACGCGTGCGGTGCCCCTCACCAGGCCGTGTGCGCGTCGTCCCGGTCCTGCGACGGGACCAGGATCCACAGCGCCAGGTAGAGGAGGAACTGCGGGCCCGGCAGCAGGCAGGACACCAGGAAGATCACTCGCATCGTGGTCGCGGAGGTGCCGAACCGCCGTGCCAGCGCGGCGCACACACCACCGATCATGCGTCCGTGGGTGGGGCGGGCGAGGGCGGTCATGAGTGGCTCCTTCGGTTTCGTGCGGCACGCTGTCCACGTGTCCTACGTGATGCACGCTACGGGTGGCGAAGGGTGCCGGGCGTCGCCCTACGGGGCCATACCGACCCTGGGAATCGTCGGGGTCCTCCCCTGAGAGGGCTCCTCCCGGGGGAGGGCGGCCAGGCGCCGGTACTCGACCCGGCGACGGAGCCGGCGGCGCGCCACCGGAACGACCAGGAGGTGGGCGAGGGCCACGCCGACCGTGCTGAGCAGGACCGAGTCGATGTCCACGACCTGACCCGGAACCCCGGTCTGCAGCAGCTCGATCCCCAGCGAGATCAGGGTGCCCGCGGCGACGGTGCGGACGAGCGAGGCGAACGGCGACACGTCGACCCGGCCCCCCGCCATCGGCAGCAGCACCCCGAGCGGTCCGAGCAGCGCGAGGCCCCTGCCTATCCGGTCGGCGGCCTCGGGCCAGCCCAGCGAGAGATCGGCTCTGATGGTGGCCAGCGGACGCAGGTTGGCGGGCATCACCCAGGGGACGTCCAGCGGCCGCAGCGTGAACCAGGCGACGAGCGCGAGATGAGCGGCGAGGAGGACACCCCCTGCCACACGGACGCGGATCGCGGCGCTGCCGCCGTCTGAACCTTGACGCTGCACGCCCTCCAAGACGCGGCGGTCGGTGCTTCCGGTTCCGCCACCCGGCGCGGGCCGCGCGACGCGCGCCCCCCGGCGCGGTCGGCACGCCCCACCGTGCGGCCGCGGCGGCCGAGGCCGCGCGCGCTCAGCCCCCGGCGATCTGGGCGTACGGGGGATGCTTGTCGCCCGGGTGCGTCCGTACGTCCGTGCTGCACTCGTAGCGGTGCAAGACCGTTTCGTCGCGGCCGGCGAGGACCACACTGCCGTCGTCCGCCGCGGTCGCCTCCGAGTTGGCGAAGGTGCAGACGATCTGCGCGAGGGCGTAGGGGGTGAGGTTCTGCGGCGGGACGCTCAGCCGGAAGGTGTCGGCCGGGTCCTTGCCACGCGGTCCACCGACCTTGATGCCGCTGGTCACGCTCGACGTGTAGCCGGCCTGCGTCTCGGCGGGGGACGGCGTCGCCGCGAGCTGGTCGATCAGCCCCTGGGCCACCAGCACCCGACGGGCCGCCTCGGCCGTGCCGTCCGGGATGCGCACGGCGCGGTCCACCGTGACCAGCTGCGAGGAGCACAGCAGGAAGACCTGGACCGGGATGCCGCGGTGACCCGACTCCGCGGTCACGTCCGTGCCGGAGAGGGCGCACGGCACGCGGGAGGGCGCGGGCCCGAAGTCCGTCGGCACCTGGGTGGGGCGGATGCCGCAACCGGCCAGCGCCGCGGCCAGCAGCGGAACGGCGAGCCAGCGCCGCACACCGCCCCCCGTCGTGGGACGTGCCCTGTGTCCTGTCATCGGGCGTGCCCTTCCGCGCCGTCGCCGTCGTCCCCGCCGCCGCCCTGGTCCCCGTCGCGCTTCTCCAACTCGACCAGCGCCGACGCGTCGCGCGGCAGTCGCAGCGTGAAGACGGCCCCGCCGTCGGGGGAGTTGGCGGCGGTGATCTCACCGCCGTGGATGTGCGCGTTCTCCAGCGCGATGGACAGCCCCAGGCCGCTGCCCTCGGAGCGGGGGCGTGAGGCGCTCGCCTTGTAGAAGCGGTCGAAGACGTGCGGCAGGACGTCCTCGGGGATACCGGGACCGTGGTCCCGCACCCGGATGAGGAGGTCCTCGTCCTCCTCGCGCACGATGACGCGCACCGGGGAGCCGCCGTGCTTGAGCGCGTTGCCGATCAGGTTGGCCAGGATCACGTCCAGCCTGCGCGGGTCGAGGCGGGCCATGAGGCCGCGCTCGGCGTCCAGTTCGACGGCGTCCAGCCAGGCGCGGGCATCGATGCACGCGGTGATCTGGTCCGCGATGTCCACGTCGTCCAGGACCAGCCGTGCCGTGCCCGCGTCGAAGCGGGTGACCTCCATGAGGTTCTCCACGAGGTCGCCGAGGCGCCGGGTCTCGCTGACCACCAGCCGTACGGCCGGCTCGATCATCGGGTCGATGCCGCCGGTCTCCGCGTCCAGCTCCTCCTCCAGGACCTCGGTGACGGCCGTGATCGCGGTGAGCGGGGTACGCAGTTCGTGGGACATGTCCGCCACGAAGCGGCGGGAGGCCTCGTCGCGGGCGCTCATGTCCGCGACCTTCTTCTCCAGGGCCGCCGCGGTGCGGTTGAACGTCCTCGACAGCTCGGCCAGTTCGTCGGTGCCGGACACCCTCAGCCGGGTGTCCAGCTGGCCCTCGCCAAGACGCCGGGCGGCGATGCCGAGGCGGTGCACCGGCTTCAGCACGGTGGTCGCCGCGGCCTGGGCGAGGAGCGCCGAGCCGATCAGCGCGAGCCCGGTGGCGATGCCGAGCGACCAGGCCAGCGAGTTGAGGTCCTTGGCCTCCGGCTCCAGCGACTTGAGCATGTAGCCGGTCGGGCCGCCGCCGATCACCTTCGCGCCGCCCACCAGGTAGGGCTTGCCGTTCTGGTCGATGCGCTGCCAGTACAGGTGGTAGACGTGGCTGCCGTCCGACGACGCCGGCTGCTGCCTGCCCACCGCCTTCTGGAGCGACTTCGGCACGTTCTCCAGGGTGAAGGTGTCCAGGTCGGAGTTGCCCACCACGGTTCTGCCGTGCTCGTCCGTCGCGACCAGCAGCACACTGAACCGCTGGCTGCTGTTCGCCATCTGCCCGGCCGCGTGCTGGAGTTCGTCCTGCGTCGGGTGCATCGGCAGGGAACTCGCCCGGTTCTGCATCTCCTGCTGGAAGTCGCGCAGCACCGCGTCCTGGGTGCGGGTGAGCACCGCCTCGCGGTTGAGCCAGTAGGCGATCGCGGACGCCGAGACGGCGGCGGTCAGTGCCACGAGGCCGAAGACCACGACCAGGCGCAGCCGCAGGCTGGTGAAGCGCAGCCGGGACAGCGCGGTCGTGCGTCCCGCGGTCCAGCCGCGGTGTTCTGCCGGCGACTCGGTCACTGAGGCGAGTCCAGCCGGTATCCGACGCCGCGGACCGTGCGGATCAGCGTGGGCGACGACGGGACGTCCTCGACCTTGGCGCGCAGCCGCTGGACGCAGGCGTCGACCAGCCGGGAGTCGCCCAGGTAGTCGTGCTCCCACACCAGGCGCAGCAGCTGCTGGCGGGACAGGGCCTGTCCGGGCCGTCTGCTCAGCTCCAGGAGCAGCCGCAGTTCCGTCGGGGTGAGCTGGAGGTCCTCACCGTTCTTGGTGACGGTCATCGCCGAGCGGTCGATGACGACGCTGCCGAAGGTCGCCGCGTCGTTGGCCTCCCGCTCGCCGCGCCGCAGCACCGCCCGGATCCGGGCGTCGAGCACCCGGCCCTGCACGGGCTTGACGACATAGTCGTCCGCGCCGGACTCCAGCCCGACCACCACGTCGATGTCGTCGCTGCGCGCGGTCAGCAGGATGATCGGCAGCTGGTCGGTGCGCCGGATGCGCCGGCACACCTCGAAACCGTCGATGCCGGGCAGCATCACATCCAGCACGATCAGGTCCGGCCGTTGTTCGCGCAGCAGCTTCAGACCGTCCTCGCCGGTGGCAGCGGTGGCCACACGGTGTCCCTGGCGCGTCAGTGACAGCTCCAGGGCCGTACGGATGGCGTCGTCGTCCTCGATCAGCAACAGGGAAGGCACAGACGCCATTCTGGCCCATGCCGGGGTGGTCCATCGACCTCCCCCGACGTTTGTTCGGGTCGGCGCCCCGGTACGGCCTCTCCCTGTGGTGCCGCTGGGACACGGCCGAGGACCACCCCTGTGACAGCCCTGTGACAGTCGGCGGACACGTCCATGAAGTGGCCTCGGCAAGCTTTTGGGCACAGGCAGAACCGTACGAACACCGGGGACTCCACGACGGGGGGCGCAGGATGAACACGCTGCACGGCACCAGCACGGGCGCGGTTGTCACGCGGCTGCACGACGTGGTCCGGGACGGGGAGAAGTCCGGTGTCGTGAGCAGGCGGGGGTGTGTTCGCGGCACCGGGCGTCAGCACACCGCGTACATGACGGTGGTTGACGTTTTCACGGGGGGCGGCAGGGCGGTCGAGGCTCACGGGGGAGCCGTGTACGGGGAGGCGACGAGGGAGCGCCGCTCGGCGTCGGAGGCGGAGTTCACCGCCTACGTCGAGGAGCGGCGCGCCTCCCTGTACGCCACCGCCTACCACCTGACCGGCGACCGCTTCGAGGCCGAGGACCTGCTGCAGAGCGCGCTGTTCTCGACCTACCGGGCGTGGGACCGGATCAGCGACAAGGCCGCCGTGGGGGGATACCTGCGGCGCACGATGACGAACCTGCACATCAGCGCGTGGCGCCGCCGCAAGCTGAACGAGTACCCGACCGAGGAACTGCCGGAGACCGCCGGTGACACGGACGCGATGCGCGGCACCGAGCTGCGCGCCGTGCTGTGGCAGGCGCTCGCCCGGCTGCCCGAACTCCAGCGCACCATGCTGGTCCTGCGCTACTACGAGGGCCGCACGGACCCGGAGATCGCGGAGATCCTCGACATCAGCGTCGGCACGGTGAAGTCCAGCATCTGGCGGTCACTCCGCCGGCTGCGCGACGACGAGGCCCTGAGCTTCGGCCGTGACGAGGAGGAGTCCTTCGGCGAACTCGTCGCCTGAGGGACTGGGGGGAAACGGGGGAGCGGTAACCGGCGGGAGCACGGGGGCCCGTCCGGGGGGACACGGGGGAGCACGGGAGGCGGGACTGGAGGACCGGGGGGTCCGCCCAGTCCCGCTTTTCACCATGCAGGGACCCGGAACGCGCACGTCAGGGGCGCGGGGAACTGCGCAGAACCGCACCCCCGCGCAGCGCGCAGGCGACCCGTCAGGCCCGCAGGGCCACCCGCCCCGCCGCGGCCGCCCCCAAACGTCCCAGCGCCTCGTCCCGCCCGCACCCGTGCGCCCCGAGCGCAACCTGTCGGGCCACGATCGACCGCTCGGCCCGCATCAGCCGCCACCCCCGCCGCAGGAGGAACGGCACCGACTTGCGCCCCTCCCGCAGATCCCGCACGAACCGGCGCCGGAACGTGGTCATCGGCCCCCGGGTCAGGCACAGCGCGTCGGCCAGCACCCCGAGTGCCCGGCACTGCTCCACGATCTCCGCGGCGAAGACGCCCTCGGCGATGAACACGGGCGTACGGTCGATGGACAGCGCCTCCGCCCCCGTACGCGCGCTCTTGGCGAGGTCGTACACCGGGATCGTCGTACGCCCGGTGGCGCACAGTTCGGTGATGGCCTTGACGGCGACATCCGCGTCCCAGGACCCGGGATGGTCCCAGTCGATGTCCGAACTCCCCTCCACCAGCGGCAGCGTCGGGTCGTCGCCCTCCTTGTAGAAGTCGTCGAGCCGCAGCACGGGCAGGCCGGAGAGGGCGGCGACGAGGGACTTGCCGGAGCCGGAGGGGCCGCACAGCAGGACGACGCGGGCGGGGGCCGGGGGATGGAGACTCACGAGACACCAGTTTGACGCATCACGTGCACTGTGCCGACACCAAAGTGCGACGTTGGTGCGCACATCACATCTCAACTACCCTTCGTGTCGACACGATTACTTTCGGCACTGAGAAGGTGGCACGATCGATGGCACGACACGCCTCCCCCAAGAACCACAGCGCGCGGCGGACGCTCGCCGTACTGGCGACCGCGGGTGCCGCGCTGGGGGCCGGCGCGGCCACGGCGTCCGCGGCCGACGCACCGTCGCTGGACGCGACGCACCTGCGGCCCGCACCGCTCGGCGGCATCGGCCGGCAGTCGGGCCTGTCGCCGCTGACGGGCCCGCTCGGCTACGCCGTCGGCCCCGTCGCCGGACTCAAGCCCAACCCGCTGGCGGGCACGGGGGTCGACCCGCTCGACAACGGGGTCGGCACCCAGCTCGCCGACTTCAAGCCGCTGTCGTCCCGCTCCGTGACCCACCCGGTCGCCGAGGCCCCGTCGTTCGGCAGCCTGCCGGTGCTCGGGAGCGTGCTCGGGGCGGTGCACTGAGCACGCCCCCGAACGCCCGGCCCTGCGACGGAGAGCCGCGCTGCCCCCGGACGGCAGGGCAGCGCGGCTCTCCTGGCCTCGGGCCCCCGACATGGCCGTCGGGGACGCCGATGCGTCAGTACGACGAACCGGAGGCGCCCAGTGAACCCGTCGGGTGCCAGACGGTCTTGGTCTCCAGGAACGCCGTCATACGGCCGGTTCCCGGCGTCGCCGTCCAGTCGTCCACACCCTGTGGACGCAGGACGCGCTTGAGGTTGTCCGCCGCCGCGGTCTCCAGCTCCTTCGCCAGGTCCTCGTCGGCGCCCGCGAGGTCGATCGCGTTGACGTCCTGGTGCGCGGCCAGCGGCGCGGCGATCTCGGCCGTGCGGCCGGAGAGCACGTTGACGACGCCGCCGGGCAGGTCCGAGGTGGCCAGCACCTCGCCGAGGGACAGCGCGGGCAGGGGCGCCTTCTCGCTCGCGATCACCACCGCCGTGTTGCCGGTCGCGATGACCGGGGCGATCACCGAGACCAGGCCGAGGAACGACGACTCCTGCGGGGCGAGGACCGCCACCACGCCGGTCGGCTCGGGGGAGGAGAGGTTGAAGAAGGGGCCCGCCACCGGGTTCCCGCCGCCGACCACCTGGGCGATCTTGTCGGTCCAGCCCGCGTACCAGACCCAGCGGTCGACGGCCGCGTCCACGACCGCCGCCGCCTTGGACTTCGACAGGCCCTCGGCCTCGGCGACCTCGCGGACGAACTGGTCCTTGCGACCCTCCAGCATCTCGGCGACGCGGTAGAGGATCTGGCCGCGGTTGTACGCCGTCGCGCCCGACCAGCCACCGAACGCCTTGCGCGCGGCGACGACCGCGTCACGGGCGTCCTTGCGGGAGGACTGGGGGGCGTTGGCCAGCCAGTTGTCCTTGGGGTCCGTCACCTCGTACACCCGGCCGCTCTCGGAACGCGGGAACTTCCCGCCGACGTACAGCTTGTAGGTCTTGAAGACGCTGAGCCGCTCAGTCTTTTCGGTCTTCTCAGACATCGAGGTAAGCCTCCAGGCCGTGGCGACCGCCCTCGCGGCCGAAGCCCGACTCCTTGTAGCCGCCGAAGGGCGAGGTCGGGTCGAACTTGTTGAACGTGTTGGACCAGACGACACCCGCGCGCAGCTTGTTCGCGACGGCCAGGATCCGGGATCCCTTCTCCGTCCAGATGCCGGCGGACAGGCCGTACTGCGTGTTGTTGGCCTTGGCCACCGCCTCGTCGGGCGTGCGGAAGGTGAGGACCGACAGCACGGGGCCGAAGATCTCGTCACGGGCGATGGTGTGCGCCTGGGTGACGTTGGTGAACAGCGTCGGGGCGAACCAGTAGCCCGCGGAGGGCAGCTCGCAGTCCGGGGACCAGCGCTCGGCGCCCTCCGCCTCACCCTGCTCGGTGAGCGCGGTGATCCGGGCCAGCTGCTCGGCGGAGTTGATCGCGCCGATGTCGGTGTTCTTGTCGAGCGGGTCGCCCAGGCGCAGCGTGGACAGGCGGCGCTTGAGGGCGTCCAGCAGCTCGTCCTGGATCGACTCCTGCACCAGCAGGCGCGAGCCCGCGCAGCAGACCTGGCCCTGGTTGAAGAAGATGCCGGTGACGATGCCCTCGACGGCCTGGTCGATGGGCGCGTCGTCGAAGACGATGTTGGCGCCCTTGCCGCCGAGTTCGAGCGTGAGCTTCTTGCGGGTGCCCGCGACGGTGCGGGCGATCTCCTTGCCGACGGCCGTGGAGCCGGTGAAGGCGACCTTGTTGACGTCGGGGTGCGCGACGAGCGCGGCACCCGCGTCGCCGTGGCCCGTCAGGATGTTGACGACACCCTTGGGCAGGCCGGCCTGACGGCAGATGTCCGCGAAGAAGAGAGCCGACAGCGGGGTGGTCTCGGCGGGCTTGAGGACGACCGTGTTGCCCGTCGCGAGCGCGGGGGCGATCTTCCACGCCAGCATCAGGAGCGGGAAGTTCCAGGGGATGACCTGGCCCGCGACGCCGAGCGGACGCGGGTTCGAGCCGAAGCCCGCGTGGTCCAGCTTGTCGGCCCAGCCCGCGTAGTAGAAGAAGTGCGCGGCGACCAGCGGGAGGTCCGCGTCGCGGGTCTCCTTGATCGGCTTGCCGTTGTCCAGCGTCTCCAGGACGGCCAGCTCGCGGCTGCGCTCCTGGATGATCCGGGCGATGCGGAAGAGGTACTTGGCGCGCTCCGAGCCGGGCAGCGCCGACCACTTCTCGAACGCCTTGCGGGCGGCCCGCACCGCGCGGTCGACGTCCGCCGCGCCCGCCTGGGCGACCTCGGAGAGGACCTCCTCGGTGGACGGGCTGACCGTCTTGAACACCTTGCCGTCGGCGGCGTCGGTGAACTCGCCGTCGATGAACAGGCCGTAGGAGGGCGCGATGTCGACGACCGAGCGGGACTCGGGCGCGGGGGCGTATTCGAATGCCGATGCCATGGTGATCAGTCCACCGTCACGTAGTCGGGGCCGGAGTAGCGGCCGGTGGCCAGCTTCTGACGCTGCATCAGCAGGTCGTTCAGGAGCGAGGAGGCGCCGAAGCGGAACCAGTGGTTGTCCAGCCAGTCCGCGCCCGCGGTCTCGTTGACCAGGACCAGGAACTTGACGGCGTCCTTGGTGGTCCGGATGCCTCCGGCGGGCTTCACACCGATCTGGACGCCGGTCTGCGCGCGGAAGTCGCGGACGGCCTCCAGCATGAGCAGGGTGTTCGCGGGCGTCGCGTTGACGGCGACCTTGCCGGTCGAGGTCTTGATGAAGTCGGCCCCGGCCAGCATGCCGAGCCAGCTGGCCCGGCGGATGTTGTCGTACGTCGACAGCTCGCCGGTCTCGAAGATGACCTTGAGGCGGGCCGAGGTACCGCAGGCCTCCTTCACGGCCACGATCTCGTCGTACACCTTCAGGTACCTGCCCGCGAGGAACGCCCCGCGGTCGATGACCATGTCGATCTCGTCCGCTCCGGCGGCCACGGCGTCGCGCACGTCGGCCAGCTTCACGTCGAGCGCGGCACGGCCCGCCGGGAAGGCGGTCGCGACCGAGGCGACCTTCACGCCGGAGCCGGCGACGGCCTCCTTGGCGACGGCCACCATGTCGGGGTAGACGCAGACGGCCGCGGTCGTGGGCGTCGTGCGGTCCGTCGGGTCGGGATGGGCCGCCTTGGCGCCGAGCGCCCGGACCTTGCCCGGGGTGTCCGCGCCTTCCAGCGTCGTCAGGTCGACCATCGAGATGGCGAGGTCGATGGCGTACGCCTTCGAGGTGGTCTTGATGGATCGGGTGCCGAGGGAGGCGGCGCGCGCCTCCAGGCCGACCGCGTCGACGCCGGGCAGCCCGTGCAGGAAGCGGCGCAGCGTGCCGTCGGACGCGGTGACATCCGTAAGAGCGGTGGGGGAGGTGGGCATGGTCACCAGCCGAGCATATCTACGCGCGTAGCGGCTGTACAGTCCCCGTCACTGACCGATGCCGGACGGAAACCGGACGGCAGCCGGAGGGTAATCGGAGGGGAATATTCCGGCCCGGGGCGGGCACCGGGTGCGCCACAGCCCGGGACCGCGCACGGCCCCCGCGCCCAGGTCGTGCAGAATCGGCACCATGACGACCTCTGATCACCAGCCGCCCTCGCCGGGCCCCGCGGAACCCGGGTACGCGGACCGGATCCACCGGTCGCACCTCGGTATCGCCTCCGGCGTGCTGCTGCTGGCCATCGTGCTCTGGCTCGGCATCGACGCCATCGTCGCGGGGCACGGCCGCACGCCCTGGCTGGCGCTCGCCACGCTGATCCTGGTGATCCCCCTGGTCACGGCCTTCACCCTGCGCCCGGCCGTCTACGCGAACGAGGAGCGGCTGCGGGTGCGCAACCCGTTCCGGGTGATCGTGCTGCCCTGGGGCTCGGTCGCCACGCTCCGCTCCGGCTACTCCAACGAGGTCGTCACCTCCTCGGGCAGCAGGTACCAGCTGTGGGCCATCCCCGTCTCCCTGCGCGGCCGCAAGAGGGCCAACCGCCAGGCAGCGCGGCGGGACAACCCGGACCTCGGCCGGGGCGGCGGCCTCGGCGGCCTCGGCGGGCTGACGGGCAGCCTGCGCGGCGGTCCCATGCCCCAGGGCACGGGACCGATCCGGGCCGAGGGCGACCAGAACATGGACAGTCTGCGCGAGCTGGCCGAGGCCCACGCGACCTCCGTGCACGCCCAGGGCGAGCCGACCGTCCGCTGGGCGTACGAGGTGATCGCCCCCGCCGTCGCGGGAGCGGTGCTCCTGGCGATCCTGCTGGCCATCGGCTGACGGGCCCGCGGGCATGTCGAAGGGGGCGCCTCCCGTGGGAAGCGCCCCCTTCGACATGCGGACCCGGACGACCGGGACGAGCGGGACGGTCAGATGCCGGCCGCCGCCGCGAGGTCCCGCTTGACCGCCGCGAGGAGCTGCGCCGCCTTGGCGCGGGCCTCGGGAAGCCCGGCGTGCGCGGCGACGGGCACCACGACCTCCAGGTAGCACTTCAGCTTCGGCTCCGTGCCGCTGGGACGGACGATCACGCGCGCGCCGTCGAGCGTGTAGCGCAGCCCGTCGGTGGGCGGGAGCAGGTCCGTGCCCCGGGCGAGGTCCTCGGTGCGGGTGACGGCCAGCCCCGCCAGCGCGGTCGGCGGCTGCTCGCGCAGGCGCCGCATCGCGTCGGCGATCACGGACAGGTCCTCGACCCGGACCGAGAGCTGGTCCGTCGCGTGCAGCCCGTGCTCGACGGCGAGGTCGTCCAGCAGGTCGAGCAGGGTCCGGTCCTCCTCCTTCAGCTCCGAGGCGAGTTCGGTGATGAGCAGGGCGGCCGTGATGCCGTCCTTGTCGCGCACGCCCTCGGGGTCGACGCAGTAGCCGAGCGCCTCCTCGTAGCCGTAGCGCAGGCCGTCCACCCGGGCGATCCACTTGAAGCCGGTCAGGGTCTCCTCGTAGGGCAGGCCCGCCTTCTCGGCGATACGGCCGAGGAGCGAGGAGGAGACGATCGACTCGGCCAGCGTGCCGGTGACCCCGCGCCGGACCAGGTGCGTGGCCAGCAGCGCGCCCACCTCGTCGCCGCGCAGCATGCGCCAGTCGCCGCCGTCCTTCACGGCCACGGCGCAGCGGTCGGCGTCGGGGTCGTTGGCGATCACGAGGTCCGGGTCCGTACGGCGGGCCTGCCCGAAGGCGAGGTCCATCGCGCCGGGCTCCTCCGGGTTGGGGAACGCGACGGTCGGGAAGTCCGGGTCGGGCTCGGCCTGCTCGGCGACGAGGATCGGGGCCGGGAAGCCGGCCCGGGCGAACGCGGCGAGCAGGACGTCCTTGCCCACGCCGTGCATCGCCGTGTAGACGGCGCGCGCCGTGCGCGGTGAGCCCTCGGCGAGCACGGCGTCCGTGCGGGCGAGGTAGGCGTCCAGGACGCTGTCGTCCAGCGTGTCCCAGCCGCCGTCCGGGCGGGGCACCGAGTCGAGACCGGCGATGGCGTCGATCTCCGCCGCGATCAGGGCGTCGGCCGGGGGCACGATCTGGGAGCCGTCGCCCAGGTAGACCTTGTAGCCGTTGTCGCGCGGCGGGTTGTGGCTGGCGGTGACCTCCACACCCGCGACCGCGCCGAGGTGCCGGATGGCGAACGCGAGGACCGGCGTGGGCAGCGGGCGCGGGAGCACCGCGGCGCGCAGGCCCGCGCCCGTCATGACGGCCGCGGTGTCCCGGGCGAAGTCGGCGGACTTGTGGCGGGCGTCGTAGCCGACGACGACCAGTCCGTCGCCCTGGCCCTGGGCCTTGAGGTACGCGGCGAGTCCGGCCGCGGCGCGGATGACCACGGCGCGGTTCATCCGCATGGGCCCGGCGCCGAGTTCACCGCGCAGCCCCGCGGTACCGAACTGGAGGGTGCCGCTGAAGCGCGCGGCGAGCTCGGCGTGGTCCTCGGCGTCGATGAGCCGGGCGAGTTCCTCACGGGTTTCCGCGTCGGGGTCCTCGGCCAGCCACGCCTGGGCCCGTGCGATGAGTTCGTCGTGCACGTCGGGTCAACCTCTCGTTGTGTGTCGGTACGGTGCCGTGCGCGGCACGGCGAGGCGCTCGGCGCACGCCGGCCGTGGACGGTGCGCGCTCACCGGCCGGGCCGCGCCGTACGGGCCGCCCGCGCCGGTCGAGCCGGCTACAGGCGCTGCAGAACCTGGGCGAGCAGGCCGCCCATGCGGGTGGCGCTGTCGCGGCCCGCCTGCAGGACTTCCTCGTGGTTCAGCGGCTCGCCCGTCATACCGGCGGCCAGGTTCGTCACCAGGGAGATGCCCAGGACCTCGGCTCCCGCCTCACGCGCGGCGATCGCCTCCAGCACCGTGGACATGCCGACCAGGTCCGCGCCGATGGTGCGGGCCATGTGGATCTCCGCCGGGGTCTCGTAGTGCGGCCCGGTGAACTGCGCGTACACGCCCTCCTCCAGGGAGGGGTCGATCTCCTTGCAGAGGGTGCGCAGGCGCGGGGAGTAGAGGTCCGTCAGGTCGACGAAGTTGGCGCCGACGATCGGGGAGGTCGCGGTCAGGTTGATGTGGTCGCTGATCAGGACCGGCTGCCCGGGACGCATCGTCTCCCGCAGGCCACCGCAGCCGTTGGTGAGCACGATGGTCTTGGCGCCGGCGGCGACGGCCGTACGCACGCCGTGCGCGACGGCGGCGACCCCGCGGCCCTCGTAGTAGTGGGTGCGGCCCAGGAAGACCAGGGCGCGCTTTTCCCCGACCTTGTACGAGCGGATCTTGCCGCCGTGGCCCGCGACGGCCGGCGGCGGGAAGCCGGGCAGCTCGGTGACCTGGAACTCGGCCTCGGCCTCGCCGAGCGCGTCGACGGCCGGCCCCCAGCCGGAGCCCATCACGAGGGCGACGTCGTGGGTCTCGGCGCCCGTCAGTTCGCGCAGGCGCGCGGCGGCGGCGTCGGCGGCGGCGTAGGGGTCGCCCTGGATGTCGTCCGGAAGAAGAGATGCGTTCACGCGGACGAGGGTAGCCGGTCTGGGCCTACGCGCGTAGATGATGGAGGTCACGGCAATGCGATCGTTGTCTTGTCGTTTCTGACGAAGAGCTGCCGCGGGGGCGATGTCCTGGTCGAACCCGTCGCGCCGCCGGTCACCTCCGGTGCCGCGCCAGGACCGGCCGCTGTCGGCAGGCCGGCGGGGCAAGCAGGGTCAGCAGGGTCTCTTGCGCAGTTCCATCACGTAGTCGTGCGGGGCCCCGGCCGACTCCGCCGCGTCCGCGATCTCGCCGAGGTAGCGGGCCGACGGGAGGCCGCCCTCGTAGCCGTTCAGCACATACGTCCAGGCGTTGTCCTCGCCGTCCAGCGTGTGGACGCGGACCCGGGTGCGGCGGTAGACCTCCAGGCTCACGCTCTCCCAGCGGTCCATGGACTCCTCGTCCATGGGCGCGATGTCGTACAGCGCGACGAACACCTGCGAGAACGGGTCCTCCACGAGGGTCGCGAGGGCGCCCTCCCAGCCCATGTGCTCACCGCCGAAGGTCAGCCGCCAGCCGTTGAGCCAGCCGGTGGCGCGCAGCGGCGAGTGGGGTGCGCGGCGCGTCATCAGCCGCGCGTCGAGATTGCCGGCGTACGCGGCGTAGAGCGACATGGGGTCGAGAGTACGGCAGCCCCAGGGCCCTGTCGGCGGCAACCGGAATCCTTCCTCCCGCCCCCGCAGGAGAAGCGTCCGGGGCGTGCGGGACAATGGAGTACGTGACTCGGATCGTGATCATCGGTGGCGGACCCGGCGGCTATGAAGCGGCGCTGGTGGCCGCGCAGCTCGGCGCGGAGGTGACCGTCGTGGACTGCGACGGTCTGGGCGGGGCGTCGGTGCTCACCGACTGCGTCCCGTCGAAGACGCTCATCGCGACGGCCGAGGTGATGACCACCTTCGACTCGTCGTACGAGGAGCTCGGCATCATCGTGGCGGACGACACCCCGCCGCTGGAGCGGGCCGCCCGGGTCGTCGGGGTCGATCTGGGGAAGGTCAACCGACGGGTGAAGCGGCTCGCGCTCGCCCAGTCCCACGACATCACCGCCTCGGTCACCCGCGCCGGTGCCCGGGTCATGCGCGGGCGCGGCCGGCTGGAGGGCATGCAGGCCCTGGACGGTTCGCGCAAGGTCGTCGTGCGCGCCGCGGACGGAAGCGAGGAGACCCTCACCGCCGACGCCGTCCTCATCGCCACCGGCGGTCACCCGCGCGAGCTGCCCGACGCCCAGCCCGACGGCGAGCGCATCCTCAACTGGACCCAGGTCTACGACCTCGACGAGTTGCCCGAGGAACTGATCGTGGTCGGCTCCGGTGTCACCGGCGCCGAGTTCGCGGGCGCCTACCAGGCCCTGGGTTCCAAGGTGACGCTGGTCTCCTCCCGCGACCGGGTGCTGCCCGGTGAGGACCCGGACGCCGCCGCCGTCCTGGAGGACGTCTTCCGGCGTCGCGGCATGAACGTCATGGCCCGCTCCCGCGCCCAGTCCGCCAAGCGCGTCGGGGACCGGGTCGAGGTCACCCTCGCCGACGGCCGGGTGATCACCGGGTCGCACTGCCTCATGGCCGTCGGCGCCATCCCCAACTCCAGCGGGATGGGCCTGGAGGAGGCCGGGGTCAGGCTCCGGGACTCCGGGCACATCTGGACCGACAAGGTCTCGCGGACCACGGCTCCGGGGGTGTACGCGGCCGGAGACGTGACCGGTGTCTTCGCGCTCGCGTCCGTCGCCGCCATGCAGGGCCGTATCGCGATCTACCACTTCCTCGGTGACGCGGTGACCCCGCTCAACCTGAAGACCGTCTCCTCCAACGTCTTCACCGACCCCGAGATCGCCACCGTCGGTTACACCCAGGCCGACGTCGACGCCGGCAAGATCGACGCCCGGGTCGTCAAGCTGCCGCTGCTGCGTAATCCCCGCGCGAAGATGCAGGGCATCCGGGACGGTTTCGTCAAGATCTTCTGCCGTCCGGGCACCGGGATCGTCGTCGGCGGAGTGGTCGTCGCGCCGCGCGCTTCCGAACTGATCCATCCCATCTCGATCGCGGTCGACAACAATCTGACGGTCGAGCAGATCGCCAACGCCTTCACCGTGTACCCGTCGCTGTCCGGCTCGATCGCCGAGGTGGCGCGGCAGTTGCACACCCGCAAGGCCGGTACCGAGGCCTGAGCCGCCGTCGGCGGGACCCGGCCGGTGACCAGCCACGCGGCCGGTCACCGGGCCCGCCCGCCGGCTTTCGACCGCCCCTTCACGGGCGGTCGTGGACGATGCGGACGGCATAGTCCTCCGGAGTAGGCGCGTATACCACTGTCGACCCCACTGTGCGAACAACTTCTGCTATTCGGCGCAAACTGCTGAAAGCAGACGGTCGTTGGGGTTACTGTCAGTTTCGTGTTCGCTGCAGAACGTCGTCAATTGATCCTCGAAATGGTGCGAGCGAACGGAGCCGTGTCGCTCCGTGAGCTCGCCCGCGTCGTCCAGACCTCCGAAGTGACCGTACGGCGGGACGTGCGCGCACTGGAGGCAGAAGGACTCCTCGACCGCCGGCATGGCGGTGCGGTACTGCCGGGCGGGTTCACGCGAGAGTCCGGCTTTCCGCAGAAGTCTCATCTCGCGACCGCCGAGAAGACGGCCATCGCCGATCTCGCCGCCGGGCTCGTCGAAGAGGGCGAGGCCATCGTGGTCGGGGCGGGGACCACCACCCAGGAGCTGGCCCGCCGGCTCGCCCGGGTGCCCGGACTGACCGTCGTCACCAACTCCCTCCTGGTGGCCCAGGCGTTGGCCCACGCCAACCGCGTGGAGGTCGTGATGACCGGGGGCACCCTGCGGGGTTCCAACTACGCCCTTGTCGGCAGCGGGGCCGAGCAGTCGCTCCAGGGGCTCAGAGTCTCCAAGGCGTTCCTGTCCGGGAGCGGGCTCACCGCCGAGCGCGGGCTGTCCACCTCCAACATGCTGTCGGCGTCCGTCGACCGCGCGCTGGTGCAGGCGGCCGCGGAGGTCGTCGTCCTCGCCGATCACACCAAGCTCGGCACGGACACCATGTTCCAGACCGTGCCGACGGACGTGATCACCCGGCTGGTGACCGACGAGCCGCCGCCGCACGACGACCGCGCGGCCACCGAGCTGCAGGCACTGGCCGACCAGGGCGTGCAGGTCGCGGTCGCCGGAGCCTCGGCCGGGGGTGCGACGGGGGGTGAGGGGGGCCCGGCGGGGCGGCAGCCGCGCAGGGACGTTCCCCTGCCCGGCCCGCGCCGCGGCCAGGTTCCCGGCGGCGGCCCCCAACTGCGCACGGCGACCGTCCTGGGCGACCAGCCCACCGGCGACCGGGCCCGCGTGGCGGACCTGCGCCGCCGCTGACGCCTCCGGCGGCGGGTTGACCGGCGCCGGGAGGCTGACCGACGGCGCAAGCGCCCGCGGCACCTTGTGGGCTGGACGGGTCGCGTGGCTCGGGTGCCCGGACGTCCGGGTTCTCGGGCGGTGCCACGTACCTTGGCCGGTGGCCCGTGGCGCGTCGGGTGGCCGAGCGGCGTCTCGTGGACCGGGGGCGGGCCGTGTGGGTGCGCGCGGTGCTGCGGTTGGGTGCTGGGGCCGTGCCACGTGCCTCGGCTGGTGGCCCATGGCGCGGTGTCGGGGGTGTGCCTCGGTCGGGATCTGCTTGGGGCGCGATGCTCGGGCCGTGCCTCGGGCTTGGGTGGCCGGGGGCGCCGGGGCGTGCTGTGCGCCCTCGGGCGGTTGCGGGGCCTTGTGGCTCCGGCCGTCACGTGGAGGGCGGGGTCCCGCTGCCAAGTGGCCGGAGGCGATAACTACGGGGGCAGTCTGCGACCCGGCGGTGCCCTGTCGCGCCGTGCCGGGCTTGGAGGGCGGTCGGCCACCCGCCGCAGCTCCGGTCGTGCGCCGAACGCGCAGGGTGCCCGCGGATATGGGGCCCCGGCTGCGCGTCCGTATCACGGCAAAACGCCCCGCCTCACCGTGGACGGTGGTGCGGGGCGCCTGCTCAGGTGCTCAGTCCGTGATGTCGCAGATGGCCGCGCCCGAGGTGATGGAGGAGCCGACCTCGGCGGTGAGGCCCTTGATGGTGCCTGCTTTGTGGGCGTTGAGGGGTTG